>CAUUSJ010000012.1:0-36734 GCA_963547765.1 uncultured Streptococcus sp. | reverse complement strand
GGTGGGACGACGAAATCGAATTCTAACGAATTACCGATTTCTGTCCCACTCTCATATTTTTAGTTTTAGTTGAATGAAATTCGCTCTAAACTCTTTGTGAAAAGGTGCTTGGGATAAAAGTATCGACTTCCACCCAATATGCTTTTCACTGGGAGTCTTTACAGATTTCTTAGCTTATTTCTTAATTTCTTCCATGATGTAGGCTTCAATCGTATCATCCACTTGGATATCGTTATAGCCGTCAATCATGAGACCACCTTCGCGGCCGTTTGTAACTTCTTTCACATCATCCTTGAAGTGCTTCAAGCTAGCCAACTGACCGTCGTAAATCACGACGCCATCACGGATGACACGAACCTTGGAATCACGGGTAACTTTACCATTGATAACCATGAATCCACCGATAGTACCAACCTTGGAAACTTTGAAAGTTTCGCGGATAAGAGCTTCCCCGATGATTTTTTCTTGGTATTCTGGGTCCAGCATTCCTTTCATGGCATCTTCCATTTCTTCGATAACCTTATAGATAATGCTATGAAGACGGATTTCTACATCATCAGCTTCTGCTTGCTGGCGAGCTTGCGGTGTAGGGCGAACGTTAAATCCAATGATAAAGGCGTTTGAAGCTTCTGCCAAAGTTACGTCGGATTCATTGATAGCACCAACCGCTGAGTGGACAATGGTAATCTTAACGCCTTCCACTTCAATCTTCTGCAAGGAAGCAGCCAAGGCTTCTACAGAACCTTGTACATCGGCTTTGATAATGACGTTAACAGACTTAACTTCACCGGCTTTGAGGGTATCAAAGAGATTTTCCAGACTGACACGATGAGTAGCTTGACGTTGCTTGAGAAGGGCACGTTTAGCACGTTCCTCACCAGCTGCACGCGCAGCTTTTTCATCTTCATAGACGGCAAAGTGGTCACCTGCCATCGGAGTTTCGTTGAGACCAGTGATAGAAACCGGCGTAGATGGACCTGCCGCTTTGACACGACGACCTAAGTCATTAGTCATAGCACGAACACGTCCGAAGGTATTTCCGACAACGATTGGATCTTGAACATTCAGCGTACCTTGTTGGACGAGAAGGGTTGCAACTGCACCTTTTCCTTTATCCAAACGGGCTTCGATAACAGTACCGATAGCACGAACTGTCGGATCTGCCTTGAGTTCTTGAATTTCTGCTACAAGCAGAACTGTTTCCAAAAGTTCATCGATGTTTTGGTTGAACTTAGCTGAGATTTCAACAAACTCAGAATCTCCACCCCAAGCAGTTGACATAACACCATGCTCAGCCAATTCACCAATCACACGCTCAGGATTGGCACCTGGCTTATCGATCTTGTTGATGGCCACAATAATTGGCACATTAGCGGCTTTAGAGTGGTTGATCGCTTCAATAGTCTGAGGCATAACACCGTCATCAGCTGCTACGACCAAGATGGTAATATCGGTAACAGAAGCACCACGCGCACGCATCGAAGTAAAGGCCGCGTGTCCAGGTGTATCCAAGAAAGTAATCTTCTTGCCATTTTCCTCAATCTGGTAGGCACCGATATGCTGAGTGATACCACCTGCTTCACCTGTCGCAACGCGAGAGTTACGAAGGGTATCCAAGAGAGTTGTTTTACCATGGTCAACGTGTCCCATGATGGTTACAACTGGCGGACGCTCTACCAAGGCATCTTGGTTGATATAACCTTCTTCTACGAAGAAGCGCTCAATGTCAGCTGTGTCAACTTCCACCTTCTTCTTAGCTTCGATACCGTAGTCCACCATAAGGAGCTCAATAGTATCGCCATCAAGAGATTGGTTTTGCGTTGCCATAACACCCATCATAAAGAGCTTCTTAACAATTTCAGCTGGCTCGCGCTTGATGCGTTTTGCAATTTCTGCAACGGTCATTCCGTCTGTATATTCAAATTCAGTTGGCAACTCATGGAACTTACGTTCTGTAACAGGTTTTGGTGCCTGATTATTGTTGCCCTTTCCTTTTTTATTTTTCTTGTTTTTATTCCAATTACTATTTCTTTGATTTCTCACTTGATTTTGACTGCTTCGATTCTTTTGTTGTTTTCTTGGACCTTCTTCTTCGCGATCAAAATCATCGCGCTTCTTATCTGGTCGAGCTTGTTTTTTACGACGAGTATCTACCGCAGCTTGTGCTGGTGCAGGAGCAGCCGGTTGGACTGTTTCAGCCGGAGTAGCTTTAAATACTTCAGCAGTTGTTGTCTCTGCTTGGACTGGCTCTTTTCGTCTATTCTGGCGTTCCTGTGCCTCTTTAGCTGCTTGGGCCTGTTTAAAACGCTCCTCACTAGAACGTGCATACTCCGCATTTTGCTCTGCTTTCAGAGCTGCTGCCCGAGCCTTAAAGTCAATTTTCGGACTTTGAGGCTGTTGGCGGTTTTGACCCTTAAATCCTTGATGATTCTGACCATTCCGACGGCCATCTTGACCACGATTATCACGACGGTCATTGCGGTGCTCTTGGCGATCGTTGTTGGCCTTGCGGTCATGACGATCACGCTCTTTACTTTCCTTCTGGTCAGAATTTTGTGGTTTCCGATTTTGTTGCTGCTTACGTCGCTCTGCTTGTTCCTTGGCACGCGCTTCACGCTCTGCCTTAAAATTTCGACTTTGTGGCCGAGCTGGAGCCGGTTTAGCAGGGGCTTCAGCCACCGCTGCTTCAACAACTTTTGGCTCTTCTTTTCTAGCAGGGGCCACTTCCTTTTGGACTGGAGCAGCTGGTTTTTCAGCTACTTTATTTGGTGCTGGCTGGGAATTCACCTCTTTTTCTGGAAGAGGCTTAGCAACTTCTTTAGTTGCGAAGCTAGCCTTAATGCGCTGGCTTGCTTCTTCTTCTACGCTGGAAGAATGGCTTTTGACTTCTAGGCCTAATTCCTTAGCCCGAGCTACTACCTCTTTACTTTCCTTCCCCAATTCTTTTGCGATTTCGTACAATCTAATTCTAGACAATTCTTGTCCTCCTCTTCTATTGCATAAGAGACCTCATTTTCTTTGTAAAACCAGCATCTGTGATGGCGGCTACTTTACGAGCCTTGCCAATCGCAGTGCTTAATTCCAGTGTTGAAAACACGGTTGACACTTCTATCTTGTAATAATGGCTTTTATCAGTAATCTTTTTTGTCAGATTTGGTCCGGCATCCTCAGCTAGAAAGATCAGATAAACCTTGCCTTCTTGGATGGCTTTGATGACCAATTCTTCTCCTGAAATGATGCGGCCAGCCCGCTGGGCCAAACCCAGCAAGTTTGCTAGTTTTTCTTTATTCAAGACCCAACTCTCTTCTCTTGACCTTGTGATCGACATAGGCAATCAGCTCGTCGTAGAAACTTTCTTCTACTTCCATACTGAAACTACGATTAAAGACCCGTTTTTTCTTGGCCTGCTGAGCTTCTTCGTTATCTAGCTTGATATAAGCACCTCGCCCATTAGCCTTGCCTGTCGGATCAATGAAGACCTGACCTTCTTTATTCTTGACGATGCGCAACAGATCACGCTTGTCAATCACTTCATTTGACACAACTGATTTTCTTAAAGGGATTTTTCTTGTTTTTGCCATATCTGCCTCCCTTATTCTGCGGCTACTGCTTCACTTTCTTCGAGTTCGATTTCAGTTTCCACTTCTGTATCATTCAGCTCTTCCGCTTCAAATTCTGCTGAAGGAGCATCTACTTCGGCTGGTACGTAATCTTGGCCAAATCCACCAAGCTCGTTGGCTGCTTCCATTGCTTCAAATTCGCTAGCTGACTTGATATCAATTCTAAAGCCAGTCAAATGAGCTGCCAAGCGAACGTTTTGACCACGACGACCGATAGCCAGTGAAAGCTTATTATCCGGTACGACAACCAAAGCTCGCTTATTGTCTTCAGCATGGAAAATAACTTGATCGACCTCAGCTGGAGCAATGGCATTGTAGATGTACTCTGCTGGATCGGCAACCCATTCGATGACATCGATATTTTCCTCAGTCGGAATCATACGGCCACTTTTGGCATCATACTTGGCTGGGTGGAATTTGCTGGTAATCTTCTTGATATTGGCACCACCACGTCCGACGATGGTTCCGATCGCATCCACGTTTGGATTGTGGCTGCGAACCGCTACCTTGGTCCGATCGCCCGCTTCCCGAGACACGCTCATGATTTCCACAGTTCCGTCGTAAACCTCAGGAATTTCCTGCTCCATCAAGCGCTTGATCATCTCTGGATGGCTACGGCTAACGAAGACATTGACACCACGAGGATTGTCTTCTACCTTGTAGACAAAAACTTCGATGCGGTCATGAGAGGCAAAGACCTCGCCAGGAATCTGGTCTTGTTTAGATAATTGTGCTTCAATGCTACCTAGATTGACATAGATAAAACGATTATCAAAGCGCTCTACTGTTCCTGACATGATTTCATTTTCATGTTCTTTGTAGGTATTGTAAGTGATGGCACGGGTTTGCTTGCGCATCTTTTCCATAATGGTCTGCTTAGCAGATTGAGCTGCTACCCGTCCAAATTCAGCTGGCGCTTCTTCAAACTTGATCTTGTCTCCTAGCTCATAAGCAGAACTGATCGCCAAGGCATCCTTGAGGCTGATTTCCAAGCGGCTGTCAAAGACCTCGTCCACGACTTCACGGACAGTATAGACATGGAAATCACCTGTTTTTTCATTAAACTCAATGGCTGCGCTATCTGCCTGACCGTAGCGACGACGATAAGCAGAGCGAAGGGATTCTGTCACTGCTTCGATAATATCTTCTTTTTTAATACCTTTGTCCTCTTCCAAAATACGGAAGGCCTCTAGCATTTCTTTACTCATCTTCATGTAACTTTTGCTGAAGCAAAAGTATTCCTTTCTTCATTATATTATTGCGATCTATTACTAAAATTTAATGGCTAGTCTTGCTTTTGACACTAGATTATATGGAATTTCAACTTCTTTTTTGCGTGTTTTATCCATATATTCCATGAGCAAGACATCATCTTCAAATCCAAGCAAAGTTCCTTCGAAAACCTTACTTTTATCCAGCGCCTTATAAAGACTGACATGGATATAGCTTCCAACTGCAGCTGCCACAGCTTCCTTGGTCTTCAGCGGACGCTCCAAGCCTGGGCTAGTCACTTCCAGAAAATACTGGTCAGGAAAAGGATCGGGCTTGATAGAGTCCAACAGAGGACTGATAATATCAGTCAAATCTGCTGTATCATTGACCGTAATCCCCTCGGGCTTGTCTACAAAAACACTGAGAACATAGTCACCGCCCATCTTGCCGTATTCAATATCTACTAATTCATAGGGTTCTTGGATCGCTGGCTCAATGACTTCTCTTACTAATTCAACAATCGTTGCGATAAGACTGCACCTCCTCACAGACAAGAGGCGAAGATACTTCCTCGCCTCTCTTTTATATTCACTAAAATGATTATAGCATAGTCTGCCTTGAAAATCAAGGGATATACTTCTATTTCTCTACAAAACCTAAAATAGATCAGATAGGATAACTGTAGCTAGACGCCTTATTGATGGTCCGTCGATGCTGTTGTAGAGCTGCTAGAAGAGCTAGAGTGACTTTCACTCTCACTCGTGGTGCTGCTGGAAGGCGATGACGACGATGAACGTTCGCTTGTACTAGAAGAACTTGTTACCGTACCGTCTGTCACGTAGAAAGTAATCTTGGTATTTGATTTCAATTTAATACCTTGACCAGCTGCTGGAGACTGGGCTGTCACCAAATCAGCTTGACTGGACTCCACAGAGCGATCAATCACTCGCTCAATACGAGACGAAGCAATTCCCATCTCCATCAGATAGGACCGCGCATAGGCATACGAAACTTGGAGATGACCAAAGTCCGGCATTGGAACAGTAGTCACTGTTTTAGCAACTGTCAGAGTAATCTGTTTATTTGACGTCACATCATAAGAAGAGCCTGCAGCTGGGGTTTGGCTGATGACCACTCCTTCTTCAACATCAGAACTTTCTTCTTCTACAATCTTGATCAGCTTCTCAGGAATATTGTAAGTGCTTTTCAGATCTTCAATCGCCTCTGAGGACTTCTTACCTACATAATTTTCTACTGTAAAGGTTTTTGCTCCTTTGGAGACAATCAAATCCACTTTACTGTTTTCACGACGTTGACTATTAGCTGGTGGATCTGTCTTGATGATCTTACCTTCCGCCACTTTATCACTGTAGTCCTCCTTGATTTCTCCTACCTCAAGACCCTTAGCAGTAATGGTCGAACGAGCTTCCGCCACTGTTTGACCTGCTACATCTGGAACCGTAGTATTAGCAGGACTCTTGTAGATCAGAAAGAAGAAGGCTGCAAAAACCAAGAGAATAGCTAAAAACATAACTTTGTATCTAGCTCTTAAATGACGTTTTTTCGGCTTTTTGACTGGAGCTTTTAAAACAGGGGCCTCTCTCTTCACATCAGCCGCAGCTTTAGGAGCCACTGCTTCTGCAACAGGACTTGGAGCTGACTGAGGAATTGGAGGAACTTTTGGCAAAGTTTTAGTATCTGCCTTGGCCCCATCATCAAAGACCAGTTTCTTTTCATTTCGACGGTCATAAGATAAGCTACTGGATAAGTCAACATACATCTCTGCAACGGATTGATAGCGATCGCTCAGCTTTTTAGCCGTTGCCTTAATGACCACATTTTCCAAGGCCTGAGGAACATTCGGATTTTCTGCGATGATTGAAGGCAGGGGCTTTTGGAAATGCTGCAAAGCAATCGTCACAGCACTATCTCCGTCATAAGGGATATGCCCTGTCAGCATCTCGTAGAAAATAATCCCCATGGCATAAATATCGCTCTGAACAGTGGCTTTGGAACCCCGTGCCTGCTCTGGCGAGAGATAATGCACCGAGCCCAGCATCGAATTGGTTTGAGTCAAACTGGTCTCAGCGAAAGCCACGGCAATCCCAAAATCTGTTACCTTAGCATCGCCATCTGGTGTCAAGAGGACATTTTGTGGTTTTAGATCACGGTGGACAATCCCGCGTGTATGCGCCAGGCGCATAGCCAGTAGGATTTGCCCCATGATTCTGACTGCTTCTTCGTTTGAAAGTGGAGAATTTTCTTTGATATAGCGCTTAAGGTCAAGCCCAGACACATATTCCATGGCCAAATATTGCTGACCATCTTCTTCTCCAATATCGGAAATCCGGACAATGTAAGGATGATCCAAGTCCGCCATTGCTTTGGCTTCTCTTTGGAAGCGGGCAACTGCAATAGGATCTGTCTGGTAATTGGTTCTAAGAACCTTTACAGCAACCTCCTCACCATCAAGTATCAGATCTCGTGCCAGATAGACATCTGCCATGCCTCCACGGCCAATCTGTTTGATGATTTTATATCGCCCGGCAAAGATCTTGCCGATTTGAATCATTCCTGTTCCTCCTTGTCAAAACGAACCAGAGCAACTGTGATATTATCCAGCCCTCCAGCATTGTTGGCAAAGCGAATTAAGGTTTCAGTTTTTTCAGATAGGCTGATATCGCTAGTGACAATATCATAAATTTCGCTGTCTGAAATCATATTAGTCAGTCCATCACTGTTTAGCAGTATATAATCACCATCTTCCAAGGTTACCATACCATAATCGGGCTGCACCTCATCTTTTTGACCGATAGATTGAGTAATAATATTTTTCTGCGGATGGCGTTCCGCCTCTTCTTGTGTAATCTGTCCAGCCTTGAGCAAAGCATTAACAAGTGAATGGTCACTGGTTAATTGGCTATATTCCTCACCACGAATCAAGCCAATGCGAGAATCACCAATATGAGCATAGATAGCTTGATTATCAATAATGGCTAAGGCCTCTAGCGTCGTGCCCATGCCCTTGTATTCTTCGTCCTGACCAAATTGATGGATCCGCTGATTTTCTTGTTCCAAATGCTCTGCAAACCATTCACGGACTTGGTTCACTGAGTCAATCTGAGTATCAACCCATGCAGCACCCAGGTCTGTTACAGCCATTTCGCTGGCAATGTTACCAGCTCTGTGACCACCCATACCATCAGCCAAGATAATCATGGTCTTGCCAGCCCGATTTACAAAAAGATTGGCATAATCTTGATTATTTGTCCGCTTTTGACCAACATCTGTTAATATTGAAATTTCCATGCTGTCAGTTTCCTCCTCTTAGTCCGATATCTTCCTAAATTGACTGATAAAAAATCCATCGCTTCCGTATAATTCCGGCGTAATCAAGATACAGCCGTCTTTCACGATATCTTCTCTTTCATGTTCTAGTCTAACTTGCTCAAAATTTGGGTGTCTTTCTAGAAATTTCTTAACTACTTCAAAATTCTCTTCAGACACAATCGTGCAAGTGCTATAAGTTATTATACCACCTTTACGTAGACTTTGACAAACGCTGTCTAATATATCCAGCTGAATTTTTTGTAAATTTTCAAAATCAGCGTTTTCTTTATTGTACTTAATGTCTGGTTTACGGCGAATTAAGCCGATGCCAGAGCAGGGAGCGTCCACTAGGATTTTATCAAATGCATTAGGTCCAAAAGTCTCAAACACCTTGGTCGCATCCAGTTTTTTAGTGGTGATTTTATCTGCTAAGCCTAGCCGTTCTGCATTTTGACGAATCAAGTCCAGCTTATGGTCGTAAAGATCCAAGGCTGTAATCTGACCACTCGTCAAATAGGAAGCCATGTGCACAGCCTTGCCACCTGGCGCACTGCAGGCATCCAAAATCTGCTCATTCCCTTCGATATGCAAGGTCGGAGCCACCAACTGGCTAGACTCGTCTTGGATAGTAATCAAGCCTTTTTCAAAGAACTCATGACCAGCAAAATGACCTTGTTTCTTGACCAAGGCTGAAGGGGCTAAGAGCGAATCGTCCGCACCCAAAACTGCTTTAATTTCTTCCTTTCGAGCCACATCCGTCACTCGAATGCTGGCCTTGTTGCGCTCAAAGAGACTAGCAAAGATGGCTTCCGCGCGTTCTTCCCCGTATTCGTCAATCAACACCTTGACCAACCAGACCGGCAGAGAATACTGGACTGAGTAGCGCTTATTCTTGCGGTTAATAGTAGTCGGATCGGCTGCACCATCCCGCTCGATCTTCCTTAGGATCGCATTGACATATTTTTCACTGCCACGCTTGCGGTCTTTGGCAATCTCAACAGCTTCATTGACAACAGCATGCTGGGGGATTTTATCCAGATAGAGCATTTGATAGAGGCTGAGCTCAAGCAGAATATAAAGCCAGTTATCTAGTTTATCCCTGTCTTCCACCCAATGAGCCAGTTGCCATTCCAGAGTGATTTTGCGAGCGACCGTTCCATAGACCAACTCCGTAACCAAGCTTTTATCAGCTGAGCTGAGGGCACTCTGTTTCAGAGCCTTATTAAGGGCAATATTGGAATAAGCTCCCTCTTCAAAGACTTCTTCTAGAATTTCAAGAGCAAGCTCTCGGGCTCTTTTTTGCTTACTTTCCAAATTCATCACCTACCGCTAAGTTCCGGCCCAGACCGTTAAGAAAGTCCTTGATGTCCATCTTAGGCTTGCCGAATGGCTGCACCGTCTTTAGAGAAAGAGCTCCCTCCCCCGCTGCGACCACTAATTCTTTCTTGCTGATTGTCAAGATTTCACCTGGACGACCGCTGCCTTCTACTTGGCTAAGTTCGTAAATCTTGAAGCGCTGGCCAGCTAGCAAGGTGTGGGCCACAGGCCAAGGATTCATGCCCCGAACCTGATTGAAAATCTGACGACTGGTCTTTGTCCAATCAATCCGCTCTTGTTCTGGGCTGATATTGGGTGAAAAAGTTACCAGCTCTGGATCTTGAGGCTGAGCTTGAATTTCTCCCGCTACATAGGCTGGCAAGACTTCTAAAAGAAGGTCGCGGCCAATTACAGCTAATTTTTCAAAGAGAGTTCCTACATTATCAGACTCTTCAATAGCTGTCGCTCGACTGGCAATCATATCACCAGCGTCCATCTCCTTGACCATCTCCATAATGGTCACACCCGCTTCTTGGTCACCATTTATCAAGGCATAATGAATAGGCGCTCCGCCACGGTATTTGGGCAAGAGAGAGGCATGGACATTCACTGCGAAGTTAACGCTGTCCAGCAAGCGGCTAGGCAGAAATTGACCAAAGGCTGCTGTCACGATGCCGTCAGCTCCCAAGTTCATAATCTGTTCCAAGTCAGCGCTTTTAGCTAACTTTTCTGGCTGATAAACTGGCAAGCCGTTAGCTAAAGCCACTTCCTTGACCGGTGTCATGCGGATTTCCTTTTTGCGGCCCACCGCTCGGTCTGGCTGAGTGACTACCGCTAAAATTTCATACTGTTCACTCTCCAGCAGGCCTTTTAAAACCGTTGCTGAAAAGTCAGGCGTTCCCATAAAAATTAATTTCACTGTCATTTCCTCAAATCTGTCGCAGAATCCCGTCACCTGCGACTGTTTTTCTTTCTATTATATCAAAAAAGCGAGCAAAGCTGACAGCTCTCGCTCACTTTTGCCATCAGATAAAATTCTGGGGTTCATTATCAATACTGAGCCGCAGGTCCTTGTTTTCCGTTTGCTGCGTTAGTTCCAAGACCCGATCGAGTGTAGCTTGCAGGTCATCCTCAAAGCGATACTTCAGTAAAATTTGATAGTGGTAGAGATTGTGGGTTCGGGCAATGGGTTTGGGTGTGGGACCCAAAATTTGCACCTTGTCCGACAAGCCACTCCGTAAAATATCCATAACTTGATAAGATTTCTTGACTACCGTTTCCTCATCTTTGTGGGATAGGGTCAGCCCGACTGTATAGTAATAAGGAGGATAGCCCAACTGCCGACGAATTCCCATTTCATAGGCGTAGAAGCCTTCATAGTCCTGCTTTCTAGCAAAGTCAATGGCATAGTGATGCGGATTGTAAGACTGGATAAAGACTTGCCCAGCTTTTTCAGCCCGACCTGCCCGACCTGCTACCTGAGTCAGTAGTTGAAAAGTCCGCTCAGAAGAGCGAAAATCTGGCAAATTCAGAGCCGTGTCCGCATTGAGGACACCGACCAAGGTCACATTAGGAAAATCCAAGCCCTTGGCAATCATCTGAGTTCCCAGCAGAATGTCTGCCTGTCCCTGACCAAAAGCCTCTAAGATTTCTTCATGACTGCCTTTCTTACGGGTCGTATCCACATCCATCCGCAGAATGCGAGCCTCTGGAAAGAGGGTCGCCAGCTCATCATAGGCCTTCTGCGTCCCCGTACCATAGTAGCGAATGCTGCGACTAGAACAATTAGGGCAGGTTTGCGGAATGTCCTTGGTGAAGCCGCAGTAGTGGCAATTCATGGTCTTGGTATCCATATGTAGGGTCAAAGAAATATCACAGTTGGGACAGGTGTCCACCGTGCCGCATTCCCGACACATGACAAAGCTGGAATAGCCTCGCCTGTTGAGCATGAGAACCGTCTGCTCACCTTTCTCCAGACGATCCTGAATAGCTTCTAAGAGCACAGGAGTAAAATTACTAGCTTCATTTTGCCCAATGTAATCTCGAAAATCCACCACTTGAACCTGAGGAATCTGCGCCAGTGGATTGGCCCGCTTGGTCAGCTGCAAAAAGTCATAGACTCCTCGGCTGGCTCTGGCCCTGCTTTCCAAACTCGGAGTCGCCGAACCCAGCACTAAAACAGCTTGATTGTAATGAGCTCGCAGGAGAGCAACCTCTCTGGCATGGTAGCGAGGATTGGAATCCTGCTTGTAGGAGGACTCATGCTCCTCATCAATGATGATAGCTCCGATGTTTGTCAAGGGGGCAAAGATGGCCGAACGAGCACCGACAACGACCTGAGCTTCTCCCCGCTCCACCTTGCGCCACTCATCGTACTTCTCACCGTCAGATAGGCCTGAATGCAAAATAGCTACCTTGTCACCAAAGCGCGAAATAAAGCGATCGGTCACCTGAGGAGTCAGAGAAATCTCCGGCACCAACATAATCGCTGTCTTTCCTTGGATTAGAGCCTCCTCAATCACCTTGAGATAAACCTCGGTCTTGCCACTCCCCGTCACTCCTTCTAGCAAAACGGGCTGAGCGTTTTCTTTACCGATTTTTTCACAAATCGCAGTGACCGCGATTGCTTGCTCCTCATTTAGAACCAGCTTTTTATCCTGTCGCTCCTTTTGGAAATGCGCCGCAGACCGGCTGACCTCTCTCTCCTCTGTATGAAGAAGCTCCTTTTCTAAGAAAATGCTGACCACTGCAGGCGAAAACAGTTTGCGTAGGTTTTTGAGAAGACCTGATTGCGGATTTTCCAGCAGATAAGTCTGAAGTTCCTGCTGCTTTTTCGCTCGGGTAGAAGGCAGGAACTGAGTCAATTGCTCTCTATCAACTTGATACCAGGTTTCTGTCTTGATATGCTTACGGTCCGTCGCTTGGTATTCCAAGCGAATCTTACCAGCCTGAGTCAAGCGCATGAGCTTGGACTGACTTTTCTTGTCCAAATCAGAAAAACGAAGACTAGCTTCCTGACCAAAAATGGCCTGCCGCTCTTCGGAAGAAAGCTGCTCAGTTGGATAAAGCAGCTTATCATAGCTGGAATTAAGAAGACTTGGCAACATGGCCTTCAGGATGGAAATTTTATAGGAAAAGACAGACTGGCGCAATTGGTCAGCTAACCAGAGCTGCTCCGCATTAAGAACCGGTCTAAAGTCCAGAACTTCAGCAATATCTTTCAATTCTCCGATATGCCCCGCCAAATCTTCAGCTTTCTCATCAGACAAGCCAACAATCAGCCCCTGAATCAACCGACCGCCCTTACCAAAAGGCACATGCACCCGCATCCCAGCTTCCAGCATTCCTGAAAACTCCTCTGGAACCGCATAGCTGTATGGTTTATCCGTCTGCATCAGAGGAACATCGACAATAACCTTGGCAACTTTCACACTCTCACCCCGCTTTCCCTAAACGAAAAATAAGATTGAGTAACCCCAACCTTAAATTTTCTCACCCTCTTCTTTTTCTTTGGCAATTTGTTCTTTGATCTTGCGTTCTTCTTCTTCTTTACGCAAACGTTCTTCTTCCGCACGTCGGCGAACTGCTTCGCGTTTTCCTTCTGGATCTGGGTGAATCACAACATTACCAGATTCAATTTCTTCCAAAGCACGTAGCGTTGATTTCACTGATTTAAAATCTTGAGTTGGCTTAGCGCCAGCTTCTAGCTCATGGGCACGCTTAGCTTCTAAGATAACCAAAGAATATTTTGATGGTACCTTGTCCAACAAAGTATCAATAGACGGTTTTAACATCATAACTATTTACCTAATTTCTAACTTTATTAACGGACGACTGCTTCATCCTTAGGAAGCATGTCTTGATAGTGACCGATAACACGGTCTACACGAAAATGCTCGGCTTCAATCACACGTTTCACACGTTCAGCTGCCAAAGGCACTTGGTCATTGACAATAGCGTAGTCATACTCCCGCATCAAGGCAATTTCTTCTTTTGCTTTCTCAATCCGCTGAGCAATAACATCTGCGCTGTCTGTACCACGACCAACCAAACGGTCTTTCAGCTCTTCCAAGTCTGGCGGAGTCAGAAAGATAAACACAGCATCGGGCACTTTTTTCTTGACTTGGAGTGCTCCTTGCACTTCGATTTCCAAGAAAACATCTATACCCTTATCCAAGGTCTCATTGACATAAGTGAGTGGAGTTCCGTAATAATTGCCGACATACTCTGCATACTCGAGCATCTGCCCTTGACGGATCAACTCCTCAAACTCTTCGCGAGTGCGAAAGAAATAATCAACACCATCAACTTCTCCAGGACGCTGCGGACGAGTCGTCATAGATACAGAATACTGAAACTGATTGTCCGTACTCTCAAAAATTTCCCGTCTTACTGTCCCTTTTCCAACGCCTGAGGGGCCAGAAAAGACAATTAACAAGCCTCGTTCTGTCATCATATCTCCTTCACAGTCTTTCTATCTAGTGTAACAAAATTGCGCTCATATTTCAAGAAGATTCAAAGAGATTTCCTTGATAATCCTCCAGAATCCTGCTAGATTTCAGACGCTTTTATTCATCAAATAAGCCTTGAAGGCTGGCGAAAGGACTATTGGCTTCTTTCTTCTCCATTTGCTGCTTTTGGTAGTCTTCCTCCGTCAGCACCTGCCAGTCATTTCCCGTAGGCATACTCGCACCAGCTTCCTCTTCAGGAGTCAAAACTTTTAACGGAATATGAAGTAAAATATTGTCCGCCACACTGGCTGCCAGATCGATCGTATCTCCCTCAAATGGTAGAACCAAATCATCTTCCAGCAAATCTTTTTGCACAGAGCCATCTTCGACAGAAGCAAAGACTTCATGAACCGTGTAGGCTTCCTCCCTATCAACTGGAGCCATACTGCGACTAGAAGCGAGGGTAATCTTGTAGGTCAAGGTGTAATCCAAAAAATAAAGCCCATTTTCATACTGAGCCTGACCTCTAGCCACGATCTTCTGGATATCTAATACTTCACGATTACGCTCTTGTAGCTCTTGCGCCAAATCAAATTCTTGATCGAACTGCAATCCGCCAGCATTCTTCTTAATTTCTTGAATATTCAACATTTCAGCCTCGTTTTATATTATTTCTTTCTTCATTATATCATTTTCTCAGCCAAATACCTATACCCCAAACAGCCAATGAAGCAACTAAAAACAAAATCTCTCAGCCAGCTGGACTGAGAGACAACACGTTTTTCCTAAGAAGGGATTATTTTCGGAATTTGAACTGGCTGTAAAGACCAAAGGCGATGATCCAGACAGCTGATCCGATTGCTCCCACTACCGTTGACTCTTGTAAGAAAAGAGTGACAAAGACAAAGGCAAAGAAGAGCATGGTCAAAGGATTGAGAAACTTGTAAGCTGGCATGAGATAACCATCTGCCATAAAATCTGGTGACTTGCGATATTTAAGGTGGGCCAGCATAGTTAGACCATAAATAGCGATGTAGACACCAGATGAGGAAGCCGTAATCAGAGCAAAAGAGTCCGATACTCCTGGAAGAATCTTGATAAAGGCCGCAAAGGCAATGGTAGCCGCCGAAGCCAAAATCGCATTCTGCGGAACATTTTGCCGAGATAACTTCCCAGCTCCTATTTTCTCAAGAAAAGGATTGGGCGTATCGTGGGCAATCTGATACAAATGGCGACCTGTTGAGTAAAGGGTCGAGTTCAGTGCGGAGGCCGCTGAGGTCAGAACCACGAAGTTAATCAAGGCTGCCGCCCATTTGAGACCCGCTAACTTAAAAACAATAACAAAGGGAGAGTCAGCCGTTGCTAGTTTTTCCCAAGGGATGATAGCCATAATGGCAAGGAGAGACCCCCCGTAAAACAAGACAATCCGCAAAGGAATTTCTTTGATGGCTTTTGGCAAGACCGCTCGTGGATTAGCCGTTTCAGAAGTTGTAATCCCGATAAATTCAATGGCCTGATAGGCAAAGAAAACCATCTGGAAAGCCATGACAAAACTTACAAAGCCATTAGGGAAAAGCTGAAAACCTCGTCCAATATTCCCAAGACTAGCTACTCCGTGAGGCGTTTTAAAGCCTGTCAATACCATAAAGACAGCCGTTGCAATCAAAGCAATGATGGCTACAATCTTTATCATCGCAAACCAAAATTCGACCTCGCCGAAAACTCGAACCGCTATCAGATTGACCAAGCTAAGAAGAGCTAGAAAGACAAGCTGAATCATCCAAGCTGGCCAGTCAGGAAACCAGTACTGCACATACTGGGCAACAGCCGTAATCTCAGCCATTCCGATAAAAATCAGAGAAATCCAGTAGGACCAACCAGAAAAATACCCCCAGCCAGTTCCCAAATATTTGGTAATAAAGTTGATAAAGGTATGCTGGTCAGGGTCGTAGTAAAGCATTTCCCCAATCGCTCGCATCATCAGATACATGAAAAGGCCCGTCAGCATGTAAATCAAGATAATGGATGGACCCGTTAAACTAATCGAGCGCCCCGCCCCCAAGAAAAGACCCGTACCAATGGTTCCAGCAATGGCTATAATCTGAACATGCCGATTTTGTAAGCCACGTTTCATCCCGTTCTTTTCTGTTTTCTCGTTATTTTTCAACTCATTTTCACTCATTCAATCATTTCCTTTCACAAATCGCTTTATTGTATCACAATTCAGACAATTCTGCTAGAAATTCTTTTATTTTTATCTATAAAAGTTAGAAAAAATATTTATTTTTATGCTAAGACCTGTTCATCTTCATCCTATGCTCTTAAATTTATCTTCTCTTTTGTAGTAGATTACCACGGATGATGTTCCCAAACTCAGTAAATCCCCTATTTCAAACTCCAGCCGCCGTCTATTTTGATAATCTCGCCCTGCATAGCAGCTGCCCTGCCACTAGCCAGAAAGAGACTGACATCAGCTACTTCTTGAGGATCCAGCCAGCGCTTGATCGGCGTTTCCTCAGCAACCCAGTCTGCCAGCCCGCCTGGCTCAAAATCTGCGGCAGTCATGGCTGTCTTGACAGCGCCTGGCGCCAGGCCAAAGACTTGGATATTTTGATCCGCATAGTCCAAGGCTATCTGCTTGGTCAAGCCAGCTAGAGCATGCTTAGAGGCTGTATAGGCAGCACCGCCGCCACCAGCCAAAAAGCTAGCAATCGAGCACATATTAATGATGATGCCAGACTTTTTCTCCAACATCTTCTGCAGGTAAAAGCGGGTGATTTTCATGGTTGCGGTCAAATTCAGCGCAAAAAGCTGCTCCCAGTCCTCATCGCTGGTCTCGTGCAGGGGACGATAATCGTCCAAGATACCTGCTGTATTACAGAGAATGTCCACCTCAGGTAAGCTAGTGAAGAGCGGTGTCAAATCCTCTGTCAAATCCATTTTAAAAAAACGTAATTCATTTAGAAAGCCAGGATTTTCACCCTTATCTACTCCATAAACGCGGTAGCCATTTTCTAAAAAGGTCAGAGCCTGAGCTCGGCCGATGCCAGAGCTAGCTCCCGTCACCAGTACTGTCTTAGTCATCCACTTCTACCCAATCTGTCGCGAGGACATCACAAGGAGTTGGACTCCACATGGAGAAGCCCTCCCCTTCGCCTGAAACATTGATGAGGAAATAAGGTGTCACCTCGAGAGCCACCCCATTCTGCTCAATCGTATCAAAGAGCTGGACATAGTTTTCCGCTCCGCCCCAGCCTGTCCGCACATATTTTTTCTTGGCCTTAAGGCCTGGTAAAATTTCTTCAAATGTCATGATTTTCTCCTTTTGTTTATTAATACTCTTATCAAAATTTGCTATTAGCAGTCATAGGTATTTTAGACCCTTTTCTCCATCTCCACAAAGAGATGAATATCGCCATTGCTTTCCTGCGGAATGCGCCTCACCACTTCAAAGCCCATGTTGAGATAAAGCTGCTGGGCTCGGTGATTAAAGTCAGCCACGGATAACCTGATGACTTGAGGCGCAAAATTTTCCATGATAAAACCCAGAATTTCCTGCAAAAATGCCGCGCCCTGACCTTTTCCGCAGTGCTCCGGCTTCATCCCCAAACCAAGTTCCAAAATGCGCTCTCCTTTCTGCTCCAAGCAGAAAAATCCATAAAGTTCCCCTTCTCTCAGGACTTGATAATAACGGTCTCCGCGCGCTTCAGGAGAAACCATTTCTTCATAATCTTCCAGGTCATTTTTCATATCATAAAAGTCATAAGGCGTCTCATAATGCCAGTCCTTAGCAATTTCCAAAGCATGTTGCTGGGTTAGTGGTTCAATCATCATCTACTCCTCCTTTCTATAAAATCCCCAATAAAAGCGTTTTTGGTCTGCTTTTTCGCTGCAGCCGAGGCTGCGATAAAATTCATGGGCTGCGGAGCGGGAAATGCCTGAATTAATCCGAATTCCTGTGTAGCCTGCTGCTTTTCCCTCTTCACGCAAAGCTTGCATCAGCGCTCTGCCATGTCCCTGCCCTTGAAAATCCTGAGCGACGGCCAAAGCCAAGAGATTGAGCAAGGACGGGAAATAGAGACAGTCGTAGCTAGCAGCATGAGCGTAGCCTATGACCTGACCGTCTTCTTCAACTACCAAAATCAAATACTGGTCATTCTCTAGTAACTTTTTCAGTTGAGCCTTCGTCGCTTCCCTATCGAAATCGTAGCCCAGACACTCATCATTGAGCCGCTGAATGGCTGCAGCATCTCTTAGTTTTACTTTACGAATCATCTGTCACCTCGTTCTTCTCTTTATTATAGCAGAAAAGCAGTCTCTTTGACTACTTTCAATGAACTATTCTCCCATCAGTCCCTTCAACCAAGACTCCGCCTCTTCTAAAGGCTGTTCTGTTAGGACATCGGGCTGGATTGCTTCATTCTCATAAAGCTTACCCGTGCGATCTAAGATACTCGAGGTAGTCAAGAGCAAAACCGCTCCATCATACAGTTGATAATAATTATTTCCCGTAGTATAGCTTGCCGTTGGCTGACCAAATATTTTGACGTTTTCCAGTCCCTTAAAAGCTAAAACAGTCATTTCTCCTGAGCTGCCTGTCTTCCCATTGATAAGGACGGCTATTTGCACTTTCTTTGCTTTCTCATCAGTCTGATCCAGACCAAGCTGATTAAGAATATCTGATCGAGAAACCGCGCTCTTGCTTCCGTTTTTATAAACGAATAGGAAGAGGTCTTCATCAGGCAAGAGAGAAGAAAGTCCCGCAATCATCGGATACATATTCCCGCCGGTATTATCTCTCAAATCCACAAGAACTGCCTGATAATCATCCTTTTTAAGAGCTGCTGAAAGTTTCTTGGCATAAGTCTTCGCTACCTGTGTATCACCAGTGAAAGCAGGAACTTTTAAATAGAGAATTCCCTCCCGATTCTGCACTTCAGGCTGATTTTTGCTTTCTGGACTATTTTCGGGATTATCCTGTGGACTTAAAAAATAAGAATGTTTCCCGCCAGCCTCTTTGGTTAATTTTTCCAAGACAGGATAGGTATCTTGATAAGTCTTGGCAGATTCAAGTTTCTCTAAGGCTTTCTTCTTCTCATTTTCCCAATCTTTATCCGTATAAAGACCGAAATCAAGCTTTTTCACGACCGAGCGAGCGTAGTCCTGCGGACTAGGTGGAAAAAGAAAAATCCCATAGTCTGGACCACAGTAGGCCAGAAAACCTATTAAAAGAGCAAGCAAAACCAGTACTGTCCCCAAGCAACCTAAAAGGACTTTTTTCATAATCGCGCAACCTTTCTTGTGAGGATTTCTGAGCTGATTATAGCAAAATAGAGACACGTTTTCCATGTCTCTACCTTACATTTATAATCGTCAATCTTACATTTTTGTAAGATTATTTTATTTTAATCTACAAAAGCTTATTTCCATCTTTCACTCTTGGAAAACGCAATCATGAGACCAGAACCAGCTAGAACCGCTAAAATGACAAGACAGATATTTTTCAGAGGATACAGCCAGTCTTTATTTTCCTCATGCCATCTTGACTTCCAAAGTCCAACATAGTCAGCGCTCATATGTTCAGGTTGATTCAACTGGATATTGATTACAATGGCTAGTAAGATAAGGGCAAGCAAAGCAAACGCAGACAGCCAAACCTTCTTCTTTTTCGTTAAGTTAAAACTCTTCATTCTTTTCTCTTTCTACGTTCTGTTCAGAACAACTTTTTTACACTATTTTTCTTTCACTTCTATTTCTGAATGGCGGTAGCCATAGCCAAAGTAAATCAAAATTCCCAAAAGCAGAGCGATGCCAAAGGCCAACCAAGTGTCCCAGGTGTATTGAGTCATAAAGGAAAGGCAGATGATAATAGATAAAATAGGAGTTAGAGGCACTAGCGGAGTTTTGAATTCTCCAGCTTTAGGCTGTCCCTTTTCCTTCCGCAACTTCAAAATGGCAAAGGCCAGCATAATCAGATAGGTCAATGTACAGATATTGAGGAAAGAGGCGATGCTAGCAAGAGGAAAGATACCCGCACAAATAGCTGAGGCAATCCCCACTAAGATGGTAGCATTTTGAGGCACGCGGCTAGTAGCAGTTAATTCCTTGAAAGACCGCGGTAAAAGTCCGTCACGCGCTATACTGTAAATCATCCGAGACAAGGCATAGGTCATGGAGATGCAGACGGTAATCAGGGTCAAAATCGCTACGATAGAAACATAATTGGCAGCCCAATCTAGTCCAATACTGCGAAGTGAAAAGGCTACTGCATCTGGAACATTTAGCTTGGTATAGTGGAGCAAGCCTGTCAAGACCAAGGTTACCAAGATATAGAGGATGGTTACAATCCCAAGGGAAAGGACAATGCCGCGCGGCACATTTTTTTGAGGCTCTTTGATCTCATCCACAGACATAGAAATCGACTCAAAGCCCAGAAAAGCAAAGAACATCAGAGAAGCTCCAGCCATAATCCCCGTCTGACCGCCATAAATCTGACCAAAACCAAAAGGCGCAAAGTTAGACCAATTCTCAGGTCGAAGATGGAAAAGCCCAACGAGAATAAAGAGAGCCAAGGCTGAGAATTTTAGGACAACCAAGGCTGAGTTAAAGCGCAGGGCTGCTTTTGAGTTTAGAAGTACTACGCCTGTCACAAAGACCAAAACCAGAATAGGCAACAAATCCACATAAGTCCCTGCTTTTGGATTGAATGTACCATTCAAGGCTGTCGGTAGCTGGATATGAGAGCCGCTCAAAAGCCCTTTCAAGTAAGAACCCCAGCCAGAAGCTACACCTGATATAGCTGTCATAAATTCCATGATGGTCAGCCAACCAGCCAGCCAAGCCGGAAATTCCCCTAAAACAGCGTAAATATAGCTGTAAGCTCCGCCATTAGCCGGAACTCGAGAGGCAAACTCTGCATAAAATAGGGCAGAGATGCTGACACACAGGGCAGAAATCACGATCGACACAATCAGAGCTGGACCAGCATAAGTCGCCGCCCCAATTCCTGTAACCGTGAAAATCCCTGTACCAACCATGGCACCGATCCCTAAAAGAATCAAATCCATCAGTTTCAGGTGCCGCCGCATTCCCGTCCTGTTTTTACTGGCATCTTTTTTTCGAAAAATATTCATAAAATCTCCCTCCAAAGCATAGATGGTTTATTATATCATAGATTATTGGATTTACCAAAGTCTCTTTTTAAATGTTCCTTTTGCATTGGGAAAAGAAAAGCAAAAAAAGAAGCTGGGAAATCCCAACTTCTTACATAGAAACAATTTTACGATAACTGCGGGAAGTAATCATGAAGACAATCACATAGCTGATAAAGAAGATTGCACAAACACCCAGTGTCACAGCCAGCATGAGAGCTGAGTTAAGAACACCAAGAGCAGACAAGATCAAGCTCAGCATATGATAAGCAAAGGTCAGATGGATAAAGGCAAAGGCCAGTGGCAGGAAGAAAACAATCAAGATCTGTTTCCGAATGGTTTGTCTAATTTGTTTCTCATCCAGACCGACTTTTTGTAGAATCACAAAGCGATCCCGATCCTCGTACCCTTCTGAAATCTGCTTGTAGTAGATGATGAGAATAGTTCCCAGCATAAAGACGATTGATAGGAAGATACCGATGAAGAACATGCCACCCAGCATGCCTTTGATTTCTTGCTTATCAAAAGCTGTTACCGAGCCATAGACCGCTTGATTCTCAGGCAAGGTCTGATTAAACTGCTGCAATTTTTCTTGGTAAGCATCCCTCAGATTACGCTGTTCTTCCGTTGACAGCTTTGTATCAAGCCAGCCATAATAATTAAGGTTTACAGCATATTTATCCGTCATTGCAGAGAAGATTTGGTCAGGATTTTTAAGAACCATGTAGATTTTCTCTGGGACGATCATGTTCATCTGATCGGGTAAATGCCCAAAGATAAAGTCTTCTTTGAGTTCCTCTTTGATTTTAAAGGTCTGACCAGCCAGCTGCAAGTCTTGCTTAGAATCTAACTTCACACCTTGCTGATAAAGTGCCACTTCATCATCTCCAAGATCAAGAGTTTTCCCCGTCATACTCTGATAATCCGCTTCTGAAATAGCCAAAATATACGTTTTCGGTGTGACAAATTTTTGAGCGGCAGCATTGATATCGAGCTGGTTGCCAGCACGACTTGTCACTCCCATCGTATAGTATGGATAGACACCTTTCTTAGTGACTGGCAACTGCTGCTCATTCACAAACTCTGTCAGCACTTGGTCCATCTGCTCACCTGTGGTTCCTTTTCCTTGAATGCTAAAATCATGAGGAAACATAGCCTTTTGCATGTAGTCACCACCGGCATAGATATTAGCTCCGCCAGATAAAGTCACCAAAACCATGGTTGATAGGATAGCAATTGTTGCCAGACCCACCGCATTTTTCTTCATGCGGAAAATCAGGTTGGACACGGAAATCATATTATTGGGTTGGTAATAATAGGACTTCCTCTTTTTCAAAAATTGCAGAAAGACTGTAATTCCAGCATTAAAGAGCAGGTAGGTGCCTAGAATCACAAAGAGCACTGCGACAAAGAATGTAAAGACTGCTGATAAGGGATTGGTCACTCCTAGTGCAAGGAAATAACCGTATGCCAAGGCTGCAAGCCCAAGTAGTGTCTGCAGGAATAAAAAGCGACTTTTCTTTTCTCCACTATTCTTCTCTTTGACCAATTGCAGCGCATCAAGCTTTCTCAGGCGCAGACCATTGCTAATCATCAAGCAGAAAAAGACAAAGGCGTAGAAAACAGCAACCGCGATAACGACAGCAGGCTGAAAAGTTGACACCAAGACGACCTTTATCGCCATGATTTTCAGCAAGAGAGCATAGATCAACTGGTCAAACAAGAGTCCAATCCCTAGTCCAAGGATAAGAGTGACCAGACCAAATACCAGTAATTCAATTACCACCATGACAAAGAGGTGGAATTTATTGAGCCCTAACACACTGTAGAGCCCCAGCTCTTTGGAGCGATTCTTGAAAACAAAGCTATTAGCATAAAAGACGATAATGCTGGTTGTGATGCTGACAATCACCATTCCAAAAGATAGCACCATAGAAACGGCGCTTGCCCCCGTCATTTTTACTAAATTAGGATTAAAGGTCAGAGAGAAAAAGATGTAGGAGATGGCGATAGCCAGACAGGTCGCCAGAGCGAAAGGGTAATAAAGCTTACGATTTTTGATTAAGTTAGAAAGCGCAAGCTTACTAGTTAATCTAAGCATGAGCTTCCACCTCACTTGCCATGACCGTCAGAGTATCGGAAATTTCTTGGAACATCTGCCGCTCGGTCTTGTTGCCACGGAAGATTTGATTGTAGAGAATCCCGTCCTTGATAAAGAGCACCCGCTTTGCCCGACTAGCTGCCGAGGTCGAGTGAGTTACCATGAGAATGGTTTGGCCGCGGTCGTTGATGTCATCAAAGACATCCAAGAGAGCAGCTGAAGACTTGGAATCCAAGGCTCCCGTCGGCTCATCTGCCAGCAAAATCTCAGGCTCAGTTATAATAGCGCGGGCTACTGCCACCCGCTGCTTTTGACCGCCGGAAATTTCATAAGGAAACTTCTCTTGCAGCTTGTTAATCCCCAACTCGTTGCAGGTGGCAACCAGCTTTTGCATCATCTCAGTAATAGGACGACGAGAGAGGACTAGCGGCAGCAGGATATTATCCTTGACAGACAGGGTATCCAGCAAATTAAAATCTTGAAAGACAAAGCCCAATTTCTCCCGGCGGAAGCTGGAAGCCTGGCTGTTTTTGATGGTTGCCGTGTCAGTTCCGTTGAGAAAGACGCGACCCTCAGTCGGCTTGTCCAGCATGGCTAGGATATTGAGCAGGGTGGATTTCCCAGAGCCAGACTCACCCATAATGGCGACATATTCGCCTTTTTCTACCGTAAAATGAATGTCCTTCAGTGCCTCCACTTGGCTGCCCTGAAAGCGAGTCTTATAAATCTTTTTCACATGTTGTACATCTAATAATGTCATTACTTGAACCTCTTTTTTTGTTTATGTGTAAAATGGTTATTTAGCTTAGCTTCCAATGCTTTATTAACTGGCTCTGCTCCAAGATTATCTGAGCTACTGCCCCTACTGAAAGCAAACTAAAAACGATACTATTATCATACCGAAAAGCCCGATAAGTTTCCATAAGCTAATCTTTCATTTTGGACTCTAATCTTACATTTTTGTCACTTAGCGATTTTCCAGTTATGGAAATACCTGACTTCCATTAGAGGGAAAGGGCTGTATGATTTGGGCTGCTTTCCCAGTTTGCCTCTTTAAACTTTCAGTTCCATTTGGACAAAAAGGCGGTAGGACTGGGACAAAAGTCCTAGCCTCTCAATTATCTTTGGATTGTCGAGCAAGACGCAGTGGTTGAGTGGGCTCTACTACGCTGATTTCATCAGCTTTTACAGCCTTACTCAACTGTGCGGAGGTGGGACGACGAAATCGAATTCTAACGAATTACTGATTTCTGTCCCACTCTCCAACCCCTTCACTGCATCTGCTTCTTAATGACTATATTGTAGCCAGAAATAATACTGGCTTGATGCACAGCCCAGTCTGGTTTTTTCGATTTCTTCCTTAGAAATCTTTTGCGCCATTTGTGTTTTTTGTTTATGGTTGAAGAGATTTGTTTTCATAGTGGGCCTCCTTTTTTTTGGATATTATTTGTGATTTGTTTTTCCTTACACCTATATGATATAAAATTCCACGTCCCACTACCATCGAATAATCTTTCATTTTAAGCTTTAAACTTACATTTTTGTCATCTTAAACAGAAAATTTGACGATTGATAGTTCAGTTGCTCTATTTTCTACAATTTCCTAGAAAAAAACAGCAAAAGAGGCTGGGACAAAAATCCTAGCCTCTCAATTGTCTTTGGAGTGTCGAGCAAGACGCAGTGGTTGAGTGGGCTCTACTACGCTGATTTCATCAGCTTTTACAGCCCTACTCAACTGTGCGGAGGTGAGACGACGAAATCGAATTCTAACGAATTACCGATTTCTGTCCCACTCTCTTCATGCGACAGCTTTAGTTGCCAAGATTAATCCTCTACGAGACTTAATCTTCTTTTTTCTTTAGTTTTGCTACAAAACTAGCTACTAAGCCTAACAGTCCCATTCCTGCCAGCGCTGCTAGCTGTGCAGAACGGTTTCCTGTGTTTGGCAAACGACCACTGTCTGTTTGACTTGCTTTTCTAGCTTCCGATTTTGTTTCTGTAGCCTTTGGTTTTTCTTCCTCAGATTTTGCTGGTGCTTGAGCAGGTCTTTCTGCTGCTGGCTGAGTCGGACTTTGACCTTTCTCAACTTCTACAATCCGAGTTTCGCCCTTACCAGTCTCTTCTGGTTTTTGAGGAGTCACATGATGATGTTCAGGTGATGGCTGAGAATCTTCTTTCTTCGTTCCGACCAGTACGATTCGATCTGTCGGAGCTTGGAGAACTTCTCGTAGCTTCTCTTCTCGCTTACCATCTGGATAAACTTCTGTGAGAACCCGTTCCTGACCATTTTGGCCTTCTTGAACTACACGACTTTCTCCTAGTTTGAGCGTCGGGTCCTCTTTTTCAACTGTTTGGAAGTTGAGCTCTTGTTCGAGAACTTCTAGACTTGGAAGTTCTTCTTGGACAGCGGCTGCAGTTTTCCCAGTCACTGGCTTTTCCTTGGTCAATTGGATACGGTATTCTTTGACCTGCTTACCATTTTCTGAAACAAGGCGCACTAAGACTGGTAAATGATCATCTCCACTATCCACAACCGTTGAAGCCACTTGGTCGCTCTCTGCTACGGCAATCTTCGGACGTTGACCAGTATAAGTCACTTGATAATTTTGACGCTCTTGAGAGAAGTCTGGCAGTTCTTTTCCATCTACCAAAATCTTAGAATTTGTACTTTCCTTAGCCAATTCACTTGGTGCCAAGAAGGTCATCTCCGTCAGAGCAACTCCATTCTTGTCATCTTTTCTTTCCATCCGCCATCTCATCGCTTTCGACTTGACAGCGTTAAAGCTTGCTGTAAGTTCAGTGCCTGCCTGGATTTCCTGGTTGAGATTATATGGAACAGCTTCCCAGTTGTCAGGGTTGTTAAAAGGATGATTTGGTTCGTAAGCTTGATAGTTGGAGTAATAGACAGGAGCATCAAAATCCGGTCCAACATAGCGCTCTAAAACAAGCTTAGATGGTGCATCTGTTCCGCTATCGGCAAAGAAGCGCAGTTTGGCTTGAACGACCGTCCGCTTGACAATCTTGCCTTGGTTCTTGAAGATGACACCTACTGAGACTTCTGGATTCGCTGACGGAGTGGCAGACCAGTTAGTCCAACGACGACTATCATCATGATCCCCATCATTGATATAGTCCACACGGTCATGAGAACCTGGGTCAATATCATTGGTTGCTGAAGCAAAGGCTTGATTGCCATTTTCATCATAATATGGATTGTCTGACACAGACGCGCCTTGCTTATCGGTCACTCGGACAGAGAGCTCGACAGGTAGGCCACTACCTAGCAGGCGACCTCGAACAGTAAATTCACCAGCTTTTGCCAGATTTTCAGCTGGAACTGGCTCCCATTCAACAGTCAGGTCTTTGACTTCATAGTCTGATTTACCAGTGAAGTAAACAGGAACTTTGTTTGGCAAGTCTAGACTTTGACCTAGGTGAAGCAAGCGAGACTGTTTCACCGCTGCTAATGGCTTGCGAGCCAGCAAGTCTTTATCATTTGTAAAGTGGAGACGGTATTCCCCGAGGATATCCCCATTTTCTGCCTTCACGACAACACGAACAGGATCTCCCTCATGGACACTTGGCACAACTGTTGCCAGGCCATTATTGCTGACACTAGCAGTTATTGCTGGTACTTTTCCATCGTTAGCTGGGAGATAGTAGTCAGTCAAGCTTGGGTTAAAGTTTGGCAAGTCTTGACCAGCCACTTGGATGCGGGTTTCCGCCTCTTTCGCTGCCGCCACTTGTTTCGAGAAGATTTGGACTTCTGTGATCGAGGTTCCCCACTTGTCATCCGCTCTCACCATACGAATCCGAAGGGCATAAGTATCGACTTTATCAAAGTTAAAGTGATTCATTTCCCCAGCTTTGAGTTGATCTGGTGCTTTGAGATTGGTCACCGGTTTCCAGTTGGCATCATCGTTGAAGACATGCTCTTCGCTTTCGACAAAGCTAGGATTTTTAGGTGCAGTCGGCACGGTCTTGCCAGCATAATACTCAATCACGTAGGATTTCGGAGCCCCAACGCCGTGATCTTCGTGGAAGGCTACGTTTAGATTGTCTACTGCCCGCTTGGTCATAATACCGGAATCTCCGAAAAGAACGCCAACTGAAGCCTCATCTTGACGGTTCCAGTTTGTCCAACGATTAGCTGGTTGGTCATTGTAAGAAATCACCTTATCATTGACATAAGATACTAAGTCACTTGGATTTGAGTCCGAAGCAAAGGCCAGTGGCAACTCTGAACCTGTCCATTGGTCCGAAATATTGGCTCCATTTTCGGTCTTATCAGAGACACGGACATGGAGTTTGGTTGGCAACTGACTGCCTTCTACCTGACCAGTGACTGTGAAGACGCCTTCTTTTTGATATTGACTTGGCGAAATAGCATCCCAAGTGACTTTTGCTGAGGAAACTTGCCCATTTGAATGGTAAGTCCGGACACTCTCTGGCAGGTGTGGTGCTTCCGCAAGTGGAGTTGTCACGCTGACTTCCTCTACTGCGACAATGCCTTCCACAGACACCTTAGCACGCGCTTCCTGCTCAATACCTTCAACTTTTCCGACTACTTCAAAAGTATGATAGCGATCAAGTTTTTCTTTTTCTACAGCCTGCCAAGTAACCTTATGAACTTTAGGGAATCCTTTGTCGTACTCAACCGTCACGGTTGTTGGCAGTTTTGGTTCTTGATGCAAGTCTGTTACCACATTGACTGGGCGGACTGCTTGAACCACTTTCTTCTCCCTATTGGCTTGAATCGCTAGTTCCACTTGCCCTTCAGCACCGTCATACTCTGCTTTCAAAGTCACATTTCCTGGCTTGTGTAGTTCTAAGCTTCCTTTACGAACGGTAACTTCTCCTTCACCTTTCGTAGAGAAGGCCACCTTATCTGCCTGCAAAACTGCCTGAGTGCCATCTTGATAGTGCGCCAAAACAGTTAATTGGACAGTCTGGTCTTCTTTGAGACCGTCAGCTTGCTCAACTTGGAGGCTCAAATGGTCAATTTTCGGTGCTTCTTCTAGGAATTGCACTGCATAAGTCTGCAAGGCTCCGCCATCTTTTGACTGGACATAAATATTTGCGCGCATACCGTTTGAAGCACTGGCTTGAACCACAGTCACATCCGCATTTTCAGCTGTAGCCGCCACTGAAGGGAGCTGCGCTCCATAGGCAAGGCTCTGATAATGGACTGGTTTTTGACTGGTCAGGTCCGATACTGCCTCACCACCAACAGTCACTAGTGGCGTCACAGGGCCAGCTGCTTGCCCTTCTTCAACGAGCAAGGTTGCAGAAATGGTATCGCCTGCCAGATGACCGGTCATTGGAATACGAGAACCTGCCACAGACAGTTTAGCTTGATCTTCTGGCGCGATTTCCCATTTATCTACATCATAATGTTCGACACTGCCGTCTGTTAGAGCTAGTGGGATCGACTTGTCTACACTGCTCAAGTCCGTTCCTGGAGCTACTCGTTTGATGACTGGCAATTCTCTTTCAACGGCTAAAACTTCCACACGTGCTTCTACTTGGCGACCGTCTGCCTCTCCTTTGACGGTTACAATACCTGAATGGCTAACGTCTGCTTGTGACCAAGTTACAGGGCGTTCTGCACGACTACCGTCACTGTAAACAAAAGGAACTGTCGCTGGCAAGCTTGGAGCTTGTCCCAAAACTGTACGAACGTTTGGCACTTCTGTACCCAAAACAGTCTTTTCTTTCTGCTCATCCTTGCCAGTAAAGACTGTCACCCGGTCTGATTTTAATAAACCAGAATGGGCAGTCAGCGTGAATTTACCGGCTTGGTCTGTTGATTTGACAATGGCAACTCCCTTACCGTTAAAGGCTTTGCGGATCCAAGAGCCGTCTGCTTGTTCCTTGTAACGTTCACGACTAGCTTGCTCACCATTGTCTACACCGACAAGTTGGCCTTGTCCATGCAACTGGAAGCGAACGAGGTTATTAGCAGTTGGCACGACATTGTCGTCACGGTCGACGATTTCATAGTAGATATAGGTCAAGTCTTTTCCATCTGCTGCGATAGCGTGCTCTTCCTTAACCAAGCGCACTCCTGCTGGCTGACCTGCTGTGACAATCTTGTCGCGGGCAATCTCTCTACCTTGGTCGTCACGAGCTACAGCTTCCAGAGTTCCCGGCTGATAAGCCACTTTCCACTCAAGGTAGAGCTCTTGAGGATTTGCTCCTTCTTGATAGCTACGACCATCGCTGGTTTCTTTTTTATTAAATTTCTTGACTCCCAAAGATTGGTTGTTCAAGTACAATTCAACGCTAGCAGCATTGGAGTATGCACGAACTGGTATTTTATTTTCAGCATCTGCAACATTGTCTGCCAAGTCTTGATCTTCCCAGTTCCAGTGAGGAAGCAGGTGAACCATCGGTTTCTTCTTAGCTGAAACCCACTGACTTTGGTAAAGGTAATAGTCATTTTTCGGAATACCCGCCGTGTCCACTATTCCAAAATAAGAGCTCTTTACAGGTGTACTGTTTTGGTTGTGCCAAGGAGTTGGCTCGCCGATATAGTCTGTACCTGTCCAGATAAATTGTCCTGCATAGCCCGCATTGTCTCGGTCAAAAGTCCAAGAAGCAGTTGCCGTTTTACCCCAACCAACACGGTCATTCCCATAGTCAGACTGCTCATAATTGCGCCAATACTGATTGCTTCCAACCCATTCTTGCTCTGGATGGAAATAGCTACCACGTGTACGAGTTGCCGAAGACGTTTCAGAACCATAAATCAACCAGTTTGGATGTTTGGCACGTAAGGCCTTGTAATTATCTTCTGAGTAGTTAAAGCCAACTGCATCCAGTTCATCTGCGATCTTTTCATGACCACCACTACCATCACCAAAGCGGAATTTGTCAGCTCCCATCGTGACATAGCGGGTCTTATCAACTGACTTGATGATCTTGACTAAGCGTTTAACCGTCGCTAACGAATGAGCATCGCCGTTTGCTTCACCGATTTCATTTCCGATTGACCACATAACGATGGCAGGATTATTTTTGCCTCTTTCAACCATGGTCCGTAGGTCATAGTCAGACCATTTCTCACCCTTTTTAGCTTCTGGGTGAGTCGCATCTTTTTCAAAGAAACGACCGTAGTCATAAGGCTTCTTGCCTCCATACCAAGTATCAAAAGCCTCTTCTTGAACCATCAGCCCCAGCTCTGCCGCAATCTGCAAAGTCTGTTCGCTGGCAGGATTGTGGGTCGTACGAATGGAGTTGACCCCCATTTCCTTCATTTGCTTGAGGCGACGATACTCAGCCTTATAGTTTTCTTCTGCTCCTAGAGCCCCGTGATCATGGTGCAAGGATACTCCGTGGAACTTGACCTTCTGACCATTGAGAGAGAAACCTTCGTTTGGAGTCCAGTTGTAATAACGATAGCCAAACAAGTCTTTCTTAGCATCGACCAATTGACCATCACGATAAATCCGTGTCACCAATTCGTACAAGGCAGGATTGTCTTTAAACACAGTCCACAATTCCGGCTTTTCTACTTCTAAGCTTGCCTGGATAGTACTGCTTTCGTGGGCTTTTATTTTTTGGCTAGCAGTACGAATAAGGTCTGTGACTGCCTCACCACCACGTCTGACAATCTGATATTCCGCTGTGATTTCATGGTCTTTATCGTCTGTATTGACAATCTTACTCGTCACATGAGTTGCAACCTTACCGTCTTGCTGCTTCTCAAGTTCTGGCGTTAAGATAGTTGTACCATTTTTCTCAACATGCACCTTATCTGTCACTTGCAAACTCACATCACGGTAGATACCACTTCCTGAATACCAACGGCTACTTGGTTGCTTGTTGACAACGTGCACAGCGATGACATTTTCCCGACCATCTTTGTGGAGGTATTTAGTAATATCGTATGAAAATTGGTTGTAACCATTTGGATAATGCCCGACCAGCTGACCATTGACAAAGACCTGCGAATCCATGTAGACACCATCAAATGTGAGACGAACATTTTTATCAAGATCTTTTTCGTCTAATTTCAGAGGCTTACGATACCAAGCATCTCCACCATTGAGCTGGCCACCTTCGTTTTGTGCTGGTGATTCATGGTCAAAATCAAAGTGGATACTCCAGTCATGAGGCAAATCCAATTTTTTCCATGATGTGACATCCGTCTCAGCTTGGACAGCTTCCTTAGCATTAGCGTTTAATTTAAAGTGCCAATTCTGATTAAAATTCACTTTTCTATCTTCGATCATTTGGCTCACTTCTTCCTTCGTCGCAGATTTTATCTCAGGCTGAGCAGCTTTTTCTTGAGTAGCTTCTTGGCCATTCTCTTTTGATCCATTTTGAGATGCTGCTGAAATGTCCTCCGCCACTTTAGAAAGCTGAGGATTTTCTTCTTTTTTCTCCTCCTGAAAATGTTCAATAGTCTCAACTGCCTGACTTGTCACTGGTTCAGCAGTTACTTCTTCCTCAACGGGATTTTCCTCCACAGGCTTTTCTGCAGCAACTAGCACCGTTGTTTCCTCGGCATAAACTGGAGTCGCTCCCGCCACACTTGCTCCAAATAAGAGGAAGCAAATCCCAATAACTATCGAGCAAACACCAATAGAAAACTTTCTTATGCTATAAACTCTCTTTCGATTCCAATGATCCTTTCCCATAGGATCATCCTTCTTTTTTTAGTAATCGCTTCCATTTTTCGAGGAAACGCTTTACTTTTTATAATCGTTTCCCTCCTATTTTATAAAACAAGCTAGCTTATCTCAATAAGCCAAGAACCTTTTTTATATTTTTGAGCGTTTTTCCTAAAATTAGGAGAAAAACAAACTTTCTCGAACATTCCTATAAAAAGGATGAGTCATTATCACCCATCCTTTTCCCATATATTTATCATATAAATCATCCGCTCTTAGAGTTTAGCCAGGTATTCCTGTACAAGTTTGATGTCTTCTTCCTTGCCACCTCGGTCAATATCGCAGATATGCGGCAGTCCATATCTTTCGATAATCAAAGCTGTCGCCCCGCAGAAGGTCCGACCATGCTTCACCGAATCTCCATTATTAACAAAACCTTTAATCAGGCTTGAGTGTTTCTTGATGAAGTGTTTGCTTGACCAAGGAATTTTCCCAGCACCTGCGTTTCTCGTAATAAGAATACAGGGTTCTTCCAGCTTTTCCTTGATGCTTTGTGTCGAATAGCCCAGCGATTCTGCAAATCGCTTCCCAACTCCCGTTACTGAATCATAAACTATAATCATTTCCTCTTCCTACTTTCTCAAAAGAAGCACTGCCAAAAAAGCACCAAAACCTATAACAGCCACATCCGCTATCAGTTGTAAGAGAATTTCCAAATTAGGCATACTGTGAATATAGAGCAAGATACTGATCACCGTCAAGACCAAAACCACCAACTTGGTAGCTACCGCCACGCCTGGTATCACAAGTAATCCAACCAAGATACAAATAAGACCACCAATCAAAAAAGACTGGAAGCCCAAACTTAGGCCAAAGCCAAATTCCACCCCACCATAACCAAGGGTCAAAAGACCAATCACAACTAGACAAACCCCAAAAATAGTCCTTCCACTCAACATATTTCCACCTTGTTTCATTATTATTTCCTCACTTTCTTATTTGAATGAATATTTCTAAAAGTTCATTCACATCTTCTCAAAAAAATATTTTCCTCTAATTTGCTTTCTCCATCGCTCTATATCACACAAATCCACCTCCTTTACTGAATGAATTTTTTTATATATTCATTCATATCATCTTCCAAGAAAAGGAAATTCTTATTTAGCAAAAATTCCCTTTAAAAAATATTTCACCAAGGTCTCGATACTCTCAAAATAACCTGGAAAATCCTGCTCTGTCACATGCATGTCAATGTAGTAGAGCAAATCATAAGCCTTCATGATTTGGGCGACTTCCTCTTGTGAAAAGCCCTTCTCCTGCAAGCGCTGGCTGAAAGTCCGAATCAAAAACTGATGAAAGGCATTGGCCGCGCGACCATCATCCTGATTATAGTAGTCGTGCAAGATCTGAGAAATCCCCGGCTTGCTCCACTCAGCCAAAATTTTATTAGGCGAAATCAACTCAAAAGTGACTGCAAAAAGCTGTTCAACAACTGCCTCTGGCTCACCCTGCCAATCCACGCGCTGCATGGTTTCCTCACGTATGCGGTTATTCTCCGCTACATAGACCTCTAAAAAAATAGCTTCCTTGGACTCATAATACTTATAAAAGGAACCAACAGCTATGCCAGCGCGCTTAGTAATATCTGAAATATTCGTCTTTTTATAGCCCTTCTCAGCAAAAACCTGCCTAGCCTCAGCCAATAATTCAGCTTTTTTGTCCATGACTTTCTCCTGTTATGAATGAATTTAATTTTCTATTCATTCAAATTATAACACTTTAAAAATCTTTGTCAAGAAAATCGTACTTTGGAAAGAAGATGGCAGTTTGAGAAAATAGCTCCTTTGTTAAATAAAAAAACAAACAAGTTCTTGATAAAACTTGCTTGCATCTTGGATACATTAGTGTTTTCTACGATTTTTCAAGGCCTCGTTGATTTTCTTGGTTTTGATCATCGAATCAACGGAGATAAGAAACCAAACCAAGAGGTAAATCAAAACAAAGTTTAGCCAGAAGAACCAGCCGAAAAGCATGGTCCCCCAGCCGTTGCAGATCACAGCTAGACAAACGATGGTCGCTGTCACTACAAAGTGGCAGAAAAGTAGGAAAGGAAATGGAAAGCGATCTGTCGCATCAAAGATATAGCTTGCTACTCCAATCAAGGCGCTGACAAGGAGGACACTGAGAATAGAGCTAGAAGTCAACGAAAATGTTTTTCCTGAGAACAGGCCTACCAGCAGAAAGACCAAGCTACCTGTTCTCAGACCATCCTGCATACCGATAAGAATTTTTTTAAAGGTCATGATTTTCCTCCTAAATTCCCAAATAGTCCATAAGCAGCTTGACATAGCGGCGACTGACATCGGTTTTGATCTGATTGGTCAGCTTGGCAGTCATATTGCCAGAAAAGCTATCCGACAAGGATTCCAGATGATCGATGTTAATGACTGCATGCCGCGACACCTGAATGAAATTGCGACTATTGAGACGATTTTGAAAACGAGTCAGCGTTTCTGTCGTTGTATAAACGCCCTCGGTGCTATAAATCATCAAGGTTGTCTGATTGATATCGGCCAAGATAATATCCTCTATCTTGAGCATGACCAGCTTATCATCCGACTTAATAGGCAGGACACCACTTGGTCCAGCCTTGAAGTTTTCCAAATAATCTAGGACAGCCTTGGCCTCACCAACCAGCTGATCCGCTTTCACGACGACCAGCGGGTCTTGGGAAGAAATCTGGGCATCTTCTTCAAATCTTGTCTGCAAACCTAGGCCTCCTACTTTCTTTACTTAAAGCTCATCCGTCGATTCAGCAGCCAATTTTGACCTAGCCAGAACAGGGCTGCTACCGTGAGCACTACTCCAACTATATAGTATGTTTCTTGGCTTGTCAAGAGCTTTTGCCATTCGATACGAATACCTAGGAGCTTCTCAAAGTCTTGCTGGAGCTGACCCTGACCAGCAAAAACTTCTGTCAGAGAATCCTTCATCAGGACTTGTCTGAATAGGGAAGCCATGTAGGTTGAGGGAGTCAGTTTCATGAGATTTTGGGCAAGGCTGGGCAGAGTCCCAATCGGAATATAGGTTCCCACTAGAAAACCAGAAGCTGCACCAATGACTGTCGCGTATTGTCCCAAGGAATTCACCGATTTGAAATAAGGAACAACTAACGCATTTAGGAGACTAGCCAGCAAGCTATTGAGTAACATAAGGCAGGCCAGCTGGGGAAGCAGCCCCCAGTCAAAGGAAATCTTATCCGCTAGAATAAAGTAGGTCAGCATGACAGCAAACATGAAAACTTGCATGACAAAGCCAATCACAAAGGCACTGATTAAGTAGCTAAATCGCAAGCCCCATTGCCCTAAATCTGTGATAAAGAGGTCGGCAGTCACCTTTCTTTCTCGGTCTTCAGTTTGTTGTGAAAAAGCTGATAGGGTAGTTGTCAAGGCGGTGACCGCCAGCGTTCCGCTAATCAACCAGAAATCAAGCAAGTCCGTCGCATAGCTACTGTCTGACCAAGAGCCTTTCATGTTGTTCTTTAGAAAAACCAGATATAAAACAAAGGGAATAATGGCGCCAAAGAGAGATAGAATCACCCCACTATGATTGCGAAAATAGAGTAAAAAATTTCGTTTGATCAACATTAACATTTAACGTACCTCTCTTCCTGTCAGGGCCATAAAGGCATCATCCATCGTCCCTGCTTGAAATTCAAATTGTTCAATATAAGAGCCAAGATGGCTCAGTAAAGTCAAGGCTTCTTGGGTCGTTTCAGGATAAAAGAAGAACTCATTCTCCTTGCCTTGCTCCCATTCACAGCTAGTCGGCAAAGCAGCCTTCAAGTCCTCTGAATCTTGGGTTAAAATCCGCAAAACATTGCGGGCATAGCGCTCCTTGATCTGGTCAGCAGAGCCTTGCGCAATGACTTGACCATGGTCTACGATATAAATCTTGTCTGCGTCATCGGCTTCATTGAGATAGTGGGTAGTCAAAACTACGGTCATATTTTCCTTCTGCTGCAAGTCTTTGAGCAGCTTCCAAATGCTTTCTCTAGTCTGGATATCCAAGCCTGTTGTTGGCTCATCCAGAAAAAGCAGGTCGGGACTATTGAGCAGCGCCCGGGCAATGTCTACCCGTCGCTTTTGTCCGCCAGAAAGTGTCCCATAGCGCTGTTTGGCAAAGCTAGTCAGCCCCAGTTGCTCGATCAATTGCTCAATCTTACCAGTTTCCACCTGCTTGTATTGCTTGGCACGGATTCGCAGATTTTCAACTACTGTCAAATTGGCATCTAGCACACTATTTTGAAAAACCACACCCAGCTTGGTTTGTTCTGCATAAGTGATTTGTCCTGATGTTGGCTGCAAGAGACCTATCAGCATCTGAATGGTCGTGGATTTTCCTGCACCATTTGGCCCTAGAATGGCTGTGAAACTGCCTGACTCAATTTCTAAATTCAGGCCATTTACTGCTACCTTGTCTCCATAAACTTTGGTCAGATTTTTTACTTGGACTAACATGATCTTTTCTCCTGTCCTTAACTTCTGAAACTATGATAGCAAGTCTTTTTTTAAAAATCTCGGCTTTTTGGACAAGCGGTAAAATGAGGGAGATGAGAGGTAAAAATCCAGACATCAAAAAATCCCCGACCAGAGGTCAGGGATTTGCTCTTAGCGGGCGACAATCTTGCGGTAACTGCGGGAAGTTAGTAAGAATACTAAAATATAAGTCAGGAGGAAGACGCCGCAAGTTGCAAGTGTTGTCTGGATTAAGAGAGGAAGATTGGTCACACCCAATAGGGCAACAATCAAGCGCAGCATATGAAAGACTGCTGCTATATGTAGAAAAGCAAAGATGAGAGGTAGGAAGAAAACAGTCAAAATCTGCTTGCGAATGGTACTTCTAGTCTGCTTTTCATCTAAACCAACTTTTTG
>CAUUSJ010000011.1:0-40282 GCA_963547765.1 uncultured Streptococcus sp. | reverse complement strand
GCATGATGATAGGACCACCCATTTCCAAGACTGGCTTGAAAATCTTATTGGCTAGGTCAATAATGACATCCATAATAATTCCTCCCTTTTTTTGTTATATGAATGTTAACAAGATAAAGAATAGATTAACTTAGTCCGTGCTCTTTAATAGCTGCTTCAATATTGTCAAACACTGGAGCGCTCATTGCAGGAATACGGAACAAGATTGGTCCAGCTTCGATAACTGGGATTCCTGGTTCAAAACCAAGATCTGTTGCAGCGATTGGCGTGAAGATATCATAACCTTGCATTAGATCTTCATTGACATCCTTAACCATCACGGCATCACAATGTACATCATAACCGCGGTTTGACAACTCTTCCTCAAGAGCACTCTTTATTTGGTGACTTGAGTTTACCCCTGCTCCGCAGGCTGCTAAAATTTTAATCATAATAAAATCCTCCGATTTATTTATTTAATAACTTTTGAAATATATTGGAACAACTCTTCTTTTGAGTTCAAAGAAGCTAAACCAGCTAGATTTCCTTCGCTAGTGAAGAAATCCATTAACTGTGCTAAGATATTGGTCTGGCTTGAGCTAGAGTTGTTGATGATAAAGAACAAGAGAGACACTTCAACGGTTTGCGTAGGAGAAATCATATTGTGGAAGGTTACAGGCTGATCTAGCTTAACAACTACCACATTTTCAGTCAAATTATGCGCAATATCCGTATGAGGTATGGCAACATTCGGCAAATCTTTGCCTAAAAATTCCATATCCAAACCAGTCGGAAATGACTTTTCTCTTTCAAGTAAGGCCTTTCGATAAGAAGAAGTTACGACTTCTCTTTCTTCTAATAAATCAGCTACTTGATGAAAAAGATCTTCCTGATTATCAGCATGTAAACAAAATATCAATTTTTCATCAAATAATTGGGCAAGCGCCATTTCATCATCTCTCCTTTTGTTTCTTTTTGTTCGTTTAATTAATTATATCATTATATGATAGCGCTGTCAATAGTTTGTTTTGTTATTTTTTGTTTATTTATCTAATGACTTAAAATTTTAATGTTCATATGAAGATGGGACATTTCGTCATTCTGCATGGCTGAAGAATAACACGAGTCATAAAAATATCCTTAGCAAGTCTAAGTTGATATACAAGAACTTTTCGCCCACTATTAAATGCAATTCATTTGAAACAAGAAATAAAAGCTACGAAATTCGCAGCTTTCAGAATCTCAAATTAACATTCATGACAACGCGATCAAATCAGAGAACCTTGGTGTAAGAACTATATTTTGCTCTCACTTTCGGAGAGATATGATCATCCGTTACAATCGCGTCAATATTGTCCAAACGGTAAAAACTATAGAAAGAATAGCTATCAAATTTGCTATTATCTGCAACAATGTATTTTTCAATTGCATTGTTGAGAATAATGGCATTTCCATTCCCCTCTTCTTCATTGGCAGTCGTCACATTGTGACCATCGATTCCGTTCACTCCAATAAAGGCCTTTGATACCTTGATTTCTCGTAAAAGTTTATTGGCAAACTGCCCGACAAAAGTCTGGGTCTTGACCCGATAACGTCCTCCAATTAAAATCAAATCAAAATTAGGATAATCCTTCAATTTTTCGAAAATAGGGAGAGAGTTGGTCACAATGCTGATATTTTTCCCCTCTAAATAATCACCTATAAAATCTGTTGTGGTACCTGATCCGATAAAAACAGTATCCCCTTCAGCAATCAGATCCGCACATTTTTTAGCAATCAGCTTCTTTTCCTCGATATTTAACATAGTTTTTTCAGAATGCGAAGCTTCATTCAAGCTATCTTTCACTTTTTTATGAGCTCCACCATGCACCCGAATCAAAAGTCCTTGCTTCTCAAGATCAATCAAATCTCGCCGAATGGTCATATCTGTTACATTCAGCAATTCTTTCAGATTTTTAACGGACACAACTCCCGTCTGGTCCAGCTCTTGCAAAATCACCTTATGACGACTTTCCTTCATGTACAATCCTCCTTGTGGTTGATGTCTAGAGACTTCTCACAAAGTCTATTTTTCTTGTCGGGTTCCTTAGACACTTCAAATCACCTTAATGTCCATGTACCCTTTCTTACTTCATTATACTACAATTTTCTCATATAAACAAAAAAATGTATACTTTTTTTCAAAAAAATAGAATATTGTTTGATTATGCGTTTTCATTGTGCCTTTTTCAAACAAATCATGGAAGATATCGAGATTCTCCTCAAACAAAAAATCCGATGTCAGCTGACATCGGATTTTTTGTTTATTTATCGCCTTTATTACGGATAACAAAGCCGGTTTTCTTTTCACTAGAAGTACGATGCGGACGCTTGTTCCCTCTGCTTTCGAAATCACGACTGTTCTTGTTTGACTTGCGTTTAAAGTCACGACGGCCTCCATCTCGGTCTTCGCGTCCACCACGACGATCACGACCTTGGTCACCTCGACGACCGTTGGCACGACCACTCTTGCCTTTTCCACCAAAACCGCCACCAGATGCTTTAAATGGCAATGGTTTTTCACGGGCAATTTCTACTTCAGGGAGGGCATCTGGATCCTGCACCGTCAAGCTGAGGATATACATAGCCAGCTCTTCTGGGCTGAATTCTGCTGCCAGCTTGCGGGCATCCTTGCCAAATTTCTCAAAGTTAGAACGGATGCTTTCATCCGCAAAATCGCGTTCAATCTTCTTAAGAGCAACTTTTTTCTTGGCTTGGAAAGCTTCTTCTGCAGTCGCAGGCTTAAGGCCCTTCATACGCTTCTTGGTCAGATTTTCGATGATCTGCAGATAGCCCATTTCATTTGGCGCTACGAAAGTGATAGACTGACCAGACTTACCAGCACGACCAGTCCGACCGATCCGGTGAACATAGCTTTCTGGATCCTGCGGAATGTCGTAGTTGTAGACATGGGTCACACCAGAAATGTCCAATCCACGCGCAGCCACATCTGTCGCCACTAAAACATCCAAATTGCCGTTTTTAAAGTCACGCAGGACGCGGAGGCGCTTGCCTTGGTCCAAATCACCATGGATACCCTCTGCTCGGAAACCGCGGATTTTCAGGCCACGAGTCAGCTCATCCACCCGGCGCTTGGTCCGGCCAAAGACGATAGACAGCTCAGGCTGCTCCACGTCCATCAGGCGAGTCATGGTATCAAATTTCTCATTTTCCTTGACACGGATATAATACTGGTCTACCAGCTCCGTTGTCAGCTCTTTTGCCGCAATCTTGACATGCTCAGGCTCCTTCATGAACTTGACACCGATGCGCTTGATAGCATTCGGCATGGTCGCTGAAAAGAGCAAGGTCTGACGTTCTTCTGGCACACGGGAAATGATAGACTCAATATCTTCCAAAAAGCCCATGTTAAGCATTTCATCCGCTTCGTCCAAAATCAAAGTTTCAATCTGATTCAGCTTAAGCGCCTTGCGTTTGATTAAATCCAAGAGACGACCAGGTGTTCCTACGACGATATGAGCACCAGATTTGAGGGCCTTGATTTGCTTTTCGATGCTGGAGCCACCGTAGACAGAACGCACCTTGACCCCCTTGCTGCGGCCAAAACGGAAAAGCTCTTCCTGACTCTGCACGGCCAATTCACGGGTTGGAGCGATAATCAAAGCTTGCACAGCAGGATTATCTGTATCAATCTTCTCCAGAGTTGGGAAGCCAAAGGCCGCTGTCTTTCCTGTCCCTGTCTGGGCCTGACCAATGACATCCTTACCTGCCATAGCAAGTGGAATCGTCTGCTCTTGAATAGGGCTTGCTTCTACAAAGCCAGCTTTTTCAATCTCTGCTAGTAATTCAGCAGATAAATGTAATTCATTAAATTTCAATGTTCTTCTTCTTTCTAAAGGCGGTGCGAAGCCACCTTATAAGGCTTTTAATACTCAACTATCGAAACATACCAAGTGCTTTTCTCATGCTAAATCTCGATTTCCTGAGAGTATTCGCTCTTCTCTTCATAAATATGGTCTCTCAAGTCCAGGCACTAAAAAAGCGCCGACTCGGTCGCTAGTTCCCACTGAATAGAAAAACTGTATTTCTGCAACTAGTCTAGTATACCACAAAAGTACCTAAAAAGATAGAACTTGCTTGTGAAATATTTTATTAAAGATCTCTCTTGTAAAAAATGAAAACTTGAAAATCATTTTCAAAAATAATATAATCTATAAAGAAGAAAGGAGATAGGTATGAATAAATTTTTACGAGTGACTTTCATTTTACTGATCTTAGCTATGCTGGGCGCGGCTATAATCCAGATTTTCCAGCCCCAACTCTTGGGAAATGAGTCCATCTACGGCCTAGCTCCCTACTGGCAGCGGGAAATTGGTTTCTGGAATCTGGCTATTCTACCTTTAGTCATTGCCGCCAATATAAAGTATGATTGGTTCTATCTGCGTATGACTTTGCTAGCACTGATTCTGGGCGGGCTGGGTTTTGGAACCAACCATCTGCTAGGCTATCTGGAAAAAGCGAATCAAGCCAATCTACTGGGCTGGATTGAAAATTACCTGCTAGTCTGCTGCTGGATCATCGGTTGGGTATTAGAATCTAGAAAAGAAAAAAAGTGATATAGAGAGTATCTACTAACTAATAGTGTAACGATAATCCATAATTATCATAGTTGCACTATTGTTTTTATTCCTTATAAATTGTGGTCAATTGAAGAAAATATAAAATCTGGAGAAGATCATAAGGTTCTTCTCCTTTTTGATATGCAAAATGTTAATATTCTTATTTTGAAGTTTTCACAATTACGAAATCAATTAAAAATTCTAGAACAAAAAATAAACCGATAGAATGGATCTATCGGTTTTTGCATACTATGAAATAAATTAACGTACTGTGCGGATATAGACAGCACCAAACTGAAAAAGGGCAAAATGAGATAAAACCCCATAAAATAAGCCTTTATGCGTTGCAAAACACATCTACTTCTTGCCATAAAAATACAAAAGTTTACTACTTATGCCCCTTTTTTGCCCCTCTTTCGCTTGAAAAATCACGCGAAAACAGACCGACATCGCTGTCGGCCTGCCAAGTCTATCACTACGGAAAATTTTAAATTTTTCCATTATAACAGAAAAATCCCCAGCCGAAAGGCCGGGGTAGATTAAAATTTAAGAAATTATATTTTTTTGTTTGTCGCAGTTTCCGCTGCGGTTTTTTATTACTTGAACGTGCCCCAGGCTGCGCCGTAGCGCTTGCCATTTTGAGTAGGACCAGTTGCTACATAATTGCGATTACCACTTCCGCCGATGTAGGAAACCCAGACAAAGCCATTAGCATCCACAATAACTGTGTCGTAATTAAAGCTTTGTCCTTTGGTATATTTATCCACTACCTCTCCTGATGTATCAGGAGCACGACGGACATTGATAGCATCCACGGTCACGGTCATTGTGCCGTTTTCGGCGTATTGATTTGAGCCAGATACGCTAGCGGTTTCGTCAGCAATTTCGCCGCCCGATTGCGTTGGCGTGATGAAATGCGCGACTGTTTGGAGGTAATCAGATGCGCTATAGTAGTTGCGCACAGGATAACGAACGCCAGCGTAATTTTGCTCAATTACGACCAATTGATCGCCGTCGACGGATTCAACAACCACAACGTGGCCATACGGGTTCCAATCTGTTCCCTCGATGGTCAAGATTTGACCACTCTGCAAGACTCCATCGTTAGTAACCGTCCAGCCGTTTGATTCCCAGTCATAGCTTGTGCCTATGTTTGCAGCGCAGATAGTGTCACCGATCGCACCGCTAACATAACCAACACCAGCGCCCAGACCAACCGTGCTGTCTGGATTGATAAGAGTTTCGTAGTAGCTAGCGAGTGCATAACACTCACCATTTCCAACAGGTGTCCCAGAGCCTACCAAAGCGGCTAAGTCTTGTAATGCTTCATTTACTGTTGTCATTTTTTATTTTCCTTTCAAATTTTCGAAGGCTGCAAGCCAAAAATAGACTGCAGCAAAAGCAAACAGAGCAAGCTTCAGCGCCTGCTCTTTTATGTTATTTCTTAGGCTCATCATAGCCTAGAGCTCGCTGGCTATCGGATAACCCAGCAGTTGTAGGGTCGTTAACAACCCCGACAAGCACCAGCAAAGCAAAGAGCACATTGATAAAGACTAAAATCTTATCAATCGTTACCCCAAATTCTAGCTTAAGACCGAAGATGTCACCTGCTGCCTGCAAAAGCAAGGCAATAGCTGGTACCAGAGCAAGCCAGAAATTCTTGTTTTTCAGACGCACTGTCCAGTTAATCTTATTCATACTTTCTCCTCTCTAATTGGCAATTTTGAGAATTTCTCAAACAAAAGCTTGATGGCCCCATTGCCACCAAGCTCGACATAACTCTCATAAAGGCGGGACAGCTCTTCCAGTTCATGCTGGGTAGTCTGGCCACGCCTCAAGGCTTTTTTTAAGTTCTCTTGCAATCGAAAACGTTGAAGCCGTTGAAGACCTTTTTGGATCAGGTTTAGATCCTGATTGTTTCTGTTTCCGATATTTTGGATATTGGTCACAGACTCTTTCAGATCTCCCAAATCTTCTACTAAGGCTTCGATTCGCTTGTCGGTTTCCTTGCTGTTTTGATTGCTACGATAGCTAAAATAGCTAGGGATAATCACGACTAAGACAGGCGTGATCTTGTCCACAAAGTCTATTAAATGATTCACATTTCACCGCCTCCTATTTTTTCTCGGCTCCTTTTACTTCCAACTCCGCGATAATCGCATCCTCAGCGGCATAGACCGCATCTTGGAATGCCTGTTCTTGCTTCCGTACTTCTCGACGATTCGTAGCATACGCTTCGCTGTCGTTGATCCATTCGGTAAACGTGGTCACACCCTTATCATCGATATCGGCTGTCATGGTTTTAACGACTGTATCACCGACTTTTAGGCTTCCAACAAGTTTTGTAGTTTTTACGATTTCTAAAGTCATAGTTATTCTCCTTTCTCTGTTTCAGGTGATGTACTTGTTTCAAGCTCTGCATTACGATCAAGAGCTTGTTGCAGTTGCGCCTGAAGCTCTTCTTTTTCAGCTACAAGCGTTGCGATTCTTAATGATTTATTAGCGATTTCGATCGCTAGATTATTTTGTATGCTTTCGTTCATTTTTTCTCCTTTTATCCTACATTACGGACAATATCCCAAGCTGCTTTTCTTGAATTGATCAAGTTTTTCATTGCTTGGGTCATTGTAACTTGACCGCTCGCAGCGTGGTTTAAGATATTCCAAATTGCAGCTACACTTTCTTCTAAGCGGATAAACTGCGTCGGGCTATCTGTGTCTCCTTTTGTATTACGAGGCACGACAAAATGTCGTGCCCAGATTTCGGAGTTTTTGTTCCAGACACCGGGCGTCATCGCCTGCGTTACTACGCTAAAATTCCAGCCATCATCACCTTGCGCGTGTCTCATGTGATTGTAGTCTCCAAACTGGTAGATTTTATCGACGCTGTTGTTTGAGTTGTTATCAATCACCAGACCAGCGAAAGAGACCGATTTCCAAGCGTTCGTGCCATTTCGATTACTGCCAATGATAGTACGACCGTGATTCTGGCCGTTTTCCTGCTTGTTTTCGTAGCGGATGAATTGAGTTGGGTAGCCTGCTGCAACTCGCTTGATGGATGCGTCATCGTTATAAAACAGCACATGGCCATCGTTTAGATTGATCTGCATAGCGTCGTTTTGAGCGCTGATGGTCTTACCTTTCATCCACTCGATAAACGCTAACTCGATTTTAGACTTGATAAAATTCGCATCTAAGCCGACAATCTTATTAGCATTTAAGTTGATGATGTTAACGTTCGCAGCGTTAAGCGTGCCCGCTGTGATTTTATCAGCCAGCATGCTCTCAATCATGGCATTTTTGATGACCCCGTTCTTGATATGGGTCTTATCTCCGATAGAGATCAGCCCCTCGTTGATTGAGACTGATCCATCTGGATTTAAATTGAGCTGACCAAGGATATCGCTAGCCGAGTTGAGATTTTTGATCGACCAGCTTCCAGCTAGTTGACTCTGCACCGTCCTCAAGCCTTGGTTCTTAGATACCTCTGTCTGAAAAAGCTGATTGGTCATGACCATGCGAGAGACTTTGTCCGTGACCTCTTTTTCGGTCGAGCCAATCAAGCGCTCATAGAGCTTGCTCGTCTCTTGTACGCGCTGGAAATCGTTCTGGTTAGCCTTCCCAGCGACCTGTTGAGTGATGGTAGAAAGCTGGCCCTCAGCCGTGCGCTTAAACTCAGCTAGGCTAGTTTTGGTCTCGTTAAGACCAGTCTCGACCCTGCCGACTTTGTTTAAAGTCTCCTGCGCTGTCTGTTTCCAGCTGTTTAAACTGGTCAATGAGCCATTGGCTGTGTTGATAGCAGCTTGCACACTGGCCAGTTGCCCCTCAACCGTCTGGCGATACTCTGCAAGCCTAGTGTCTGCGTAGCTCGTTGCATCTTCTGGCGACGGGCTCCAGCTTGTCGCAACAGCACCTAACTCGATTTTAGGTGCGCAGATTTCGACACTTCCAACACCACTTTGACCAAATTGCATTGAATTGGCTACAACATCAGCAGTAAATGTAAATGAGTAGCGCTGCCATTCCCTGTTTGAGATGGTTTTGTACAACTTGCGATTAGTATCGTTGTTATTTGCCCATGACCTGATTAGCAGACCGACTGTTGAGCTAGGACTATCGCTGGCTACTCGGGCATAGCAAGATACAGTGTATTTCTGACCGACCACAAGATCCATGGCAGATTGCGATAAATCTTTATTGCCGACTGTGTTGTTGACAACACGGATCATGCTCTTGATTAATGAGTTAGGAGGGCTTGTGACGGGTACAACCTGAGCTGTACCGTTTCCTCCGCTGGTAGCCTGCCACTTACCAGTTCGCCAATCTCCAGTGAGCAGCAGAGTCGCTGAGTTGCGCAAGAGGTTTACACCTCCCTCAGTCAGCTCCTCAAACCGCCTGCTGATGCCTTTTACATCCTCCGCATATGTAGCTTTGCCCACATAGCCAGCCTCGATGAGTTTGCGCTCGGCAGTCAGTTGACGGGCCGTCTCTTCGCGACTGTAGGTCCGCTGAGCTTCTGCTCTGGTACCATCAGCGTTGACATAAGCTTGAACAGCTGACAAGTCTGTCCGTAAGCCTTGGGCTGTTCGTTCGAACGTTGCCTTGGCCTCGGTGATGAGGCCTTCTGTGTCTTCCAGAGCTGGGCTCCAATCGCTTTTTAAGCGACCTTTCGAGACTTTAGGCTTTTTAAGGTACAAAATTGAGTTGCTAGCAAAATTATACCCGTAAATGTAAAATTGGACTTTCTTGGTCAGGTCAATGTCATCATTGACCTTTAAGTCAATTCCTAGCCTAGTCCAACGGCCTTTTTCAGTAACATCAATTCTTTTTCGCCCAGAGTAAAAATTCATTCTTCCACTTGCGTCATGATAGTAAAAACCTACTACGATATACGTTCCAAGGTCTGCCGCATACAAATCAGCCGAAAAGTAATACTCTCCGGCTGCAATGACTCCGATTTTAAAATCAGTTGATAGTGCTTTCCAGTGACGACTCCCGTCGCTCTCGTTAAAAGCAAAGACAGTATCACTAAACGTTCCCGTGTCAAAATACCCATGCTGGTTATTTTGTGCATTCGGCAGGCCTGCGTTGTATGGATTGTACCAATACGGAGCAATCATATTTTGATAGGTTCTACCATTTGCTGTGTAGCGCTGGCCGTTATCCCTCAGATTTTTAAATTCTGAGTTGATAAAGAGGTTCTCGCCCACCGACAGACTAGCTAGTTCCTCACGCAACCGCCCGACCTCTGCCGTTACCAAGGCCTTATCAGCCTTGTCTTTTGTAGCATTGACAATCTCTTGTCTAATGCCTGTGGATCTTACCTCAAACTGAGCTATGCTGAGCTTCTGATTCAGCTTGTTATCTGTGTCGGTCTCGAGCGATTTGACGGACTGCTTGATACTATCTGAGAGCACAGTCAGAGCACTTGAGTCAGCTTTGGTCTTGAGCCCCTCCCGCAAGCTAGACACTCCAGCTTCGAGCGAGTCGGCTCGTTGCTTAAAGCTTGACTCTATGGCTGAGACACGCTCATCTTGGTCTTCTGGAGCGGGTGACCAGTCACCGACAAGATTACCCTCAAAAAGGGCAGGGGCGCAGATTTCGACCCATACCCCCTCTTTACCGCCTACTTGAGGGCCGTGTCGGCCAATGATAACTCCTTTGGCTGTGTCAATTGCGGTTTGAGTCCACTTGACCCAGCACAATTGCCAGTCTGTCGAGAGACGGATAATAGACAAGCCATCTGACGACCTTGACTTATATCCGCTGCTGTTTTCCGATAACGTGACTGTGTTTGGATTGTATAGATGACATCGTACAGGATAGTCATTTTCGCTTGCTCTCGCATAAAAGATAGCTATGTACTCTGTCCCAGTCGTTGGTATAACGGTTGTTTCTTTGTAGCTATCCTGATAACCAGTTGCTCCTGCAACCGTCCTGATCACCTTAAAGCCATTGTATTCGCTAGCTGGCTTGTATCTCGCAAGCTCTTTTGTGCCTTTTAGTAGATTTCTACGCCCTAAATGCACGCTCGCAATCTTACTACTCAAGTCTGTAGCCGTCTGCACGAGCTCCAACCTATTAGCCTTACCGTCAGCCACGTTGGCCCACTCTGCCAGTCTGCGAGTAGTCGTCTGCTCAAACGTAGCCTGAGCGGATTTCACGCCCGCAATCTCAGCCTTGGTCGCATTGAGCGCCTGCATTTGCTTGCTGATTTCGGTTTCGTGCTGGCTCTGCTTTGTGCGGATGTTGCCCAAGTCGCTTCTCAGAAGCGCTGTTTGGTCGTTTGCTGTCTTCTGCGCATTAGCAAAGTCAGATTCTAGCCGGTCGATTGCAGCCTGATTCGTCTGCTTAGTACCAGCCAAGTCCTGATTGAGCTTGGTGATAGCACCCTTGGCCGCCTCGATAGCCGAGGCGTTAGCCCCGGCCGTGCGGAGGGCTTGGGTTGTTTGCTGGGTCTGGGTGGCCATGGATTGGTTGATTTTTTTGACTTCAGCGTCAAATTTCTCACCCACTTTAGACACATCTTCAGTATCGATGCGCTTTTCCCACATTTCACCGTTCCAGATGTAGAGTCGCTGATAGAGGCCGTTCTTCTCAAACCAAATATCACCGACTTTGTGCTCAATGTTTTCGTCTGGCGTTTCGTTCCAGACACGATTTCCTTTCGCATCAAGTAGATATTTTGGCAGTTCGAAAACCATTTCAGACTGGCGATTTTCAAGAGATTGCTGACTCTTTTCCAAATCGTCCAAACGGCCTGCCAAGCCTCCTGTCATGGCTGACCGGATAGATTCTCCAACTATGCCAAATTCCACTGATTCGTTGCGGTCGTTTAAAAAGTCGTAAACAACTTTAGTCACTTTCGCATCATCTTCAGTAATTCCGATTTCTGGATAGTAAACAGGGACGATATCGCAAAGTTCAAGTTCTTCAATCCACCCTTGCTCCGCATAATCAAGCGTCTGCGCCAAATCCACATACTCAATTTTTGTGTTAATTTTGGGCGCGCCAATCCGATTACTTTCCATGTACTTAATCGCCAAGGCTTTTAGTTTTTCAGGAGTCGGGATGTCCTTCTTCTTGCTTTCTCCTGTGCCTTCGTCTTTAAATTCGCTGGAAAAATCAACGACCTTAATTCGACGGTTGGCGTACATCGATACATACTTACTGTCCACATAGCTTTCAGGAATGGTCACCAGAACGGGATCTTGTTGTCTCGAGTCGCCTTCTTGGCTCTCTGGCGTGTAAGTAGCAAAAGGCACGACAGAGGTGTAGGCCGACTCAATACTTTCGTCTGATTCAGCAGATAAGATGTTTCGGCCATATTCTAGGACGGTAGGCGCTCTGCGACCGAGTCGCTTATGCAAACGGACAGTTTGGTTGTCAAACTCATACTCCCCGCCCCAGATGTCCAAAATAGAGCCTTCTACTCCACCCAAAGCAAGTCGGGCGTTCTCCATCTTATCCACTAGAAAGGTGATAGGAAGTACCGTATCAATATCTGACCATGTGTCAAAATGATAGTCTCCTACTAGGTTTTTTGCCCAAGTTTTCAAAGCTAAATCAGCTGTTCCAGACACCTTGATTCCGTGTCTTACACTCATATACTCTAGTTTATGAGATATATGCTGCGCATAAATCTTGATCGTGCTAGAGCTGTCTTTGACGATGCGCACGATTTCAAATGTCTGGTTCTTAGTTCGCGTGCCTGCATCTGCCTTAAATTTCATTTCTTTTTCAAATACAGATGCCAAGGGCCCACTTGCTGGATATTCCAGATAAGCAGAGTAATTCCCGTTACGTTCTCTGGTAGCATTTCCTTTTAGAGCGTCAATTTCTCCAAGGCCGTAGGTGTCAAACCTAGTTTCATTTTTGCTATATAAAATAGGTCTCAAATCTTCACCCCCCAATTCGGGATAATCGAGACTTGAAAATTCCCGTCCCAAGAAATTTTATTCGGCCCCGCGTCAAGAAAAGGCTTCTGGTATTCTGGCGCACGCACCATCTTATCCCAAGCCGGTAAGTTCCCAGAATAGACCTGATTTGCAGCCATATCTAGTGTGATAGTGCCTTGGATATCCTTGAGCTTTGTCTTGCGACCATTGATGACCAATATCGTTGTACCGTTCCCGCGAATCTCAATAACGGGCTTTGCAGGGACATTTCCTTTCCCTCTCAATGTCTGTCCATTAGTCAGATTCACCTTTGCTTGCCCATCTTTATAGTATTTGATGGGGTGACAAAGGAAGGTAATGTTTGTTTTTCCAAATTGCCAAAGTGTCTCCTCAACACTAAAAGTTTCAAGGTAAGATGCTCGATAAACGAATTCCGGATCATAGGAAATAGTCAGATCATGATAACCTAAAACCCCTAGCCATTCGCTGATAGCTGAGATATTGGTTGCGATAAGACCAGCTTCATTGACAAGATTTACTGGAAAGCTTTTCTCTACAGCATTCAGCCTATTCTTGCTTACCAGTAAATCACCATCTCGCCCTGGTACAGTAATTCGTTCTACTTCAGGAGAAGCTGCAGAATGTACTTTTCCTACAGCAATTCCTAAACCAAATTCCTTGTTTGATTTTCCGTTAAATACAAAATGGGTCAAGTCATTCTACCTCCTTCCTGTCTAGTGTAGTAAGCTAATTCTCTGATCAACCGCTGCATAAATTCCGGTGTCAATTCGCGAGTGCCACCTTGACCGCTCACGTTTAGAGTATAGTTTTGGTTCGGACGAGTGGTCTTTCGGTTTCCAAGCCTCGTCTCTTTTAGCAATTCCTCCATGAGCGAAGCCAAATCACGTTCCTCGGTTTCTCGCTTCCACTCGTTGATATTTTTGATTCTCTGAGTGATTTTAGCGACCTTGGTATTTTCCCAACCTATCCCATCAGCATAGAGTGGCATTCCTAGAGAATTCATCAAATTACGTGTAAGCCCAGCTTTTAAGACCTTTGAGCCACGAGGAAGTGGCAAAATTACATTCCGGCCTTCTGGGATAAAGGAAGTACCGTCCGGCAAAGTAACCATTTCTTTATAGAGCGTACCTCTCTGGTCGTTGACCATAGCGGGGCCGCCCTCGTGGAAATTAGTTCCTTTTTCATGCCCGATAAAACTTCTTACAGTCTGAATGACCGTCGTAATTGTCCGTGGAATACTGTTGAGGACTCCAATAACTCCCCAGGCAACTCCAGAAGTATTATCAACCGCGGCTAGGTGTTTGGTTGGTGTAGGCGTGCCGTTGAAGCTATTCAAGCCGCCAATACCTTGGCTAGAAGCGCCAAGGACAGAGCTAGGGTCTCCTGTAAGCATCTTCGTCGGAGCCAAGGTATTGTTAAAGCTATTGACTGCTCCAATCGCTTGATTCGATGCATTCTGAGTCGGGGTAGCATCAGATGGCAGTGGTTTAGTTGGGGCTGCCGTGCCGTTAAAGTTATTAACAGCACCGATAGCTTTCCCGACCTCTACTACAGCTGAAGTAGAGTCACCATTCAGATTTTTTGTAGGCACGATCAAGTTGCTAAAATTCAAAGCAGCCCCAACCGCCTTGCCAGCTTCTGCCACGGCAGATGTCGAGTCGCCTTTCAGCTCCTTTGTCGGAGTGGCAGCCTGATTCCACATATCCAGTTTTGCAATGCTTAGCCCAGTATTTAAAAGGGCATTGTCTCCATTGACCAGAAGGTCCTTAGGGAATGGATCAGCCATATCCCAGTTTTTCAGGGTTTCTGTAGAGCGAGAGACCACCTTTCGAAACTCCTCATCTGTGGCCAGGAATTCTTTCTGCTTCGGAGTCAGCTTGTTGTAGCCTTCCAAGGTCTCCTTAGCCAGATCTGCCTTGTTCATCATATCCTCGCTATCCATCAGGAGTTGCTTGACTTCCGCAGGCATACTATTCCAGATTGCTAGATGTTGCTGGCTATCAAAGATGGCCTGCAAGCCAGCTTGATTTTGGACGATGAGTTTCTTTTCTTCCAGGGACATCTCTGCCCACTTACCAGACTCGACCAAAGCTTCAGCAATCGTCGCCCGGGCATTAGAGTTAAGTTCCGCCTCCTTAGCGATAAACTTCAATTGCTCCCAGCCCTCAGCAGACTTCACAGCTTCACCAATAACCTCTTTAACGTTTGATTTAACCTCAAATTGGTTGTTTTTATTGATGTTCCCGACTAGAAGAGACCAGGCATCATTCGCCTCCTTGGTCGTGGCTGACATCTCGCTACTATATTTAGCAAGAATACTGTGTGAGTTTCCTGCTTCCCTAGCAGCTTTAGAGGCTTTCTCCCCAATTTCTTCATAGGACAAGCCGTACTCTTCGAGTAGTTTCTTTGCTTCCTCCCAGTAGTTCCAACTATATCCTGTTCGGAGCTTGACCTTATCATCCAAAGTCTTCATGACTTCCAGATATTTCGTTGCCAAACCCTCCATAGTCTGATTGTGCTCGCTCTCGAGTTGCTTCATCTTGGCATTGTATTCCTGCCTTGTGAGCAATTTAGAGCTGAGCATCTCTTTCAACTCTGCTTTAGACTCTTTATACAGGCTATTTTCTTCCTTCATAGCCTTCTCCAAGCTCTTCCTAGAGTGCTCGAGCTGAGTCTCATTTAGAGTGATGATTTCCCCATTTAGAGCTTGCAATACTGCCTTCTGCTCTTTGGCGGATAGGTTCATGAGTTCTAGTTTTGCGGAAATCATCTCTCTTTGGTTGTTGAGGACGATTTCTTTTTCTTCATTGGAAAACTTGCTCGCATCACCGTTATGACGTTGATAGATATCATTGATTTGATTCATCATCGTCTCGGTATTAGCTACCATCTGGTTATTGTATTCTTGAGCTTTAGCGACCTTTTCAGGACTTATGCCCCATTTGTCGGCCAGTTCTTGAAGGCGTTTATTGGCTTTATCAGCAGAATTCACTACTTCTTCATAAAGCTTTTTAAAAGATCCTGCAACCTTATCCGCATCACCAGCATGTGTCCCAAAGTTAGCGACTGTGTTGCTAGTCTCGTCAACCACCTTCTGGAAGCTACGCAGGTCACTACGAGCCGTTTCACTCAGTTGCGTGCCAAACTCTTCCGCTTTGATGCGAGCCTTGTCTTTCTCATTTCCGAGATAAACCAAGCCAGCTGTAACTAAGCCAATGCCTCCAATCATAAGGCCTATCGGGCCTCCCAGAGTTGCTATAGCTTGGCCTAGCAAGGTAGTAGAGCCAGATGCCGTTGCTGTAGCAGTGCCTAGTGCTGTAGTAGCTGCGCCTGTTTCGGTTATTCCAGCTGTTACAGCTTTTAAGCCCCCAGCCAAACTACCGACTTCTCTAATGGTTTTCAAAGTACCGACAAGCTGACCTATAGCCTTTGAAGCGCCGCCGATACCTTTCATAAAGCCACCTAAGATCGACAAACCACCTCCGAGGAGCTTCAAGGTCGGCCCGATTGCTGCCGCTAACAGCCCCCACTTAACAATACTTTGTTGCTGTTCGGCACTCATATTATTAAAGGCTTTAGCCATGTCAGCTAGATTCGTGATCCATGGCTTGGCTGCATCAAGACCGTTTCTCAAAGCTTGCAAAAGTGGTCCGCCGAACTCAATAGCAATATCTGTCAGCTGATTCTTAAACATCTTCAGCTGAGATTCGGTAGTCGCATACCGCTTGTTAGCCTCATTCGTCAGAGCTGTATTTTCTTTCCAAGCTCGGTTAGAGCGATCAACTGCTGATGACATCTTGTCCGAAGCCAAAGCAAGAGATTTCAGCATGTTGCTTTGTCGAATGCCCTTCATATCCAAATCGTCGAGAATCCCATTGACATTTTCTCCGGACTTATGAGCATTCTCCAAGCCTTTGATAAAGGCTTGCAAAGCTTGGACAGGTTTTTCTTTCCAAGCTTGCTGGAATTGCTCAGCAGTCATGCCTGCCGTATGGGCAATCAACTCTAACTTTTCAGCTGCCCCTTTTCCTGTCAGAGATACCGCATTCCCAATAGCTGTCAACGTTTGAGTCATGGCAGTACCACCCGCTTCAGCTTCGATACCAACCGAGCTCATTGCTGTCGCAAGACCGAGGATATCAGGAGCTGTCAGACCAGCCAAACGACCGCCCGCAGCTAGCCGATTGGTCATCTCTACGATATCCTTTTCGGTCGTAGCAAAATTGTTACCAAGGTCAACGACGGAAGCTCCGAAACGTGAGTAATCATCCGAGCTCAAGCCCATGATATTAGCGACCTTAGCGATAGCCGTTGCCGCCTCTTCGGCGCTCAAGTTGGTCGATTCCCCCATATTAATCATGGTACGGGAGAATTTTAGGATGTCTTCTGTCTTAATTCCCAGCTGACCGGCGACTTCTGCTACATTGGCAATCTCTACCGCACTCGCTGGTAGTTCTTTGGCCATTTGACGAATACCGCTGGACAGTTTCGCATAAGACACTGTTGCCGTCTCATCGACTGTCTTTTTAACTCCAGCAAAGGCAGATTCATAGTCGATAGCAGCTTTGATCGCAATACCTGCACCAGCCACAAGAGGAGCTGTAACACCTTTGGTCAGGGCAGAGCCTACACCACTAAGCTTCTGGCCTGCTGATTGAAATTTAGACCCCGTGTCATACAAGGCTGTCCCGGCTTTTGTCCAGACACTAGACTGGATATTGATTTCTCTCGCCAGGGTGACGTATTTCGCCTGCAGTTCTGCCACTTTTGCGATCGTATCGCTCATAGCCGATTTTGCACCCAAGAGAGCGGTCTTTTGGGCAGCCGTTGCAGTAGAAACATCACCGATTTCTTTTTTTAGGTTGTTGTAATGCTCGGTTTGTTTTGCCAAATTAAGCCGATAAGCCTCTAAGCTTTTGCCAGTCTCGGATAATATGGCTTTCATCCCGCTCAATCCTTGCGACCCTTTTCCAGCATTTTTGAAGCTTTTTTCCATTGCGTTCAAGGATTTGTCTAGGCCTCGTAAAGCCATATTCACAGTCCTTGTATTCGCCATAAAAGGAGCAATATCGAGAGTAGCCGTAGCTACTAGATTACCTAAATTACTAGACATTCATCCTCCTTTCTAGCTAAATAGGAATGGAAATGCTTTATCTAAAGTAGTTTCTTTTTCAATTTCTTCTTTCTTCACTTCCATGGCTTTCACCATGAGTTCAAAGTCAGACATCTTCATTCTTTTGATATCCAAGATAGAGTATCCGTCAGATATCAATTGCTGAAACCATATCAGTAAATTATCTCGGGCTTCTTCTGGGCTTATTGTTCCTTTTTTTCGGGATCTTCCTCGGTTTCTTCGGAATCTTCCTTGATACCAAGGGCAGCTAAATATAGAGAGTTCAACGTCTCTAAAATGCTCATATCCGCCTGTTTCAAGTCTGTCACGGTGAATTGCTCACCGAACATGGACACAAACATCTTCAAGTAGCTTTCATTCAATTTGCGGTGTTCTTTCGGGTCTTGCGCCTTTTTCACATCTTGGACCAGCGCTGTTTGGCGTACTTGGTGCTCAACTGCCAACAGATTATCTTCAACGTTGATATAGTCTTTGGTGAATTCCTTATCCACCCCACCTTGCTTTAGTGTGATTTTAAACATTTCCATCTCCTTTTTTTATAAAAACGAAAAGCTTGGATTCAAAATCCAAGCTTTATCATGGACTAACGGCAGCCCCTGGACTTCTAGGAGGAGAAGCTGGCGAGCCACCGCTTACTACTTTGGGAAGACCATCTCCCGGAATTTTTCAAGTTGGAACCCAGCGTTGCCTTCGCGGCCAATGACAAGGACATTTCCATCTTCGCTATCGCCACGAGCTACAAAGTTACCTGTGACGGTATCTGCTTTTGGATCAGGAGAGCCGTCTTTAGTTTCTGCTTCCACTCCAGGGAGTGAGAATTTCCCTTTAAGTAAGCCGATCCAGATGGCTTTCCCATCTTCAGTAGAGGTTCGGAACATACAAGCTACATCTTTTGGAGTGAGGTTTTTATTGTAGACCTCAATACCATCTTTCACCGTAATTCCGTACATCACCTTACGCACTTCTGTAGCTAAATCCAAAACTGAAATTTCTAACTGCGTGCCGGTAATTCCAGATGACAGAACCACATACGGGCCATCATCCGCTGCAATGGTGATCAATTCATTGGTGATGTCAATTTTTGCTGACTTCATACCAGGTAGCTTGATTGTGGTAGGGACTTTGTTTTCTGCTGTGACTTCTCCGAGCTCAAAGTCTCGCAATCCAAATTTTACTTTCATTTGTATCCTCTTTTCTTATTGGTTGTTGTCCCAATCAAAAAAACGATATTTTCTTACGTTGATTAGTAAGTCAATATCGTTATCTTTATATCTCGGGAGTTCGCTAGCGGTATATCTTTCAAAACCGCCTGTTTCTAAAATTTCATCCATCATTTTCGCAATCTTTTCTGATTGACTTGCTGTTTCACACCAAAAGTTGATAGTGATTCTGGTCTCCATCGCCAAGACCTTGTCGTCCGAATGTTCGAAAGGTCCTTGGTAGGTTGGATAGATGCGCATAAAAGGAGCAAGTTCCTTACGCAAAAGATTCGTAGGCTTCTCTGGGATATCATAAGTAAAGATCCCTTGCTTAAAACCAAGGCCATACTCTTTACCTCGCATATTATCCAAAAGCTGATTAAAATCTTTATTTTGACTTAATAGCCTGTATGCTTTAGTCTCAGCTACCATAGTCCCAAACCTTCCTTTACTTTCTGAGCGTAAATCTCTTTTGCTCTCGGAGTCATTTCAGTAATGGTCTTTTCTTTAAAATTCTGAGCTTTTTGGCGACTTGTTCCCGTATCCGGAAAGTGAATCCGCCAACCAGTTGTTTTCCCAAAACCGATATCCTTAGAGACAAGACCTTCATTCGCACCCTTAAAACCAGTGACCACCGTGTCATCTTTCGCATGGACATCCTCCACGATAAAATATTCTGGTGTGTTGACTTTCAATTGCTTCTCAAATTCATTAGCTACTTCAGTAACAGCTGCTTTTGCTGCTCTTGGAGCTTTTACTTGCAGCTTTGTCAAGTTGGCTAAAATTTCATCAAGACCTTTTGTCATATCCGCCTCTTCACGATAATCTTGTCGCAATCGAAGCTATTTTCGTCTGCATCAATTGCGACGATATCGTATTCATTATCGTTGTATTCAACGTGAGCCGAGCTATCAAAAGGAGCTTTCGGATGATGACGAATGTAGAAGGTTTTGACCTCTTCTGTCTCGATCACCCCTTTAGCTCGCTTATTCGTAGATTGCCTAGCGCCTTCCTGAAAGTCTTTTAAAGAGGTTCTAACAACCTCTGCCCAGCAAGTATAGAGGTCTTTGCGAACCGGAGAAATAACCTCTCCGTCTTCATTTTGCCCTCCTTGCTCCGAAAAGAAGGTGATTCTAGTGTTCATCTTTCGAGTTCTCATCTAGCTCCCTCCTTGTGCGCAATTGATGGATGATATTTAAAACACCGTTCGCCAAGGGATAGCGTTCACTATCCGCTGACAATCCACGGTGTTCGTACTCTTCTTTGACTTGCTTTTTAACAGCAAGCTGGAATTTTGCATATTTCGCAAAATCTTCTGGTGTAGCGTTACTGTCTATCGCAAAACAAATCTGATCCTGGGCAGACTCAATCATTTCTTTAATGATTTCATCCTCAAAATCATAATCAATTTTGCAATAAAGCTTCACGCCATCTAGTATTTTTTGTTCAACAGGCATGAGCACCTCCTATCAAACAATCAGAGCCAAAAGCTCCGTTTTAGTTGCTGATGGATTATAACTGATATTCTTGCTATCTAGATAATCCATAATTTCTTGTTTAGTGTTGGCATTTGTTGGTTTCGCCGCAGAAACAGCGGCGTTCTTAGGGCGTATAAGTTACAAAGTAACCAGCTTTTTTATCGGCCTTCTTCACATCAAAGCGAACTACCGCTTGAAGATATTGGCCGTAAATTTCGCTATCTGCCCAGCGCAGACCAAGTTCCTTGCGATCTACAAACAAAACAGCGCGGTTGATATCTCCGACAAAGGCGTGGGCTTCACCAGCGTTGCCCAGAACTTCGTCAGCAACGACAAACACTGGATGACCCAGAAAGACTTTACCAGAAGCTGACACAATGGAATCTTGCAGCAGATAACGACCGTTCTTATCCTTGAGAGTGTCCAGAGCTTGATAGAAACTTTGAGAAACTACAAAAGCCACATTATAAGCTGGGTCGAGGTTCACGTTCAAGATTTCCTTGATTGCGTCTAGTCCATTAGCCGTTTTCGCTTCAAATGTTTTCAACACCGCTGCAATAGCATCATTGGTTGTGTTGACTTTGATTTGAGAGGCTGCTTCTGCTACAATCGCTAGCAAATCAACATCTGCATCATCGATTGATTCTTGAGACACTGGAATTGCTCCACGGTAAGTCTGTACCTCCCAGCTCACATTTTCAAACTCTGGTTTCGCAAGCGCCGGATTTTTTTCCAATTCTGCAACACTTGCCATTTTAGAGGTTGCCTGTTTCAAAATTGGATATTTACCGCTTGCTTTTTTAGCGCTATGAATTGAAGTGAATTGCTTTAAGTCTACGACCGTCTTTACTTCACGGATCGGAGTTGTCACAAGTTCTTCACTTGTCACAGGCTTGGTGCCGTCCTTTTTCAGTCCATCTGTTTTAGGATCAATTGCATTTAGCGGAATGAAAAGGTCATTTCCTTCAAATTTCAATTCAGATGAAGCTGTTGCCCCTTTAGAATGCAACCAGTCATTCACTGCGTCGCGAGTTGACTTTTCTTCTGACTCAACAATGTGTGTCGCAGCAGCTGCAGCTGGTTCTCCCTTGATATCTTTAAAAAGTTTCAAGTCACCTTCCAGTGCCGCCAAAGATGCTTTCTTAGCATCGATGTCTGCACGGATTTCGCGCCCTTTTTCAAGATCTCCTTGTCCCAAAATTTCTTTTAATTTAGCCGTCTGAGCAGAAATTTCAGCTTTTGCTTGAGCAATTCCTGCTTCCAATTCTTTGATTTTTTCATCAAACATAGATTTTTTCTCCTTTTTTGAGTATAAAAAATAGGACCTATAGTCCCTGTAGAATTTCTTCTTTTTCGATTTCTCGTAGCATATTTTGGATTTCAGACTTCCGCTTGCTACGGTTAGCGTAAAAGTCATCAATAACCGCTTGTGGCAATAAGCCACTTTTCAGACTTGCTACCACTCCAACATCATCAAAGGTCATTACTTCGTCTGCAAAGCCTTTTTCCACTGCAGCACTGGCCGACATGAAAGTTTCATTCTTCATCATGTCTAGAATTTCTTCTTCGCTCAGCCCAGTTTTAGCGACGTAGGCATTTACAATTGCCTGGTCGCTAGCTTTTAAAGCATTAGAAGCTTTGTCCAAATCATCGCTATTGCCAGATACCCAGTGAAATAGCGCTTTGTGGATCATAATCTGTGCTGTAGGACTGATAAGAATTTTATCAGCACCCATGATAGCTACACTAGCCGCACTAGCTGCCATCCCCGTCACTTCAACCGTGACGTGCCCTGGATAACTTTTCAAAGCTGTATAGATTTCACTTCCAACAGTCACCAGACCACCGTTGGAATTGACTTCCAAGACAATATCACTGTTATCTTCTGGAAAAGCATCTGTGATAGCTTTAGCGCTGACAGCTTCCATTCCGAAATAGTCATAGGCTTCTTGACTATTATTCGGAATCAGTGGACCCTTCATCTTGATTCTCTTTGGCATCCCTTGTCTCACCTCCTTTCATTGCCTGATATTCTTCTTTCTTATCCAGAAAGACATAGTTAAGGCTGGACTGATAACGATCCATATTCGGGTCGCTAGAGCGTTCCTTGCCAAGCTCAATCAATGCTTGGTTAGGAGTCAAAATCTGGTTGTTTACCAGTTTGACAATTTCATCCACATTTCGTCCAGTGACACTGCGAGTATCAAATTCTATTCGATACTTTCGCCGCTCGTCATTATCCAGCACCTTTAAACCGAGCTCGCTTGTAATCGCGTCAAAATAAAAAGGCAGGTCATTTGTGACATAATCCTCCATCAGCTGCGCTACAGACTGGTTAGGGCTATTCACGCCCAATTTATAGCTGGGCACGCGCAAGGCTTTGGCGATCTGAGCTGTCGAAAAGTTGTTGGAAGTAATCAGCTGCAGTACATTCGTATCGATTTCGAGCGGTGTGTACTCCTGAGTATCGTCAAAGACCAGTGGACTGCCGCCTGTTGAACCCTCTCGCATCTTCTCAAAGTCCATCCGGGCTTTCTTGCGGGCTTCACCGTTCAGCTGCGCGCCCTTTAATTTGATAATTCCGCTCGAAAAACCATCACGGAAAAATTTAATCAAGGTATTCAGACCACCTTCTTGCAGAGAAATTTCATCTCCCAAAGAGAGCAGTGGAGACCTTCCTAAAATCGTATCGTGACTAAAGAACTTCCAGTGGATAACGTCAGGAGCCTCACATTTGACCGTAGCGCCCGTTAAACGGTCGGTAAAGGTATAAATCAACCTGTGGTCGTTTGTCTCCTCTACGGTCGTTTCTGACGGCCTGTAGAACTGAAACTGAAGCGCTTTGCCAGTTTTAGGATCTCTCAAGATTTGGGAGAACGAATTGCCAGTTAAAATCGCATTAACTGTCATAGCAAATTTCCAGGTTCGAGCAGATGTGTTTCCTGTTGATTTCACGTTCAGAAGATAATTGATTTCTTCGTCTTGCTCGATATTGCCTGTAGTGTCTTTTTTCAGCAAAGGAAAGCGGGCCACATCACCAGCGATAATAGATACAGCTGTTAAAATGTCGCTGTTTTTCAAGGCTGAAACCCCAACATATTCAGGGGAGTAATTCCCGCCAATCACCGAAGCAATATAATCATCGTAAGACACCTTAGAAGATCCTAACGGTTGAAAGAAACTCATTTCTTTTCTCACCTCCTTTCTATTTTTGGGCATAAAAAAAGCACCGTTTGGTGCTTTTTGCTAAATGAATAGCAATCTAAAAGTTTCGCGTCCTTTAGGTGTGATGAGAGTTTGTGTGCCGGACCATTTTGTTTTTTCATTAAGGGACTCTTTAACCTCAAACAAACCGTCATTTTTATTAGCTGCCGGTTGCAACTTGCCCTTCTTATCACGATAGATATATTTCTTCTCTAGTAAAAAATCAATAAATTTGCGTTCCTTGATTTTCAGTTGTTTAGCCGTTTCACGGAAGCTAGTCAACAAGTTCCTATCAACCAATTCATCGAAATACTCTGCTTTAGGTTTCATAACCATGTTCTCGATGCTCAAAATGGACTTTTCGGCCTCTAATTTAAGATTGCGGTCTTTTTCTTGCTTGAGCTGATTTGCGAGCTGTATGAGGAAATCTGGGCTTGTCAGAGCCTGCTCCAGCGTTTGGTCGGTCATATAAGCGCCGTTTTTGCGGATGGATGGTAAAACTTCACTGGTAACCCAGTCTGCAAATTTCTCTGCTTCTGGTTTGCGAGATTGAAAAACAAGTTTATAGAAATTCGCTTCGTTGATGAAGTTTGCTTGTTGGACTCCTCCATTTGTAAGGAGGTCGGTAGTAACGACCCCCTTTGGATTTAGCCTTTGTACTACATCTTTACTGTTTTTTATCCCCAAAATCTGACAACAATCTTTCAAATTAAAATAAATTTCTTGATTAACTTCTGCTGTACGCACTTCTCCGAATTGTTCGTTTTTAAAAATTTGTAGTTCCATTTTTATCGTCCTTTCTCAATAATAGTTGTGTGCTCTTCAATCAAGCTGTCTAAACGAAACGTGATTAAGTTAAGTAAAGCAAAATGTGCGCCATGTGCTGCAATCAAATCATAATAAGAATAATAATTCTCAAAATTAGGTTTCTTGGCTAACCATTCATGTAAAATATCCAGACTTTCTCTAATCTCTGCAGTGTAGGCTACTAGTTCTTCGTAGCTTTCTAAAAGTTCAATTTTCGCCATTATAAAAACTCCTTTGCGGTATGACAAAGAAGCTCTTTTCTGATATAATGATTTCAGAAAGAGTTTCTTTCGAGCGATACCATGTGCTAGTCTGCTTGGCGGTTTGAATAGCACTTGGTATTTTTTTATTTTTCGGATTTTAAAAGGTCAATTCCTCGTAAAATCGCCTCTGATTTACTGATTTGCCTTTCATTAGCTACATTTTCCAATGTCTGAAATTCTTTTTCAGTCATTTTTACTGTAACCTTGCGATTTTTCGGATTTTCACTTTTAGGTCGTCCTACTTTTGCAGTCATTTCATCACCCCTTTTTAAGACTGTACCAAAATTATATAACGGTACAGCCGAAAAGTCAAGAGTTTTTTGAAAAAAGTTTAAAATATCAAAAAAGCATCCGAAGATGCTAATTTTTTACTCCCATATGGTAGTAGCTGTTCTAACTTTAATATTTTGTTCTGGCAACTCTTCATTGTCTCCGTAAAGTATAGCAAAATCGACAGTAGAGTTTTCTTTTATTGTAATCACACTACCATTTATAACTGCTCCACTATCACCAGTAAACATAGAATCAAAAAATGGATATGTCCCATCTTCTAGCTGCGGGAAAAAGCCTCTTACATCAAAATCAACTGGTTTCGAACTTGTGTTTTTGAAAGTCATTCCAACGACAACAACACCAGAGTGTTCATTCACCGTTTTCAGTTTTTTACTTGTATCAACTCTAGCATAGTTAATAGTCAGTTTTCCTGCAGTATAATCGACTTCTTCTTTAAAATGTTCTTTAAACTTCGCAGGCAACACAAAATCTGTCATATTGTTTATGACATCCTCAGAAGCATAGCGTCTATAGAAAGCATTTGCTGCTTTCAAAAGTGAAGTGCTTTTATCTTCCTTGTCAGAAAGGAAAGAAGACTTGTTATTATCAAGCTGATAAATATCTTTATCTCTCTGATCGTAGTAAACATTATTGCTTTTAAGAGCTTCTTCTATCCCGTTTGCATAAATTCCAGCTAAATAAATAATAACCACCAAGAAGGTAGAAACTACAGAAAGAAGAATAGTAGACCAAAATAACGGCTTCTTGTACACAGGCTTCCTCAATTCGTACACATTCTTATCTTCATCGATGTACACCGGAGCAATCTTTTCTTTTGACATATATTTATAACCTCCTAAAATTACTTAATTTTATCAAATTTTAAGAGGGTTTACAATATCACCGCTTCCAAAACGGTTTTTTCAGTTGCTTCAAATCACCTTTGATTTTGTCAAATTCCGCATTTGTTGCTTCCACATTTTTTCCACAAACAGCCTCATGACGTTCCTGCGATTGGCGCAGCGCGCTCAACTCACTATTAAATGCAGTCAATTTTGCATACAAATCGAGATTTTCACGGCTCAGTGCAAGCATATCTGATCGCAGCTGTTGCACTTCCCGCACCAAGCTTCTTTTCTTTTTAATTCGTTTATTCATTTGATTCTCCTTATTTTGTTTTATCTATATATAGCCCTAACAGGCATAGAATGATTCCCGTAGCAATATAACCAACAATCTGCCCAATCAAGAAAAGACCGTAAATTAAAAATCCTAAGCCGGCTAGCAATAGGATTGTGTGTATTTGATTTAGTAATCTCAAAATAGCGAACCTGCCTCCATAATTTTTTCATTTGTCCAATACCCCGAGCCATCGAACGGTTCCAGATAACAGACCGCAAAAGCATCTAAAAGAGCATCTAGTGGATCAATTTTATTGCTCTGTTTATCCTTGTCAATCCGCATCCCGTTATTATCGACTTTCACACGCGCATTGTTAACGGCCATGGTGAGCAATTGATTTCCCGAATGTTTGATAAGACCTTTCAGCACATCGTCCCTAAACTGTCTGGTCGGCATATTCAAGACCATTGTGTTCTGTCTTACTTCAATCAATGGCCATTCAGGATGTCGCTTCTCAATCATGGCAATTAAGGAGCTAAACTGATAAGGGTCAAAACAGATAGCCTGCAGCTCCCATTCGTTTAGATAGACCATCTCCTCGATTTTTTCAAGTACACGCTCATCATCAATTACACCAGATTCAAGAGTGGTAATTTCACATTCACCCATGCGCTCCAGATTTGTATAACTCACACCGTCGCGCTTCTCCTTGGCCACAAGGCCATATTTGGTTGCGATAAACGAAAAACTATCTACATACCAGTAGTCGTCCATCTGGACCATGGGCGAGATGGCAAACAAGTCACTGACTTTCCCAACATCGACACCGATCCAGACCCTGCGTTTTCGAGTGTCTGGTTTTTCATCAAGTTTGGCCTGTGCCCAACTCTGCTTGTCCATGTAAGATGTTTCTGATGATTGCCGCCACATGTTAAAGTTTTTGACCAAGACCTCATTGACTGTCCCGGTCTCTAGAGATACCTTTCTACGTTTTCGCAAGTAATTCATGATTTTGTCGTAAAGCGCTGGCACCTCAAGGATAGGATTCGACTTTATCCAGTTGGTTTCATCCGCAATCTCCTCCTCGTTATCTTGTTCTGCAATAAAAGAAAAGTATCCATCATCTTCTACTTCCTCATTCAAGATCTTCTCAATATAGGGATATTCAATCGTGTGCATCGGGACATTAAGATCAAGCCCCGCCGTAGAAATAATCAGAATTAGTGGATTGTCCAACTGGCCTTGACCAGATTCCAAAAGTTCAATCATTTCATTTGTTTTAGATGCTGCGAACTCGTCCAGTACACCAACATACGGCTCAAAGCCATCTACAGCCCCTGTATCGCGACTTAACGGACGGATATAGGATTCGTCCACCAAGTTTCTCAACTCTTCTCTGACCCGCTTTGTGGCCTTCCTGACATCTTCATCTTGCGCCCTTAATGCGTCCAATTGTTTTCGAGCCATTTCAAAAGCGATTTTAGCTTGGGTTTTATCATTTGCGGTACAAAAAAGCTGTCTAGACATAGCTGGATTACGACCAAACAAAAACTCATAAAGTAAAATACCAGCCACAAGAATTGTCTTACCATTCTTACGGGCGAGGGAAATCATTGCTTTCCTGAAGCGCCTAATGGAATTGTCCGACTTCCTGCGCCAGCCATACAAACTAGCTAGAATAAATTTCTGAAATTCGGCCAGAGGATAAGGCTTGCCGGTTTTGACATCTGGAAGGATTTCGATAAAATCAATTGGATCCTGAGCTTTTTCTGGAATATAGTCATAAGAGAAAGATTTTCGAGAAATCTTTTTCAAGTCATTTAAGTGACGTAAACATGCTTTAAAAACTTTCTGACTAACAATCCGTTTGCCATCAACCACGCTTTTTGCATAATCAAAAGCTACATCACGATATTTACTTGCAATCGGCTTATAGTCATATTTTATTTCAATCCCTCCTTTCTGATAAAAACACAGACCGTGCAGGAATCGAACCCACGACTACAAGGTTGGAGCTTGTTATGTTCCCTCTACACCAACGGCCTAAACTAAAAAGAGGGAATTTCCCTCTAATATAAAAATCATTTCATTTTACCAACCATTTTTATTGTCAATTCAGTAAGTTCTCCAGAACTACAAACAATACTGTAACTCGTTACTCCATCTAATGGCTTTCCGTTTAATACGATTCGTCCACCCTCGGTTGAAAATTCATTTAACTCACGATGTTTTTTCCTCTTCTTCAAATAGTGTGGTCTATACCTCATCGTCTATCCTCCAAACTTATCAAATATACTGGTTTTCTTTTCTTCGACTTGTGGCACATACAATTTCATCCGACTATCTACCGTCAGACCAAGCTGGGCCGCTGCGCGTGTTAAGTTAGTAGTCGCACGTTCTAAACTATACAACATCTTATTGGGCAGGACCGTCCCTTTTTCATTCACATAAACATAGCCTTTTTGTTGCAGGCCACGGGATATTTCCTTATAAACTGCATACCAGGTACAATACGTTTCTAAAACAGCTCGATCTAGATTTCTTAGGGGTAGCTTTCGCAAATCATTGATCACTCTTTTATATTCCGCTTTTGCAATAGGATCAAAATGCTTTGGCGGTGTAATTTGCAACGCATCCAAACCATCAGAAGCCTTATCCTGTATGCTTTTACGAGCTATTTTTTCTTCCTTGGTTAAGTGCTTCTTGTTATTTTCAACAATCTTCATTTTTCTTCCCAAAATTGACACCTCCTTTACTAAAATGGCTGTTTTTAAAGTTTCAAAAAGGGAATTTTTCGTACAGAAAAGGCCGCGTCCTTTAAAACCGAAACAATATAGCCCCGTTCAAAAGAATAGGGGGTAATTTCCGAACATTAAATGAGTAATAAATATTTTTATTCGTCTACCATTTTTGAGGCTTGACAACCGATTGACAGGTCAGAGCAGACCATTTCGGTCTCTAATCGCTCTTGCATCGTTGCATCTCTTGCAACTTGCTTTCAGATTCTTTCTGTCTAACCTTCTGTTCCAATCTCTCTTTATCGGAATCACATGATCTGTCATCGTTGCTTCTCCTCCACAATACTCACAGATATAATCATTCTCAAGCAGAACGATTCGACTAGTCTCTTTCCAAACTTTCGAATTGTAAAACGCTTTGACTTCTCGATCATACTTCCATCTCAAACGATTGTATTCTTTATATTCGTCTGAACGAGAACCATAATCACCTAATGCTCTTCTGCCGTTTTGCATTGTTAGCTTTTGCGGTCGCATACCTTCTCACCAATCTTTTTTAAACCAATAAATAAAAAGAGCAGTAGTTTTCTGCTCTTTTTTGATACTACTATAATAGCATGTTGAAACTGCCACGCACTGACAATCAGTGCCAAAAACTGCCAAAGACTGCCATTTACTGACAGGAGCGGTCTAAATCGCGTTTGGCTTGCCTAAGCAAACGATAGTAGGTCCTATCGCTACAATTCAGCTCGTCCATCACTTGCCATCTAGTCATCTTATCAATGTAAACCAAGCTCAGTATTGCCTGACTATCCGTATTATCCAGAGAGTCAATTAGCCCCTGCAGCTCCCTCTGCTTTCTAATAGCCTCAGCAGTCTTCTGCTCTATTTCGTCCTTAGCCGTCAGCAACTCAACATAGATATCATCTTGCTTACGTTTAACGCCCCCTGAAACCTTGTCCGGAGAAAATTTCTGACTAGACAAGAGCGAGGCTTCGACCTTGTCTCTTCGTCTAATCAAACTTGCAATATATAGATCAAGGTTTCTCAAATCCTTTAAAATAGCTTTTGCCTTGCTCACTCTCTGTCTCCTTTTTGTGATATAATAATCTTATTGTGATTTTAGCTGAGGCAGAGAGTGTCTTGGCTTTTTTGTTTTAGTAGCTATTGAGTATCTCAAGGGTCTCATCGTAGCTAAGTTTTACTTCAACCTTTTGCTCATCGTATGCTCCTAAAATTCTTGGAATTCTGAAACGAATGATTGTACAGCCGTCATGATATCTAGTAACCATGTAGACATGTTTGATTAGTTCTTTTCTAAAAGAAACGTTAGGTAAAACGACTAAATCAGGTAAAGTCACATCAGAAGGCTTTTCTTTCCTTTTTCTTTTTCCCGAATAAGGGTATCTTCTAGGTTTCATTAGATTCCCTCTCTTTTCTCATTTCTTCAAGCCTTTCTTGTATCGGGTCGATGGTATTCAATTCTTTAAGCCTTGGCCACATTCCGCCTACAAGACAAGAAATGTTTCTGATTTCATTGATTTGTTTAGGTATTTCTTTAAAATCCCACCACTCTGAGCCATCATATTCTCCTCGCTCTAACCACCAACCTTTGCCAACAATAACTAAATCAGTAGGAACGTGAGCGGCACCGTATCCGCTATGATAATTAGCTTGCTTGGCAAGTTCCTCAAAATTTTCTTTAGTGATTTTAAAGTCTGAGCCTTGAATATATCTGACTCCCTCAAACGTTTTGCCATGGTCTCTTAAAACCTCTAAGGTCTCCTCCCAAAGATTTGTCATCTTGCACCTCCTATAAAATTATTAAGAATATTTTGCTGTTCAGTATCGATTATTTTATTTCTATAATTCAATATCGGAGCCATAACATCATTTGTCAATGCAGGCTTCAAAATGATTTCATTTGTTCCCAAAAATCTTTTACCGTCGATTTTGATTTTGATTTCATAACCATTTGCAATATGTTCAAGGTCATTTTTAAACAGGGAGATTGCAAATCTACTCATTCTTCCACCTCCTCGATTTCCACACCCTTGCAAGAGAAAACCCAGCCGAAACTTGCTTCTTCGAGTTCTTTGCGGGTGTGAGTTCGCCCTTCGACGATGGTCCCAAGCGTATCAATCCAAATCCAGCTATCGTCATGTTTGATACGGGTCAAAACACCTCCGCTCGAAGCAACATTAGGCATTACAACCTGATACCGTTTCTCTTCCCCAACCTCGTAGCCATAAACAAAAGCTAAATGCAACTTTCTGAGATTATCTTCTGTCGCATATACCCAATCATAAATTTCACTTGGTACTGAGTCGTAATTTAATCCAAACAGGCCACTTTTTAGGTTGCTCAACCAATCCGCCACAAACTGCGGAATCACTGGTTTGTTCAATTCTTGTCGAATTTTATCAGCGTCTTTGAGTTGTTGCCCGACCCATTCACCTTCAAATTTACCTTGTTTATATCCCTCACGCCATATCGCATGGCTGAAATCCCGCTCAAATTCACTCATAATTGCTTTCAACCAGATCTCTCTGTCATGTAATGGCAATTCTCGCAATCGTGCCAATATATTCTTAACATAGCGCGGCGCTTCGTCTGCGTGACCTGATTTTGGTTCGTCTAAACGCTTCAAATCGCTTATTATACCGTCTGTTGCTACAACGTTAAAATTATAGCTATTTTTAAGCAACTCGTATTTCGAAATTAATTCTTGTTTATTCGTTCTCAATTCCTGCTCATTCATCTTCCCACTCCTCTCAAATAATCAGGGATTTCATCACCTACAGCCAAAGCCTCATACTGTTCTTCTGTGACCAAGAATTTCCCGTAGCCACCAACCGTGACCGTATATTTCCCCTCAATCACCTCTTTATCAGTGATTTTCCCAAGCACGTCCATAGAGCCTCCAGCATTATCGACTCTATGGATTGTGATAAGTTTTCTAGCTTCGAGCTGCTCGATCCTCTTATTGAGCCGGTTGATTTTGATTGCTCCTGCTAACACAAGAGCTAGCAAAAATACAATCATAGATAAAAAAGGCAAAAATTTCATGTCAAATCCTCCTCAACTAACCTTATGGCTTTCCAGTTCTCCAAACTCTTGGCCATAATTGACAAAATAAGAGCCGATCAGGATTGCGTCAGCTTCATCATCTTTGACGTTCAGGTCAAAGTTCTCCGATACTTTAGCAACGGCTTGCAACTTCATTGATTTTTTACTTCGGTCCTTGTAGCTGAATTTCCAGTACTTGCGCCAAGTTGACACGTTCACGAAGTACACATTGTCAGCAATCAACCGTCCAAGAATGATACCTGTCACAATTCCAATGCTGATCATAGACTGCTGATTTGGCCCCATGACTGAGTTCTTCTCGACCACGATTGTCTCGAAAGGGCAATCGTATTTTTGTAAGGCTCGTGATTGGATCGCTCGCAGTTCGCTGGCCATGAAGCGCCCGCGCTCAAAGTATGACTTGCTTTTGTGCTTTAAGACACCACTCTGGACAAGACTAGAGCCGTGAAAGACGGCCCAACCTGTCGCAGTAGTTGAAATATCTAGTGATAATGTTAGGTTTTTCATTCTAGCTCACCCTTAAAACCACATAAGTCGAAGAGGTTCTGTTTGTTGTTTTCGATAAATTCGAAGAATTTCTGAAGCTCAGTCAAGTTCCGTTTTTCTGCCTTGACTCCCAAGCTTGAATGGTACTCTGTTGGTTCTTTTGGCACAGCTTTTACATCCAACCAATAAAGCGGCTCAAAGATGTCCCCGCTCTCATCAAGGGACGGTTCAGCATCCTGATTTTTAAATTGCATCTGCATATCATATTCAATTTTATTTGTGATCGTGATGTTCTTATCTACGATTTCTAGTGTGATACTTGTGCCTGGTATGTCGATTTTGTTTTGCATTTGTTGCTCCTTTTTATCTAAATTCTTTTGCAATAGTAGCAATAACATTCACAGTCACGCTATTGCCTGCTTGTTTGTATAATTGACTATTACTATTCACCTCTTGTGCTTTGTCAAAAGCCCAATCTGGGAAACCTTGCAATCTCCAACATTCTCGAGGTGTTAGTTTGCGTACTCTACCATCAATGAAGATTTTTGGCTCTCTTTGACCTCCTTGCATTGTATTTAGGCAAGGCGCTAATCCGTCTATGCTGTAAATTCTTCCGCATTGAGGATTTCCGCCAAAACTTCCAGTTTTCTTGATATTTCCTAGTTGGATAATTGATTTATCTGATCTTGTTTCAATGATAGGAAATATTTGTCTTCCACTTGTTCCTCTAAGATGTCCGACAATGTAGCACCTTTCTCTGTTTTGTGGTACTTCAAAATCTTTGCTGTTAAGCACTTGCCATTCCACATCATACCCGAGTTCATCCAACGCTGAGAGGATTGTCTCAAAGGTATTTCCTTTGTCATGGTTGAGGAGTCCTCTGACGTTTTCAAGGAATAGATATTTAGGTCTGATAATAGATGCGAACCGACAGATTTCAAAGAACAAAGTTCCTCGTGTATCTTCAAAACCTCGTCTGTGTCCCGCAATTGAGAAAGCTTGGCACGGAAATCCTCCACAGATAGCGTCCACACGTCCGATTCTTCGAATAGACTCATCTGTGACTCTTGTAATGTCATGTAATTCAATTTCTCCCTTCGTGTCGTGTATGGCTTTATAAGACTTGCGAGCAAATTTGTCAATTTCGCAAAACCCTACACATTCATGACCGGCGGATTCCATTCCCAGACGAAAACCGCCGATACCTGCGAATAAATCCAAAAATTTCATCTGTTTATCAAAAAAATGCGACTGCCTCTGTGTGTGAGTTTGGCTAAATACGGGCAGTCGCTCGTCCAAGGTCACATGACCTTCATTGACGTTTTCTAGTTCGCAGTTTTACAAGAATACACGGCTTGTTTAATTTTGAGTTGTTTCCATTTTGGAAATAGTTGGTTTTGGGTTATTTTTCCCTCTTAAAATGGCAATAATTCAATTATGATAAAATCTTCCTCAACTACTTTGACTTTATCAACATACGCATCCTGTAACTCTTCTTCTGTGTGATACATTGTTCTGTTTTCAACACTTTCATTCCAACGAATAAATTGAGGTTTGAGACCAGGCCAACCAGATCTGCCAAATAATGCAATACATTCTTCTTTATTTTGATGTATTGCAAATGTGATGCCATGAGGACAACCTGTGTCGTGAGTTTCTAGTATGTCTTTTACTTGTTTACTCATCAGACCACCTCCACACGTTGACTCAGCGCTTTCGTTTTGCAGTATTCGCAATGACCGCATGGCTTCGCCTTCTCTTCGCCTTGCTTAACCTTGTCAAGGCGCTGGATGATCATAGACAACTCTGTCAGCTCATAGCCAAGCTTTTCCTGAGTTTGAAAAACGATGGCTCTTGTGTCGGGAGTCGGCTCTTTTGTCACTGCGTATATAATAGGGGTGAACTCTTTGCCATACTGTTCTTCCAGCATTTTCTTGTACGCTGCCATCTGCAAGACATAGCCCCAAGCCTCGAACCAGCGGACCTGAATATTTCGGCCGCTTACTTCGTCCTGGACCCAGACCATGCTATCAATGTCTGATTTTGTGGTCTTGATGTCCACAAAATACCCCTTTTCGACATTGAGACAGTCAATCTTGCCTTTAAATTCCACACCTTCGATTTTGCCTGTGACAGCAACCTCTTTCTGACCGACATAGTAGTCCATAAATTGTTTGTCAGCTTCCAGTCGCTCGATCATGCGCTGGCCGACCAAAAAGTCAGATTTTAACTGACCTTTAGTTTTCCCTGCTTTTGAAATCATGGTATCTGCATTTTCATCCATGAATTTCTTATGGGCTTCTGGACTTTCAAAGTAGCTGTGAACCATGTTTCCAACCAAAAGAGCTGTGTTATCTCTTTGATCTTCCCATTCTCCTTTCAACTCAGCCAGCGCCCGCGCTTCACACTCTCTAAATCGCTTGTATTGCGAGATAGACCAGTAGCGACGTGCAGAAGCTGCTGAATAATAATCTTTACCAAGTAAATCCATTGTCATTTTATTTCCACCTTTTCAGCCTTACTTTCCGCTCCAGGCATTATCCGGACAATAATTCCTAATTCTTGAGAAATAGTCTTAAATTGTTCTTTGACTTGACGCATGTTTTTTTCAGGGAAAATAATTTCCATATTTTGATAGCGATAACCATATTTTTTAGCCGTATCATCAGAAGCTGTATTTTGCGATTTTTGGCCAGTTCCTTGTTCTGGGGTGTAATTCCCCTCTGGAACTGTTTCGGGCTTAAATTCGGGTTGATTTTGGGCGTAGGATTGATTCTGAGTGTTTCGTTCTGCTTCTGCTTGCGCTTGTCTGAGCTCGTCTGCATCTGCGTGCAGGATATTGATAACATCAAGAGCGGGGCGACCTTCATTTAGCAAATCAACATATTTTTCAGGATTCAAGCCTTTGGCTTCTGCGATAGCAGTCATTTCTTCGATGCGCTGTTTCAGCTTCGCTTCCGCTTTTGCACGGTCGGCCAGATCTTTATCATCAAGAATTGCTTGCAAAATATCAGCCAGCTTTGCCCCTTCATCATATCTGCGGATGTAGACAGCAGGACCAAAACCGGCCTTGGCAGCTGCTTCTGTAATCTGGATAAGTCCAGCTTCACGTTGTTGCTTCTTTGCTGCTTCTTCGGCTACCAGATCATCAATCAATTTCGAGGTTGCTTGATTGATTCGCACGTTGTCGGCCATAAAACATTTCTTCTTGCTGAGGTCATCAAAGTAAATAGCAAATAACTTGATATCAAGCTCTACGCCGCTTTCTACGATTGCTGCTTCAAATGCTTCTCTGATCGTCTCTTTGCGGGCTTCCGTCGCTCTCTCTTCAAATTCTTTAATCTGATTTTTGATGTCGATCTGCAAAGTTTTGATAGGGTCTAATATACTCTCTACCCACGCCTTCACTTCATCAAGAGGTTTAGAGTATTCTGAGAGTTGGCTTTTAAGCTCTTGTTCAATCTGGCGCTGCACTCGTCCCAATTCATCTTTGACCTTGGTATCATCTGGCAAAGTTTCTTCTGTTACGATATAGCCAGCATATTTCTTTTGATAAGCTGCTAAAGCTTGCTCCAAAACATCCTTGCCTTGGATTTCGATTTCAGCGGCCTTTAGGACAAAGCCGACTTCTAAATCCGTCACCGGAACGAGTTCGAGGCTATCTGTCACATCTTTTAATTCTTCAGTCATTCTAGAAATCCTCCCCTTCTAACATGTCCATCTGGCCAGTTTCTGGATCGACGAAATCTGGAACGTTGTCTGCAGCTGAATTTTGAGCATCATCTTCAAGAGGTGTAACATCTTTAGCCTGTTCTTCCTCTGGAGCGCTCAGTAAATCAGATAGATTTTCTGGTTCTTGAGGTGTGATGTCCTTCGCTCTCTTCACTTCGTTTACATTCGAATCCTCGTTATCAGCCAGAATGGCCTTTTGCAATTCGATTGAAAGCGGCGCATACTTGCTCAAAAGCTCTTTTATGAGCGTTTTTTGAGCCATGGCGTCAAATTCAGTTTTCCAAGGTGTGCCTGGTTTAAAATCACCAGTATTCTTGTCGTAAGTTTTGGAATATTTTTGAGCATGTGCTATGACCTTTTCTTTTTTCCAGAAAATCATCTTCCGGAAACCGTTGATCAATTCCAAACTTGCAAAATATCCTTCAACCTCTCCGCTATCAACCTGCTCATCTGTTAGATGCAATGTGCCGTAAACTTTGTCGTACCGCAAAAATTCTTCTTTGTAGACAACATCACAGTTTATATTCCTAATTTGTCCGCTTCGTTGAGCCAATTGAATGAAGCCCTTATAACCCATCTGGAACTGGGCTTCATTTATTTTCACCCAAGTATTACCGCGCTTCTCGTTTCGGTTATACGGTACTACATATGCCATTCCAAGGCTTGGCTCAATCGGCAGCTTCAAAGTCGCTGCTTTCATAGCCGCGTTCATAATGCTTGTATTTGTGGCTTGGGCCAAATAACTATTGTTGTTTATAATCGATAACAGGCTTGCGACAAATTGTGATTCACTCCCGTCTAATACCGACTTAAATCTCTCTAACGCTGCCGGGCTTTTGAATGCTTGTTGCGGTGTTAGTGTGTCAAATTTAGCTATTTCATTCGTCATTTTTGTTTTCTCCTATGTATTCATATCAATTCTGCGTCTAGAAATACTGTTCAGGGCATCTAATTCATTATTGTAGTCTTGAATAAGTTGCAAATTCCTGTCAATAAAACGCTCTACAACTTGACCTAAAAGCTCTTGCGTTGTCACACCTCTTAGTTCAGCAAGAAGTCTGATATATTCTTTTTGTTTTTCAGAGATCTCTGCTCTTATAAATGACTTCCCTTTGCCGGCTATCTGTGTCATTTTCTTCTTCCTTTCGTCTTCTTCAGATTCCATTTCTCACGCTTCAGGCGCTTGTTTTCACGTCGTAGCGCTAGGATTGTATCCTGTTGCTCGTCGATAATCTCGCCTAGCTCATAACAGAGCTCTAAGTAGCGTTTTCGCCAGTAAGCATTATCCTCATAGCGTTCTCTGATCATAGCTACTCATCCCCCACATAGACCCAGCTACTCCCGTTCCAAACCCAATTATCTGGGTCAGGGCGCTCTGGTTTTTCAATCGGTGGCTGCAGCGCGTCTATCCTGTCGTAATTAAACATTCACTATCTCCTCGTACTTCTCCCAGAGCTTTTTCAGCTCTTTTACAAATTTCACAGCATCGTGCTCTTTGTACCATCTCAAACGGTTTCGCTCATTGACCGAGACGTGATAGAGCAGAGCGATTTCAAATTCTGGTATGGTCATTTTTCTCGTCCTTTTTCAAAGAATCTATCTACAATAGCCTCTATTGGTTTTTTTAGCAAGTAAGCGCACATGCTGAAAGGATTGAGGTGTAATGTTGTGCGTTCTTTGCAGATGTCCACAAATTCGACATATTGCCCACGCGTCAACTGCATATTAAACCAGTTTTGAAATGTAGTACGATATTGCTCATACAAGTTTTCGTCAGTAGCGACCTTTTCAAAATCAATCTTTGCCATCTAAAGCTAAAAATTCCTCTCTCGTCAATCTTGCTTGCTCAGCTTGCTTGTAATCTGGATGCTCTTTTGACCAAGACGGAACGTTGCTTTCAGGTTGTCCTGTTGTTTTGCCAACCTTTCGACTTTCAAATCGTTCCCTGTCTTGTTCGACAGCCTCTAGCGTTCTGATGTTATCCCGCTCATATCTAGACAAAACCTTATTGAGATAACGAATGTTACAAGCATTGCTTTCTACTGTTTGTCTCAAAGCTTCGTTTACGACTTCAGGAGTAAATCCGTCCTCGTCTACCCACTTTGAAATATTTTCGATTTCAAATGGACTCAGTAAACGACCCCAATTTTTTTCAAAGCTTTCAAAAAGTTCTTTTTTTGTCATTTTCTCCCTCGTTAGTAGTAGTAGTTTTGTTTTTCAGTATTTTTTCTATCCGTATTTTGTCCGTCCGTGCTTTGTTATTCTTTACTTTGTATATCGCAAGTTCTTCATTCGATGAAAATTCATTCGATGAAAATTCATTCGATGAAAATTCATTCGATGAAAAAGTGGTTAATGATTATAGTTTTTCATCGGATAACAAAGCTTCACTTACTCGATTATCAAAATCAGATTTTACCTGAGGTGACATTTTCTTGTCACTCGCAAATTTAAACCATTTGAATTTCTTATAACCCATAGAGCGCCGGGTGCGATAGATATAGCCAGCTGCTATCAATTCTTTGAAGGCAGTCTTCGTCTTGTTTGGAGGACTGCTAGAGGCTGCTATCAACTCATCCAAGTAAATTTCCCAGTCATCAGGCTTGCTCAGGATATAGAGTAGCAACCCTCGTGCCTCCCAAGACAAAGTTTTATCTTGGATAAAATCATTGTTGACTGCGGTGTACTTGTCATAGGGATTTCTGAAATATCTTCTGCATCATCCCACCCCCTTCACCGTGAAAGATTGAGTATCGTGCTTGCGCACTTCGGCCATTCTTTGGTTTTGCTCGATCATGTATTCATTTTGCGCCCAAAGCACATATCTTGCGTACAAGTCTATCTCTGCTTGTTTTTCAGCTTCTAGCCGTCTTTTTTTCAAATCAACGTGACTTGTCCATAAAACTCCCAGCAGCAAGCTAGAAACAAAGCAAACCGCTCCTAAAACCTCATTCATTTTCTCATCCTCCCGAAAAATCCGTTTCTCCTGTCGCTTTCCAATGCTGGAACTCGTAGTACATTTGGTTGAATTTATTGACCATCACATCCTGTCGCCGATTCGTATCGGCCTGCACGCGAATACTGTCGCGATTGTCCTTAATCTGCTCCTGCAGCTCACGGATTTGCTGATTTTGCTTATCGATGGTCTGTACACCAGCAAGGACCAATAGCACGATTGCAACGGCTATCAGGATGGTCAATCTTTTAAGATCTTTCAGACTCATTTACGGCCTCCTCTAAACGTCACAATCTTGTCTCCACCAATCAGTTTGCCACCTCGTGGCACAACCTCAAAAGAGACATCTTCCATTGACTTCTTAAGCTCAGCTAGCTCGTTTTTGACGACTTCAACTGGTTTCTTAGCTAGATTGTTCTTGTAGACGTTGCCTAGCCTCCAGTTATCACGTTCCCAATCTAAAATTAGGCGCATTTGTTCAATATTTTGCATTACATTCCTCCTTGTTTGGCCAGCGCCCGTTCTTCAAACTTGATATTCTCTAGCATTTCACCGAGCGTCTCTTTCTTGCTTCTGTATCGATTACGACTTTTCCATTTCACAAAAGGCGAAATCCCTCGTAATTTATAAAGACAATCTTGTGTGTTGGATTATCTATGTACCTGCTGAAATCTGGGTGTTCTCTCATTTCTTTTGCCCAAACTTTGGCCGTGCTGGGTGTTAAACCCTCCCAAATTTGGCAAAGATGCTCATAGTCACCAGCTTCCGCTTTTTCGGATTGATTAGCGGGTCTGTAAACTAATTCTGCTTTTGGCATGGTATTTCCTCTCTTTCTGTGTTATAATTCGATTAGTTATTTTTGAATAGCGCTTGACTTTGTTAGGTGCTTTTTTGTTTTATCTTAGTTCATCTATGCTGATTTCTAACGCATCAGCAATTTTCTTAACAGTATCAAAATATAAATCTTTCACCTCTCCATCTCTTAAACGATAGATTCCAGCTGGTCCGATACCTGCTTTTAAACAAAGCTTATAAACTGTCCAATTCTTCTCTGAAAGTTTTTCGGATATTTTTTCCCAAAGCATAGCCGCTTTCTCCTTATCTAGCTTTATTTTTATACTTTTTGTGCTTATATATGCTATTAAACTATATATTGTGTTCATTGTAGATTTTTCATCCTTGTTCACACAATATATTGACAAACATTGTTTTTTATCATATAATATATTTTGACTAGGACCTCTCACCGTTTTAGTCAAAATTTCAACAGAAAGGAGGTTAAAA
>CAUUSJ010000010.1:0-42027 GCA_963547765.1 uncultured Streptococcus sp. | reverse complement strand
TGCTTCACTCATTTAGTGTTTCACCTCCGTAATTATTTTGCTTGGGGAATTTTTCTAAAAGAAAAACGCGCCCAAACCTAGACACGAAAGTACAATACGCTTCTTTTACATGATACGTTTTGTCCTCGGTAGGATTTTTATGAGTCGAGCTCCCCTACTGTCTTAGGCAGTTTTTTCAAACCATGGATAATTATAGCAAAAGAAAAAAAAGATTGCAAGCTTTTTGTGCAATCTTTTTACTTTTTTATGCATTTTTAGGAAAAGTCTTATCAAGCAAGGCTTTACTAGCATCGTCAGCAGGCACCCAGCCATCAGTGAAAACTCGGTCTTTTATCCAAAGACGATTATAGAAAAAGGCCCAAAACAAGTTGTAGACATATCCTGCAGGTCTTACGAAATCATCTGGGATAAGAAGCGTTACAATCACAGCATATACAAGCAGCGAGCCAATCATAATCCCAAAATATTTCCAGTCTTTACGAAAAAGAGGAACGAAAAAGTTAAATAGCAAGGTTGTAATAGAGCACATAGGTGACAAAGTTTTAACATTGCTGCCATCTGGTGCTTGAATAGTAAGTTTATTCATCAAGATCTCCTTAAATATAAAAATATTAATAAAGTTTAACAAAATTTTATATGTTTGTCAATTTAGGCAAATCTAGACGAGAATCAGAGCGTCACTTCTTCAAAAAAAAGTAGCCCTAGGGCTACTTTTTAATCCACATAATGTTCTTCTTTTTTATTGAACCAAGCATATGGCAGACCGATTAGAAGACCACCACCAATCAAGTTTCCTACGAAGGTCACAGCCCAGTGCCGCAGGATATTTCCAATACCAAAATTTGCTACCTGTGATGCAGCTGAACTAAACTTAACGATAGCAAAAGAAGCAAAGTTAGCTGCCAAGTGTTCGTTGGTTAAGAATACAAACATATAAATGGCTGAAATAACCAAGAAAAGCTTAGCTGTACTATCCTTCACCAAGACGAAGGAAAGAATTGCAATATTAACGAAGACATTGGCGAGTATTCCCTCAAGTAAAATAAGTTCATTGGAGCGGGCAAGCTTCATCTGCACAACACCAGCAATGAAACTTTCCTTGCTAAGTCCCGCATAAGCCGCCGAATTAGCAAAGAGCCACCCAGCAAGCAGAGCCCCAATCAAGTTAAAGAAAGTACAATAGAACAAAATAATCAATGCTTTTTTCCAGTCAATCTTCTTCAAGAAAGTGCCAGCTGTCAAAAACATCATGTTAGAAGTCACCAGCTCAGCATTCAGAAAGACGATATAGGCCAATCCCCAAGCAAAGATAAAAGGAAAGAGAAAGCGACCCGTTCCTGGGACAATCTTATTTGTCAGGTCTGCTGCAATAGCTCCTGCTCCTGTACTGAAAGTCAGAAAGGCCCCCGCAAAGATAGAGCGGACAGCATACTTCCCTTTGCTTGTGTCGAACAAGCCTTCTTTCTTACGACAAGCTGCTTCTATTTTTGTAATAAATGTCGATTCGACCATAATAATTCTCCTCTAAGTTAAACTATGTACAGTATATCACAAACTTCTATTTTTAGAAAGCGTTTTCTGTAAGTTTTTTGCTAAATTTGAAATTGGAATGCTATATTTCAAGTTCTTAGTTCGCCTGCTAGCCGCCTTATATCTTCTGGCCGAGTTCGACAGCAACCGCCAAAAAGCTGAACGCCCTGTTTCTTCCAAAGATGACTGTAATCAGTTAAACAGAGATGCTGCTCAGGATTGTCCTGCCAAGTATTCGTCACCCCATTATAGATTTCTCCGGAATTTGGATAGGCTAGTAAGGGTTTGTCGCACACCTGTTTCAACTTTTCTAATAAAGGAGCAATCAAATGCGGAGCTGTGCAGTTAAAACCAACAGCCAAAATTTGCGGACTTGATTGAGCTAAGCGCCCAACTTCTTCTATCAATGTTCCGTCCGAAATCGCCGATGCCGTCTGAGCTGTAAAAGATAAATAGGCCTCCGCCTGCGGAAATTCTTCTGCTAACAAGTGAACAAGCGCCTCTGTTTCTGCTCCGTTAGGAATCGTTTCAAGTGCCAATAAATCACAGCCCGCGTTCAGCAAGTCTTGAATGCGCGGACGATGAAAGTCTTTAAATTCCTCCTCACTCAAGCGATAGGATCCTGTGTACTCCGAACCATCAGCCAGGTAAGCAGCATAAGGCCCGACCGATCCAGCTGTCAAAGGATAAGAGCGCTTCTTCTGTTCATCTAGCGATAATCTCCCCCAGACATTTTTAACTGCTGCCTGTGCCAAAAGGACTGTTTTTTTGAAGATTTCATGAGCCTTATCTAAACTCAATCCTTCTTCGACAAAAGCTGGAATGCTGGCCTGATAACTGGAAGTGGTGATAATATCACTGCCCGCCCGAACATAGTCCTCATGCAGGTCTTGGATAATCTGAGGATTCTCAAGCAAGTACTTGGCTGACCAAAGCCGACCAGAAACATCATAGCCCTGCCTCTCCAACTCTGTTCCCAAAGCACCATCTAGAATTATTATGTCTTGCTTTTCAAGTAAGTCTTTAAATGCTCCCATTCTTGCTCCTCAAGCTCTTTCTAAAATAACAGCTTAGTCAGTTTTGCTAAAGATAAATAAGTCTGCTTATTTGAAATGATCGTCTACTTCATTAGTAAAACGCAAAAAAGAGATTATTACAATCTCTTTTTTCTTATCTAGTTATGTGATGCCCATGCTTGGTCTGTTTCCAGAACATCTTGAGTCGTGTATTGTCCACGGTAAGGATTGTAAACCATATTAGACGCTCCTGTCTGATAGCTAGGCGAATCAAACTGAGTCAGATTGTATGCTTCAATCAGATAGTTCAATTTTGCATAGTAATGACTATCCGTTGCATATACACCTGTCAAGGCAGCTGTCGCATCTTGATAAGTCGGTGCATTACTCTTCCAAGCTCCTGCAAAATGACTTTGTCTCAAGACGTAGACATAATCCTGAAGTGACTCAACATAACTTGAGTAAGAGCGGAATTGATCATTGATCGCGTAAGTATTGCCCTGACCATCTTCTTCCAAGGTCTCCATCGTCGCTGACTGACCAGCATAAGCTCCTTTAATCCCGAACAAATTATAGTGAGGATAGCCTGATAGACCAGACTGGCCAGAACCACTCTCTAAAATAGCTTGTGCAATCATCACAGAAGCATATAGATCATTATCCTGAGCCAACTGGCGAGCCGGCTCACTGATTTGTGAAATGAAATATTCTGTTTGGTTCAATGACTGCTGAACAGCATCATTTGCACTTGCTGGCTTGATTTGCTTTGATAAAGCAAGACCAAAGACAACGGTTGAGGCCATCACTGCCAAACCTGTCAAAAGTTTTTTTCTTTCTTTTGAAATTCTCTTCTTCACAGTCTTTCTCCTAAATACAATATTTATTCTACTATTGTAACATACTAAAAACAAAATAACATTAGCAATAAATTACAAGTATATGACATTTTTTAGATTTTTAACAAATATAAGTCTCACAAGCCACGATTATTCCATTCAAAACTTCCTAGTTCGACTTGCATAATGAGCCTTATCACTAAGATATACAGGCTGAACTGAAAATGAAAATAACCTGACTCCAACCCATACGGAATCAGGCTATGATCTTAAACTCTGAAAATTCAACTATCATTCCGATACGATCTAATATCTATATCTTGCCCAAAATCGCATCCCATGCTTGATCAAGACCAGTTTTATCAACTGAAGAAAAGATAATAAAATCATCAGTTTTGTCAAAGTCCAGCTTTTTCTTAATGGCACTTTCATGCTTATTCCACTTACCTCGCGGAATTTTATCAGCCTTGGTAGCCACAACAATAACTGGAATTTCATAGTATTTGAGGAATTCATACATCTGCACATCATCCGCACTAGGATCATGGCGTAAGTCTACTAGACTCACGACTGCTCGCAGATTGTCCCGACTGGTCAGGTATTCCTCAATCATTTTGCCCCATTTAGCGCGCTCCGTTTTTGAAACCTTGGCATAGCCGTAACCAGGAACATCCACGAAACGGAGCTTATCGTCAATGTTAAAAAAGTTCAACAATTGCGTTTTACCAGGCTTACCCGAAGTCCGTGCTAGATTTTTACGATTGAGCAGAGTATTGATAAAACTAGATTTACCAACATTGGAGCGACCCGCCAAGGCGATTTCTGGGATATCATCCTGCGGGTAATGCGATTTATTGGCTGCGCTCAGTAAAATCTCAGCATTATGTGTATTGATTTCCATAAGCTTCCCCTAGGCAGTTTCTAAGATTGGCTTGTCTGTGCCATCCACTGCTTCCTTCGTGATACGAACCAGCTTAACATTTTCCTGACTTGGCACTTCAAACATGACATCCATCATGGTTTCTTCAATAATTGAACGAAGTCCACGCGCACCTGTCTTGCGTTCGATAGCTTTTCTAGCAATGGCTTGCAGGGCTTCCTCGTCAAATTCAAGCTCAACATCATCATAAGAAAGCAAGGTTTGATATTGCTTCACTAGCGCATTTCTCGGTTCATTCAAAATGCGAACTAAGTCATCAACAGTCAGCTGCTCTAGAGCTGCAAAAACTGGCAAACGACCAATCAACTCAGGAATAATCCCAAATTTTTGAATATCGTCAGCGACAATGGCCTGCATATAAGAAGCACCCTCGTCGATTGCCTTATTATTTTGACCGAAACCGATAATCTTCTCACCAAGACGTTGCTTAACAATTTCTTCGATACCGTCAAAAGCACCACCAACGATAAAGAGAATGTTCTTGGTATCAACCTGAATCATTTCTTGCTGTGGATGCTTACGACCACCTTGAGGAGGCACGCTGGCAACTGTTCCTTCAATAATCTTCAGTAAGGCTTGCTGAACACCCTCACCTGAAACATCACGAGTGATAGAAACATTTTCGCTCTTCTTAGCAATCTTATCGATTTCATCCACATAAATAATACCGCGTTCTGCCCGCTCGATATTGAAGTCAGCTGCCTGTAAAAGCTTGAGCAGGATATTTTCCACGTCTTCACCGACATAGCCAGCTTCAGTCAAAGCTGTAGCATCCGCGATAGCAAAAGGAACATTGAGGCTACGCGCCAAGGTCTGAGCCAGGAATGTTTTCCCAGATCCAGTTGGACCAATCATGAGGATGTTGGATTTTTGCAGCTCCACATCATCCTCTTCGCGGCTGTCATGAAAATTAATCCGCTTATAGTGATTGTAAACGGCAACAGCCAAAGCCCGCTTGGCCCGATCTTGACCAATCACATAGTGGTTCAAGATATTGAGCAATTCTTGCGGTTTTGGTACTTCAGAAAGATCAGCTAAGACTTCCTCAGCTAATTCTTCTCGGATAATTTCCTGTGCCAACTCGACACATTCATTACAGATAAAGGCATTGTTGCCCGCAATAATTTTTTGGACTTCGTCCTGATTCTTTCCACAAAAAGAACAATATACCATCATCTCATTATTACGATTTGTAGGCATTTTTTACTCCCATTCTAAATTTCTAATTCAATTTTTTATTTACATTTTAAAAGAGGGTCATATAAAAAGCATGGATGGAATTAACAAGATTTGTAAAAGCATTTAACAAAAATAAAATAGCCAATCCAAAACGTTTTTTACGAAAAGTCTGAAAAGAACAAATCAGACAAATTGCGCATAAAAAGGCCGTAAAAAAACCAAAAACACTTCTTTCCATTCCTATGAGCCCTTTCTTTTGAAGATTTTTACGGTGAAATCATACTCATTTTTTTCATCTTTTGGTCGAAAACGACTGCTTACTTCATCAAACTGTGTCAAATCAAAGTCTGCTGGGAAATAAGTATCACCTTCTAAGCTAGCATGGATTTCTGTCTTAATCATCTCATCCAATTCATGCTCGAATAAAGAAAAGATTTGACCGCCACCGATAATATAGAGATTCTTCTCTTGCTCTTGGTACCATTTCAACACCGCTGGGAGATCATGGAACACCAAAACACGCTCATCTTCAATCTGATAATCCCTATCGCGTGTCAGAATCAGAGTTTTTCTATTTGGCAGCACGCGCCGATGCATGCCATCAAAAGTCACCCGCCCCATTAAAATTGCATGTCCAGTCGTGATTTCTTTGAAATGCTTCAACTCTGCTGGTAAATGCCATGGCAAGCTTTGGTCTTTGCCAATCAGAGCATTTTGATCCTGTGCCCAAATAGCCGCAATCTTTTTCGTCATTTCTCCATCCTTCGCATTGATATTTCTATTCTATCAAAATTTATTAAAAAAGACTTGTTTGGACTATCACTTCTATCTATTTATTTTTGCCAGCTGATCCAGATAAAAAATCGATAACCCAAAAGATTATCGACTATTCGTTTGCTAGGCAAATTACTCTTTCTTCATCTTTTTGATAAAGACAAATCCTACAACAGCAGCTACAAGGCCAAACAGGGAGACATTCAAGAGCGTTGAGTCTGTCTTCTTAGGCTCAGCAGTGGCGGCCTCTTTTTTATCCGCTAAGGGATCAATATCGCATCCCTCTCTTTTGACTGACCTACCTTCAGTTGAATCCTCAGCATTGCTTTGCTCGGTCCCTTTGTTTTTAGGGCCTTTTCCATGACAAAGCAAATCAATCGTATAGGATTTCTTTCCCTGATTTGCCCCATCCGAACCTTGGTCTACAAGCTGTAGAAAATCATCTTCTTCCACTGAAGAATCCGCAATTTGCTCAAGTTGGGACTCTGCCTGCTGGACTTCATCCGCACCCACAAGAGCCATCGGTGTCACTGAAACCGATAAGCCAAGCAAACATGAACAAATGCCCAGACTAAAGAGTTTTCTCCTGCTTCTATGTGTTAAAAGATTTGCTTCCATATCAATACCTCCGAGATAGGCACTAGCGAAACACATATATCTATTGTCATTATAGCACTTACAAAATATATTTCAATCATTTGCTCTCGGAAATTTAAAATCCCCACTGACCTTCATTCAGTAGGGAAAATACAATCAAATCGCTAAGTCGAATTTGAGCTGAGGTTTGACCGGATCGTAGTCTAAGAGCTCAAAGTCCTCTGCTTTGATATCAAAGAAATTGGTTCCGTCTGGCACATTTAAAATGAGTCTCGGTTGACAATCGCTAGGTTCTCGGCGTAACAGCTCCTCCGCCTGCTCGAACTGGTTGTCATAGATGTGCAGGTTGTTGACAAAGTAAAAGAACTTGCCTACTTTCCAACCGAAATGCTTGGCAATCATCATCTGCAGAGCCACATATTGCATGGCATTGATGTGGTGGGCCACCAGCATATCATTTGAGCGCTGGGTCAGAGTCGCATCCAGATAAATGTCTCCATCTACACGCCGAACGTCAAACATGGTTTGAAAAGCGCATGGAAGCAAACCATCTGTTTCTTCAAAAGCTTCATAATCCCAGAGAGAGATGATATTGCGACGATTCCAAGGATTGGCTTCCAACTGTTGGAGAATTTTATGGATAATATCATGCTTCTTGACAACAGCTCCGTAGCGCTGGCCAATCGTACCCGTATCGCCAACTTCCCAGTCATTCCAGTAGTGAACATTGTACTTGTCATTGAGCAGTTCCAAGCTATTAGACTGGTCTTGATAGATCCAGAGCACTTCCTTGATGGCAGACTTGATGGCAATAGGGCGCAGAGTCGTGATTGGGAATTCTCCCTTGCTCAAATCGTATTCTGCAAATGAACCTGTGATATATTTGGAGTTAGCCACATTTCCATCCTTGTAACGCGGACGAGCATTTTCAGAGAAAACGCCTTGCTCCATAATTTTTTTTATATTCTCTTTAAAAATCGTATCTGCTTTAGTCATGATGTCTCCTGAATCCTTAAACTTTCTTTAGTATAGCAAATTTTTCAAAAAAATTCTCCTGCCAAGTTTGGCAGGAGAAAAGTTTATTTGACCCATTCATCTGGATGATTGAGCTTATTCGCATCTTTTTCTGATAACCTCAAGGTAATGTCTGACACAGCAGGAATATTTGAAAGGGTGACATAGGGGTAGTTTTTGTAGGTCGTGAATTTGACACCACTTCCTCCCTTTCTTCCACTAATATCATAGATATAATTAACCTCTGCATCTTCAGGCAAATCAACCCAGGCATCTTCATTATCTTCCTCAGACTCGACCTTATCCAGAATGTCTGCAAATTCATCCAAAGTTTTGGTATTATTTGTCTGATAAACTTGCTGATTCTGACTATCCAATATGGTCAGAAAACCCTCTGTCTTTGATTTGCAAGCGGATAAAAACAAAAGAAAGATGGAAAGTAGTACTAGAAAATAAGCGATTTTTCTCTTCATTTTAGCCCTCCTTATAGCTATGCTAAGAGAGGAAGTAGTTAGAACTATTGAAGTACCAGCGAAGCTGCTCCGATAACTCCGGCATCGTTTCCAAGAGTTGCAAGAGCTAATTTAGTTGATATACGCACTTGTGGGAAAGTATTTTCATCATAAACTTTTTGGACACCTTGTAGAAGGAATTCTCCCGCTGCTGACACTCCGCCACCGATAACAATCGTTGATGGATTAAGGATGGAACCGATATTAGCGCAGGCAATTCCCAAGTAGCGAGAGAAGTTACGGTAAACGATCAAGGCAAGGTCGTCGCCTTCTTTTGCAAGGTCAAAGACAGTTTTAGCAGTTACTTCTTCACCGTTGTCAATCAAGCGTTTCAAGGTTGCATCGCCTTCGTATTCATCCGCGTAGCGACGAGTCAAGTTGACAATCCCTGTTGCTGAAGCCACTGTCTCAAGACAGCCTTTCTTACCACAAGTACATGCGATTGGTTGATCGAAATCAACAGTGATATGCCCCAGCTCGCCTGCCGCACCAGCCACACCGTGGAGCAATTTACCTTCAGCAACGATACCGCCACCAACACCTGTACCAAGCGTCATAAAGACAACGTCTGGTTGGTTTTCACCAGCACCCATCCAACGCTCACCAAGCGCAGCTACGTTGGCATCATTATCGATGAAGAATGGGATACCCAAAGCTTTTTCGATTTTTTCTTTAATTGGTTGAAGGGTTTTCCAGTTCAGGTTGTAGGCACCAATAACAGTTCCTTTTTCACGGTCAACCACACCTGGTGAACCCATTCCAATTCCGATAAAGTTCTCAGCTGATAGATTTAAGAGCTCCAAGCGATGCTGGATAGACTCAATCATATCGTCTACAATATGGCTTCCTTCATCCAAAATATTGGTTTTAATAGACCATTTTTCTTGGATTTCACCCTCTTGCGTCAAAATAGCAAATTTGATAGAAGTCCCGCCCAAATCAATCCCAATAATTTTTTTTGACATGATATTCTCCTCTGTATTCGTTCTCCCTCTTATTATAGCAGATTTTTTTAACGGTGAAAAGGTTTGCACGGTATTTTTTGCTTTTCGTTTGTACTTATTTCACTCAAAATAAAAATCGGCATCTCTTGAGATACCGATAGGTCTATTGAAGCACACAAATCATCCTAGCTGCTCACTTCAAATGGATCACATTATTTAAATCATATTTATCTAATGCTCACTTTGCCAGTGCGGTAATCAAGGACAATTCCTGACTGGACATTGGGAACGAAGACATTGAATTCCAAACTTCCATCACTGGACTTGGCTTCTAAATGCGAGCCAGATGGCACCAGATCATTTTCCGAAGCATAGATCAAAGTGACACGATAGCGGACTCGCTTATTCTGATCCAAAGCACGTCGAATCTGAGTTTCATAGTAATTCTGCCCCGTCGAGTTGTCTTTATTGGCCTGATTGGCCCAAGCTGTCTGGACTGCGATATTGGCTGGATTGCTAGTAGAGGCGTCGAATCCCTTTAAACCACCGATCAGCGAGTAAGCCAAGAGATGCCCGCGATCCACTGCATGGTTGTATTCACCAGATAGATGTTTGACTTGGTGCCAACCAGCAGGAACCCAAGAAGTAGAACCATTTCCCGTTTCTTCCCGTGATTTATATTGGCGGGTCGATTTGGCAAGCAAGGCATTGGCGACTGTTGGAACTGTCTGCCCCTGAACCATCTTCGTTTTATTATCCGCATAAGGCGCACTCGACACTTTGGCGTCTAAGTTTGTTTGATTTTCATTGATGATGAAGGCACCAGCTCCATTCCACTCGATTTTTCCACCAAGTTGTGAACGCACTGAGTCTGTGAGAACACTCTCAGCCAGCGCTTGATCTGGTGTGCTGGTATCCTTATTTTGACTGACAACTGCAGGTGTATTTACTGCTGGTGACTGAGTGCCATTTCCAAAAAAGTAGGCTCCCAGTGATAAAGTCAGAGCAACCAGAAGCCCAGCTATAGTCTGAGTAGATTTAGTGCTATTTTTTTGTAATTTCTTTCTTTTTGGCATCTTTCCTTTTCCATTTAAAAGGACTGCGCAAAATTCTGCACAGTCGGTAAATTTTCGGACATCTTAGCAGATCAATGACCAGTGAACTTAGAAACAAGTTCATTCCAAGTATCTAGCGATAAGATAGACCAAGGATTGTCTGCATTTCCAATCACACCATATCCGATGACCAGGCCAAGACAAAAAATGATAAAAGCGACTACCAGCACCAAGGCAACGATGCCCAGCTGTCTAGCCAAATATTTCCAATTTTCACTCATCATCTTCTTCCTTTACGCGTTTGATGTTGGCACCAAGAGCCGCTAATTTTTCGTGAAATTTATAATAGCCACGGTCCAAATGGACTAACTTGCTAACCTTTGTTTCCCCTTCAGCAATCAAGCCCATCAAAATCAAGGTCGCACTAGCCCGGAGATCTGTCGACATCACTTCTGCTCCTTGCAGGCTGCTACCACCCCAAATCCGAGCGGTATCCCGCATAATATCGGAATGAAGGCCCATCCGTCGCATCTCTTCTAAGTGCTGGAAGCGGTTTTCAAAGACTGTCTCAACCATGACAGACTCTCCTTGAGCTATCGCCATCAAGGCAGTAAACTGAGCCTGCATATCGGTTGGAAAACCTGGATAAGGCAGAGTTTTGACAGAAACAGCTTTTAACTTTGAAACATCTGAGCGGACGCGAATTCCTTCGTCTTCTTCAGTCACTTCTACACCCATTTCTTGCATCTTTGACAGAAGCGGACGGTTATGCTCCCAAATCGCATCCTCAATCAGCAAATCACCACCCGTCATAGCAGCAGCAACCATAAATGTACCAGCTTCGATACGGTCTTGCACGACATTGTGCTCAGCTCCATGAAGTTTTTCAACACCGATGATTGTTATATTCTCCGTTCCTGCCCCTCTGACTTTAGCGCCCATTTTATTTAACAGTAAAGCCAAATCAACAATCTCAGGCTCTCGAGCAGCATTTTCAATAACAGTGGTACCTTGAGCCAAAGTTGCTGCCATCATAATATTTTGGGTTGCGCCAACACTTGGAAAGTCCATATAGATATGGGCTCCCATCAAGCGGTCCGTCTTGGCCTCGATATAACCCGCAGTCTGCGTAATCTGAGCGCCCATCGCCTCCAAGCCCTTCAAATGAAGGTCAATCGGACGGCTACCAATCGTACAACCACCCGGCATGGATACTTTTGCATGCCCATTTCGAGCAAGGATGGGACCCAATACAACAATCGAAGCCCGCATTTTGCTGACATATTTGTAGGGAGCTTCTTCGGTCAATGGTTGAGTTGCATCTACCACTACGGTATTTTCATCTTTGTTAAAGTCTACCTGCGTATTCAAGCCGCGAACAACATTGTTCATGGTAAAAACATCCGAAAGGACTGGCACATTCTTGAGTATTGTTTTTCCCTCACTGGCTAAAACAGTTGCTGCCAACAACGGCAACACCGCATTCTTAGCTCCTTCAATCTTAACTCTGCCAACTAGACGGTTATTTCCACCCTGAATAATAATTTTTTCCATACTAACTAGTTACTCCAAATCTTAAAAATTCATCCTTACTATCATATCATAAAATCAACAATCTGACCTTATAAAGCTCCATTAAAAATTGCCCGACTCATGTCATAAATACCGATAAAAAATAGGCTAGCCATGTAGCCCAAGGCAATACTTAGCAATAAAATCAAAAAACGAATTTTAATGGCATTATCAGCATTTACTTTTAAAAATCGTTCCCAACTGACCACTGTCGCCAAAAGGTGAAAAGACACAAAAATAAAGAGCAGGTGACTGCATAATCGAAACATTAATTCTATCATAGTTCTTATTATACCATAAGAAAAATTATTTCAAGCGGAAAGGAGTATGGGACAATAAAAAAGAATGGAAACTCCATTCTTTTTTCATTACATTCTTGTTCCAACGTTAATACGGTTGATGGCACGCTGGAGGGCGATTTTAGCACGTCGCTCTTGGTCAATCAAATGCTTGTCTTGGGCTTCTTCGATCTCTTTCTCAGCACGTAGCTTAGCTCGCTCGGCACGGCTGATATCAATATCACGCTCACGCTCAGCTGAGTCAGCGATAATGGTAATCACATTATCAGCGATTTCTATGATACCACCGTTGACTGCAATCCAATCAATATGCTTATCATCATCGATTCTGCGTACCTTGACTTGATCCACTTCCAAAACAGCAATTGTATTGATATGGCGAGGCAAAATCCCCAGTTCTCCGTCAATCGTTTTTACGGAAACAAATGCAGCACGGTGGTCATAAATCAGACCATCCGGTGTAACGATTTGTACTGTCATTTGAGCCATCATTCACCTCTTAGAATCCCATTTTTTCGGCTTTAGCAATGACATCCTCAATCGAACCGACACCACGGAAGGCATCTTCTGGTAACTTATCGTACTTGCCTTCGAGGATTTCTTTAAAGCCACGAACTGTTTCAGCTACAGGCACATAAGATCCTGGCTGGCCAGTGAATTGCTCCGCAACGTTGAAGTTTTGAGACAGGAAGAATTGAATTCGACGCGCACGCGCAACCAAAGTCTTTTCTTCATCTGACAACTCATCCATACCTAGGATGGCAATGATGTCCTGCAATTCATGATAACGTTGCAATACGCGTTTCACTTCAGCTGCCACTGCATAGTGCTCTTCACCAACAATCTCAGGAGAAAGAGCTCGAGAGCTTGAAGCAAGCGGATCAACGGCTGGATAAATTCCCAATTGAACCAATTTACGTTCCAAGTTGGTTGTAGAGTCCAAGTGGGCAAAAGCCGTCGCTGGTGCTGGGTCAGTATAGTCATCGGCTGGCACGTAGATGGCTTGGATAGAGGTAACAGAACCCTTCTTAGTCGATGTAATACGCTCTTGCAATTGACCCATTTCTGTAGCAAGTGTTGGTTGGTAACCAACGGCTGACGGCATCCGTCCCAAAAGGGCAGAAACTTCAGAACCTGCCTGCGTGAAACGGAAGATGTTGTCAATGAAGAGCAAGACATCTTGACCTTCCACATCACGGAAATATTCTGCAATCGTCAAACCAGTCAAAGCAACCCGCATACGCGCTCCTGGTGGCTCATTCATCTGACCGAAGACCATGGCTGTTTTCTCGATAACGCCAGACTCCTTCATTTCCCAGTAAAGGTCATTTCCTTCACGGGTACGTTCCCCAACACCGGTAAACACGGAAATACCACCATGCTCTTGGGCAATGTTGTGGATCAATTCCTGAATCAGGACGGTCTTACCAACTCCGGCACCACCGAAGAGTCCGACTTTACCACCTTTCAGATAAGGTGCTAAAAGGTCGATAACCTTGATACCTGTTTCTAAGATCTCTGATGAAGTAGACAACTCATCAAAGGTTGGAGCTTTCTTATGGATTGGCTGGCGCTCTGCATCATCCGCAAAAGGAGCATCCAAGTCAATGGTATCTCCCAAAACGTTAAAGACGCGACCAAGTGTTTCTTTGCCGACTGGTACAGAAATTGGACGGCCAGTATCTAGCACTTCCATGCCACGAGTCAACCCATCCGTTGATTCCATAGCGATGGTCCGAACCACTCCATCACCAAGCTCAAGAGCTACTTCAAGGACGATTTTTGATTTTTTTTCGTCATTTTTATAGACTACAAGTGCATTATTGATCTCAGGTAGCTTGTCGCCAGCTGCAAACGCTACGTCTACAACCGGTCCGATAACCTGAGTAATTTTGCCTGAGCTCATTCTTTTCTCCTCTTTATACTATTTATTTTCTGTGACACTATTCCAGTGCACTTGCACCCGCCACAATTTCAGTAATTTCCTGCGTGATAGCTGCTTGTCTAGCACGGTTATACTGAATGGTCAAATCATTGATAACTTTTTTAGCGTTATCCGTCGCTGTTTGCATGGCTGTCATACCAGCAGCATTTTCAGCAGTTTTTGCGTCAATAATCGCTCCATAAATCATACTTTCAGCAAACTGAGGCAAGAGCTGATCTAAAATCGCGTTTCGACTGGATTCTAATTCTAGATTAAGGATATAGTTCTTATCCGCTTCACTAGGATCCAAATCGATGATTGGTAACATCTGCTCTACCCGCATCTGACTGGTCAGACTGTTGACATGGTGGTTATAACACACATAAAGTTCATCAAAAAGCTCATTCTGATACATTTCAATGGTCTTGGAAATGATTTTCCGGACTTCATCAAAACTCGGATGATTGGCTAAGCCGCGCAATTCATAAATTGGCTGAATGCCCCGTGCTCGGAAGAAATCAGCTCCCATTCCACCGATCGAAATAATGACATAGTCATCCTTTTCGTGGTATTCAGAAATCAATTCCATCATTGATTTGAGGATGGTTGCGTTATAGCCACCAACCAAACCCCGATCAGATGTAATAACAATATAAGCTGTTTTCTGAACTGGTCTGCTCTTGAGCAAGGGATGATGACTAACATTTTCTGTCTCATGACCATGCAAAAGGTCGGTCAAGAGTTTCCGAACCTTAGAAGCATAGACTTGAAAGTTCTTTGCTGCCTCTTCGGATTTTCCTAACTTAGATGCAGAAACCATCTGCATAGCATTGGTGATTTGACTGGTGTTTTTTGTGGATGCAATTTTATTTTTGATATCATTTAATGAAACTGCCATCTGACACCTCTATTCTTATTTGAAGTTAGACTGATTGATAAATTCAGTAATAGCGGCGTCCAGCACTTCTTCACTCGGCAAATCTTTTGTCTGACGAATTGTTTCATAAATGTCTTCATGATGAGCATCAAAGTAAGCGAAAAGCTCTGCTTCAAACTGAAGAATATCATCTACTGGTACGGCATCAAGGAAGCCGTGAGTCAGCGCATAGAGGATCACAACCTGTTTTTCAACTGGCAGTGGCTCATGAACTGGCTGTTTCAATACTTCTACTGTACGGCGTCCACGGTTAAGTTTAGCCTGAGTGGCTGCATCCAAGTCACTACCGAACTTGGTAAAGGCTTCCAGCTCACGATAAGAAGCAAGGTCGATACGCAGAGTTCCTGCAACCTTTTTCATGGCCTTGATTTGTGCAGAACCACCTACCCGAGATACGGAAGAACCCGCATCAATGGCTGGACGGATACCTGCGTTAAAGAGGCTATCGCTGAGGAAAATCTGACCATCCGTGATTGAAATTACGTTGGTTGCGATATAGGCAGAGATATCTCCTGCCTGCGTTTCGATGAATGGCAATGCAGTGATTGAACCACCACCAAGCTCATCAGAAACCTTAGCTGAACGCTCAAGCAAGCGGCTGTGAAGGTAGAAAACATCCCCTGGGAAGGCTTCACGACCTGGCGGACGACGAAGCAAGAGAGAAAGTTCACGGTAAGCTACCGCTTGTTTAGACAAATCATCATAAACGATGAGGACGTGCTTGCCATTGTACATAAATTCTTCAGCCATTGCTACACCGGCATAAGGTGCCAAGAAAAGCAAAGGAGAAGGTTGAGAAGCTGACGCTGTTACCACGATAGTATAATCCAAGGCTCCGTACTGACGAAGAGTCTCCACCTGTGTACGGACAGTAGATTCCTTTTGACCAATGGCAACATAGATACAGATCATATCTTGCCCTTTTTGGTTGAGAATGGCATCGATGGCAATACTAGTCTTACCAGTCTGACGGTCACCGATAATCAATTCCCGTTGGCCACGACCAATCGGTACCAGTGCGTCAATGGCTTTTAGACCTGTTTGTAATGGCTCAGAAACGGATTTCCGCTCCATAACCCCTGGAGCTGGCGCTTCCACAGGACGCGTTTTAGTCGTAGCAAGCTCACCCAAGCCGTCAACAGGACGACCAAGCGGATCCACGACACGACCAATCAAAGCATCTCCGACAGGAACTTCCATGATTTTACCCGTGCGGCGAATCGTATCGCCCTCACGAATATCTGTAAAATCACCCAAGATAATGATCCCGACATCGGTTGACTCCAAGTTTTGGGCCATACCATAAGAACCATTTTCAAAAATCAAGAGCTCGCCACTCATGGCATTATCAAGACCGTGGGCACGAGCGATTCCATCACCAATGTAAGTGACGACCCCAGTTTCTGTGACGTCAAAATTTGGCTGGAAATTTTCAATTTGTTGCTTAATTAAAGCGCTGATTTCTTGTGCGTTAATCGCCAAAATTCACACCACTTTCTATTTCAAATTTTCTTTTATGAGTTGTAATTGACGTTTTATACTTGCATCAATTGTCTTATTATTGGCTGAAATGACGAAGCCACCAATCAGGCTGGCATCCAATTCCTGCTTGAAGGAACGAACCTTGAGGCCCATTTTCTGCTCAAGAATTGGTTTCAATCTGTCTTTTTGACTTTCTGTCAAAGCTTGAACAGATTTAACTGTCACTTCAAATTCATTGCTTTCTTTCTCAATCTGATGCTGAATTTCTACCAACATGTCGTAGAATAAATCTGCCCGATGATTGAGAACAACGACTTCGATAAAGTTATCAATCAGCTGTGAATCTGAGTTTTGGAAAAGTCGAAGAGCCTTCTCCTTCTCTCCCTCATCAACGCCAATATGTGATAAAAAGTCAGCAAGATTTGTTTCCACAAACACGGCCTTAATCTGGCTCAGTTTATCAAAAACATCCTGTTGCTGACCCTTTTCAAATACTAATTGAACAAAAGGCAAGGCATATTTTTCAATTACCGCATATTGCTTTTTGTCCATTAAGCATCTCCTAATTTATCAATATAACGATCAATAAGCTCGCTGTGTGCCTCTGTATCAAGCTGCTGGCTCAAGATCTTACTTGCGAGACTTACTGTTAGGTCAGCCACATCATTTTTAATGCTGTTCAAGGCTTCCGCCTTGCTTTGTGCAATTTCCTGATTGGCTTTTGCTTTCAAACGTCCAGCTTCTTCAGCTGCATCTGCTAAAATTCCAGCCTTATTTTTTTGAGCTGTTTCCTTAGCATGTTCGATAATCGTCGTTGCTTCCTGACGACTTCCTGCTAATTCATTCTCACGTTTTTGCGCGAGTTCCTCAGCCTTTTTGCGGGCTGACTCAGCCCCGTCAATATCATCCGTAATCTTTTTAGAACGTTCTTCTAAGATACTGGTAATATTGCCCCAGGCAAACTTCTTTACTAAAAAAATTAATAAAAGGAAGGAACCAGCGATGAGAATAAAGTCACCAATAATGGTACCAATAGTTAAATCCATCTTCTACTACTCCTCTACTTACTCTTCCTCACCGTTTATTTTTTTACCAATGTACATCGAAGACAACATGGTAAATACATAAGCTTGGATACATGAAATGAAAATCGAAAAGGCCGTCCATAACATGTTTCCGATAAAGGCTGCTGGATACCAATAAAAGGCTTGTTGAGACAAGGTTAAAAGCAAACCTGCCAATACTTCACCAGCAAAAATGTTCCCGTAAATCCGAATCGCTAAGGAAGCAAAATTAGTCACTTCTTCCAAGAGGTTCATCGGGGTCATAAAGCCTGGTGTTGCAAAAGCCTTCAAATATTCCTTAAAGCCTCGACGACGAACCCCTTCTATATGTGCGATCAAGGTGATCATAAAGGAGAGAGATAAGTCGTAGCCGAGGTTAGCCGTTGGGGAAGTCCACAAGTTATAACCGTTTGTTGTTTGGACCTTTGCCATCAACCCAATATTATTGGCCACCAAAATAAACATAAAAAGAGAAAACAAAAATAAAGAATAATTCTTCATATAATGCTCTCCAATGTTACCCTTGGTAAAGCTAATGACAAAATCATAGATCATCTCAAGAGCATTTTGTTTGCCCTTTGGACGAAGGGTCATTTTGCGACTTGCCCAATAGACAAAGGCAAAGACCGTCAAAACAGTTACAAGAGACATGGCAAGTAGGGTCAAATCAAAGGATATTGGTCCAATATTTAAGGTCGGATTTACACTTTCTTCCATGGTTTGACACCTCCTTCTCTAAATAGAGTGGTCTATTTAATGACGAAGGCCATGGCCAAGGTTACAAAGAAGGTACCTTCTACAAAAGCAACACCGAGAATTAAGAGGCTACGTAGTTGATCAATAATTTCAGGTTGACGGGCAGATGCTTTGAAAAGATTACTCATAATCAAACCTTCAGCTAATGAGACACCAAAGCAGGCAATACAAAGTCCTAAAAATGTTAAATTCATGATGAATTCTCCTTTTATATTTTTTAATTGTACCCCATTAGTTTACTCCTAATAAAGGTAATAGTCAATTATTTTGTGATATTGTAAGCGTTTTTTGCACTTTTTCTTTAAATTTAAAATAAAACTTGAATAAAGGTGCTTTTCAAATATTTATCCTATAAAAATCCAAGCAAAAGAGGCTGGGACAAAAGTCCTAGCCTCTCAATTGTCTTTGGATTGTCGAGCAAGACGCAGTGGTTGAGTGGGCTCTATTACGCTGATTTCATCAGCTTTTACAGCCCTACTCAACTGTGCGGAGGTGGGACGACGAAATCGAATTCTAACGAATTACCGATTTCTGTCCCACTCTCATCTGTTCCGTTTGAGGTAAAAAAATTGTGAAGCGCATCCATCTATTTTCAACTGCTTCAAAGCGATAAGTGAGATGGTGCTTTTCTAAAATTTGCTGCACGATAAAGAGTCCCAGTCCCGTACCGCCATCCTTGCGATTGCGACTGTAGTCTGGTCGATAAAACGGCTGGAAAATCTGCTGAATCTGTGACTCATCCAGCACTCGCTCAGCTTCATTTTCTACAATTAAAATTCCATTTTCTAAACGAACCAAGATTTCTCCACCTTCCACTGTATAATGAAAGGCATTGTCAATCAGATTTTTAATAGCCTTTAGTAAATAAGTCTTATTACCTCGGACTTTTGCTTCTGAGAGTTGGACATTAAAATGATAGTGCTTGAGGTCCGCCAGAACCTTGTATGTACTGATATTTGCCTCAAGCAGCTCTTTGAGAGAGAAGATTTCTCGTTCTGTCTCCATGGTCATTTCTAGTTTTGAAATGGCTAGGATGGACTGGACTAAGCCTGATTGCTCCTCCAATATTTCGCGGCACTTCTGCAGGTATTTGTCCCGATCTTTAAAATCGCCCACTCCATAAATCATCCCGTCAATCATTCCCATCATACTGGTGATGGGTGTCTTGAGTTCGTGGGAAGTCATTCGAAGAAATTCTGCCTTTTCGCGCTCGCTTTCTGCAACTTTTTCATTTTCCAAGCGCAGGGCTTCCATACTAGTTAAGAGATTGGCATATAAGTGATTGATATCCTGAGCCAAATCAGCAATCTCGTCATGCCCTTTCACCTGGCAGGAAACGTCTGGAAGCAGGCTGGTCATTTGCCGAGTGCTAGAAGAGATATCCTTAATTCGCTGACTGGAGGTCCGACTATAGAGATAGGCGGCAAGCCCACCCAGACTCAGCGACAAGAATAATACAAAGGGATAGAGATTGAGCAAGATCCGACTGGCATCCGAAACGGGTTGCAGGGAATATTCCCCTCGCAGGACTACTTCTTTGCCATCCGATGTCCGAAAACTTTCTGACAGGGTCTTACTCTCATAATTGCTATTGGCAATGGCTGGGACAATGGTCAACTGGAGAGAGCTGTCTCCATTCGTTTCGAGTGCTGGGTAAAGAATTGTATTGTCTTTTGCCAGCAAGGTGAACCAGATCTGATTGCTTTTTTTGCTATAATTGCTCAAAAGCTCACTGATTTCTTGGCTGGACTTTCCCTTGACCTGCTTGGCTACCTGAGCAAACTCACGCTGGGCTTCTCCCCCCTTGACCTGCTGGTAATAAACCGGCATGGCGAAATAGAGAGTGGATAGAACGATTGTCACAACGACAAAGATGATGAAAGTCGTCAAGAGGAAGTTCTTTTTGACAATCTTCACGTGTCTTCTCCTCCAAGCTGATAGCCCATACCTGTGATGGTTTTCAGAGGAATACCTGGAATCTTCTTACGAATATTCTTGATATGATTATCCAGCACCCGACTATCTAGCTCGCTATAGCCCCAGATGGTATTCATGAGCTGATCGCGGGTCACTAAGTGATCCTTTCTCTTGGCTAGAGCCTGCAAGATTTCGTACTCTTTCTTGGTCAGAGGCATCTTTTCTTCCTGCCAGTAAACTGTACAATCATCGATAGAGACGGTCAATTCGCCGACAGTAATCTCTGAAGCAACCGTATTTCGTCGCAGAATATTCTCAATCCGTTTGACTAAGATCAGTGGTGAGAAAGGCTTGGTCACATAGTCGCTGATGAGATGGTTAAAGCTGACTAACTGAGTATACTCATCATCTAGCGCTGTCAGGATCATGACCGGAATCTGAGAAGTCTTGCGAATTTCCTTGAGAACATCCAGTCCACTCATGGTTGGCAACATCATGTCTAAAATAACTAAGTCAAAAGACTCTGCTTCAAATTGAAGCAAAGCCTCGCCTCCATCAAAGACTGGTGTAACTGCATAGTTACTTTCTTTTAAAAATTCACAAATGACTTGATTGATCGTAGTATCGTCTTCCACTACTAAAATCTTGTGCATATATGCTTGATTCTCCTTTATTTATTCAAATCGCAGGGCTTCAATTGGATCCAGCTTGGATGCTTTCACAGCCGGCAGGAGCCCAAATACTACTCCTATTATACAACAAAAGAGCAAACTTACAAAGACCGAAAACAGAGATAAAATATATGGGTAGGCCAAAGACTGGGTAATAGCAAAGCCAGAGGCGATACCTGCTACCACACCAATAATTCCTCCCATCAGAGTCAGGATGACCGCTTCGATCAGGAACTGCTTGAGAATGATCTTGCGCCGAGCTCCTAGAGCTTTTTTAATCCCGATTTCACGCGTCCGCTCTGTCACTGAGACCAGCATGATATTCATAACCCCAATACCTCCGACTAAGAGGGAGATGCTGGCAATACCCGCTAGCAAGACAAAGTTAGACTGGTTTAGGTTATCCAATTGGCGCTCAAATTCTTGCAGATTTAGCACACCAAACATATAGTCTGACTGGGGCATCTGCTGATTGAGATAATCACTAACTTTCTTGGCCACCTTCTTCAAATCATCGGCTTTGTGTGTTTGAACAGTTACTTCTGGGCTGACATTGATGGTATCAAAAATCCGATGCCATTGTTGCAGAGGAATATAGGCCACCTTTTCCGAACCAGAGGTTAGGCCACTCTGCTCAGTTGACTCAAAGACGCCAATAACTTTAAAAGGATTGCCCATAACTTCTACATATTTACCGATGCCATCTCCCTTAGGAAAGAGAGTATCATAAAGAGTCTTTTCTAGGTAGGTTACTTGCTCTTGATTTTTGAAGGCTTCAGAGTCAAAGCCCTCACCTTCCAACAGCCGTTGCTGCTTGATGTCAGCTACCGACTGAGAAACCGCCTGAACCTTGCCAGATGACTTTTGACTAAGATAATAAATCTTTTCGTCCGTACCATAAGTCATCAAAGCATTTTTAACTCCAGGAATTTCCTTGATTTTGGATAAGACATCCTCTCCCATAAAGGGAATGTAGGAAGGCTTCTGCGCTTGGGATTTCTCTGGAATAGAAGGGTCAATCGAACTCTTCTTGTCGTAGACAACCTTAATGGTATTGTTAGTACCACCGATCAGCTGACGCTTGGTATTTTCCGTATTTCCTTCAATGATGGAAAAGATAGCAATAATAGCGCCAATCCCGATGATAATCCCCAGCATGGTCAGCACAGAGCGCATTTTATGCGACAGGATTGAGTTTAGAGCTACAAAAATATCTTCCATATAGCCCCCTTCTATCCTAATGCCCTAGTCTCTATATTACCATCCCGCAAGACAACTGTTTGCTTGCAAAGCTGAGCCACTTCCGGCTCGTGGGTAATGATGACAATGGTCTTACCTTGTTCATTAAATTGCTTGAACAGCTCCATAATCTGAACACTGGTCTTAGTATCCAGCGCCCCAGTCGGCTCGTCTCCCAAGATAAAGCTGGGATTAGTCACAAGGGCACGCGCAATGGCTACCCGTTGCTTTTGACCACCGGACAGCTCCATAGGCTTGAAGTCACTTCTTTCTTCGAGGCCGACCAGTCGTAGCATTTCCAAGGCGCGCTCGCGTCTCTCTTTTTTAGGGACTTTCATGTAAGTCAGAGGCAGTTCAACATTTTGACAGGCTGTCAGCTTGGGCATGAGGTTGAAATTCTGGAAAACAAAGCCAATCTTCTGATTACGCAAATCAGATAGTTGGTTGTCGGACAGGTCAGAGACGTCAGTCCCTTCGATATGATAAGAACCTGCGCTAGCCTTGTCCAAACATCCGATAATGTTCATCAAAGTGGACTTACCTGATCCAGACGGCCCCATGATTGCTAGAAAATCCCCCTCTTTCACATGCAAATCAATTCCTTTCAAAATCGGAAATTCCTGACTGCCCTGCTGATAAGATTTGTGGATGTCCTTAAGCTTTAACATTCTGTCCTACCTCCATCCCGTCTTTCATGCCTTCTCTAGGCGTCGAAATGGTATCCTGCATAGTCAGACCTTCTGTAATCTCTACCAAACGGTCAGAAACTTTCTTGGTCTTAACTTCCTTCATTTTCACCTTTTTGCCTTCTACCTTCCAGACATAGGTCTTGCCATTTTTACTGAAAGTATAGGCTTTATTGACGACTACCTTGCCGGCTTCAGGAGCATTTTCTACGACATTGACATAAGAATGGGAGCCTACAAGTGGCATTTCACCACCCTGATCCAGCTCGACAGTATAAGGGAACTTGCCTTGGTTGGGGTTTTCCTGTTGTTTATTTCCACCATTGCTATTTCCAGCGTTTGCAGTTGTCAAGGTGCCGACCTGAGTGACGGTGCCACTCCAGCGCTTCTTAGGATCTTTGCGGTCTACAATATCTACTCTCTGACCTACGCTCAGCTTCTCACGGTCAAATTCGCTGACAGTCCCTTTTACCAAAGTCTTAGACTTATCCATGATTTCGATAAAGGTTTCTTCTTCCTTTTTAGCCTTGGACTGAGTCGGTAAGTCTTCGTTCATAGAGGTAATAGTTCCCGCTGTATCAGCCGTCACGGTATCATATTTCATACGGTCTGATTCCGTCTGAGCGGTCACCTGAGCCTTTTCAGCCTCAATCTGTGCATTCGTTACTTCATTGTCAGCAGTCTTTGCGTCACTGAGCGCTTGAGCCAGTTCATCTTCAGCAGATTTTATCTGATCCAAGAGAGACTCATCCTTACTAGAATTGTATTTATTCCTAAGGGCATTGAGGCTAGCCAGCTTACGGTTATAAGTTTCCCATTTGATTGATGCGCTGGTTTGAGCAGTCGTAATGCCATTGGCCTTAGCTTGAGCATCATACTGAGCAGACTGGGCTGTCAATTCCTGAGAGGTCACATAGGAAAAGAGGGGCTGCCCTTGCGTAACAGTATCGCCATTTTTGACAAATACTTCCTTAACTTCACCTTTAGATGGGTCAATTTTGACCTTACTGCTATTGTTAGCAACTACTTCTCCAGATAAAACCAGGCTTGTTTTTTTACTGTTATTGACAGCATCCTGGACCGTCAGAGAATCAATCTTATTATCAACCATTTGCATGGTTTGTTGTTGATTAACCTGATGAAGAAGTACATAGCCTCCCAGCCCTGCACAAGCAAGAATGACCGTGCTCCCCAATAGAATGGTTTTACGATTCATTTTTTTTATTTGAAACATATTGCCTCCAACCTACAAGTTCTAACTTTTATTTATCAGTTGATTCAGATTCATCTGTTGGTAATTCTTCTCCATCCGCTGGGATTTGAATCACATTTCCGTCCGGCATGGTATACTCTGTCACTTCCTTGCCGTCTACTGTTTTCGTTTTTTGATCAACAGCATCTTTCTTAAAATCTACTTTTTTCCCATCACTAATTTCTTTATTGTCAGCATTCTTAGAGCCACATGCAGCTAGGAAGAAGACAGACATTCCGATAAGAGTTACAAGCATAGCGAATTTTTTTACGTTCATTTGATTTCTCCTTTGTTTTAGAAAACAGGAATTTTGAGCTTTCCTGATCGTATTTGTTTTTTTGAACAATTCCATTCTATCAAAGTGGTCTATCCCCTTCCTACCCACCATCTGTTTTTTATCTATTTTTTGATAAAATTTTGAATTCTCCTCTAAACACAAGACTTTTCCTATCCAAACAGCTTCTTAAGTCGTTTTATGGTATAATAGATTGATTTTAAAAGAATGAGGTGGAAACATGACTCAAACAGTTTATTTTGGAACATACACCCGACGAGTTTCCCAAGGAATTTACAAGGCAGATTTTGACACTGAAAAGGGAGAACTCTCAAACTTAGAATTAGTAGCCGAAGAACCAAGCCCTACTTATCTAGCCTTTGACCAAGCTGATCATCTGTACACCGTTGGTGCAAAAGATGGACGAGGTGGGATTGCTACCTATGACCAAGAAGGGCAGCTGCTCAATCATGTGGTTGAAGAAGGCGCGCCGCTTTGCTATGTTGCTGTAGATAATGAAAGAGGCCTTGTCTACGGAGCTAACTACCACAAGGGACAAGTGCTGGTCTACAAGCAGCAAGAAGATGGCAGCCTAAAACTAGCTGATTCAGACACTCATGTTGGGCAAGGACCTCACGCCAATCAAGCCTCTGCCCATGTCCACTATGCTGACTTGACTCCCGATCAATATCTGATTACTTGTGACCTCGGAACAGATCAAGTCACTACCTACGATGTGACGGAAGACGGACAACTGAACAAATTGGCCACCTACACATGTGCTGCTGGAGCCGGGGCACGCCACATTGTCTTTCATAACCACTATAAAATTGCTTACCTTATCTGCGAATTAAACTCTACCATCGAAGTATTGATTTATGATGGCGTTGGTCAGTTTGAACACCTGCAGACCATCTCAACTCTCCCAGAAGGATTTGAAGATTTTAACGGCACTGCAGCCATCCGCATCTCTGCCGACGGAAAATTCCTCTATGGCTCTAACCGCGGTCATGACTCAATAGCTGTTTATCAAATTCTAGCTGATGGAAGTCTACAGCTCGTTGAAATCACGCCAACAAAGGGTAAAAATCCGCGCGATTTCAATATCACACCTGACCAAAACTACCTCATCGCTGTCCACCAAGATTCGGACAATGCAACTGTCTTCAAACGCGATTCTGAAACAGGCCGATTAACAGAAATTTCTCATGATTTCTATGTGCCTGAAGCTGTCTGCGTGACCTTCCAATAATCAAAAGAAAATTATCAAAGGAGTATTCAAAATGAATCCAGTAGAATTGTTTAACCAAGTAAAAGAATTGATCGAAAAGAAAGATTTTGATGCAGCTAAGAAATTTGTCGAAGACCACAAGGATGAGCTGGGTGAATACTTAGATAAGGCTAAAGATTTGGTCGCAAATTCAAAAGGGCTCAACGACGTCATCAACAAAGTTAAGTCTATTTTCTAAAATCTTATTTAAAAAAGCTGTTGGATAAAATTCCAACAGCTTTTATATTTGATCGAGCCTTATTAGTCTATTTCCGATTCATAAAATCATGTAATTCTTCCAGTCGTTCCCTTGTCAAGGGTTGAGCAAGAAAAATGTCCTTATCGACATCTTTGTCCTTATTAAAATCATGTAAGTCAACCTTTTCATAAACCATCTTATTGGCAAGAGGGAGTTGACCATTTACATAGGTCGTGATTTCTATATCACTTTCACTAAAAAATGCTCCATAATAATCTTCCCGAACCACTACTGTCTGCCCTTTTTCCTCAAGATAGGCATAATGGGTCACTGGGACATAAACCGTGAAAAGATAACCAAGAATAGGAGAAAATGCCACTAACAATGCTCCTAGAGCAAGAGCGGGATAAAGAACCCACCTATATCTTTTTACCAATAAATAGGAAACAAGAAATAAAAAGGGAAAAGCAAACCATGGGCTGAACTGAGGATACCAGAATATACTAGTGATTATAAGAAATAAAAGAACTGCCAAAAGTGCCAGAGAGCATGATTTGCGTTTATAAGCCAAAAAGAGGCCTATAAATAAAACAGTAAGAGCTAGCCACTCTCTGCTTAGGATATACAAAATGAAATAAAACATTCCAAAAATCTCCCCTTATTTATTAAAAATCCCTTGAGTTAGCCTCAAGGGATTTGCTTCATTCCATTAGAAGGAATTATTTTTTCAAGTTGTAGAATGATTTCAAACCACGGTATTCAGCAACTTCACCAAGTTGGTCTTCGATACGAAGCAACTGGTTGTATTTAGCGATACGGTCTGTACGTGAAAGTGAACCAGTCTTGATTTGTCCTGCGTTAGTTGCAACTGCGATGTCAGCGATTGTTGAATCTTCAGTTTCACCTGAACGGTGTGATACAACGGCAGTGTAACCAGCTTCTTTCGCCATTTCAATAGCGTCGAATGTTTCAGTAAGAGTACCGATTTGGTTAACTTTGATAAGGATTGAGTTAGCAGCACCTTCTGCAATACCTTTTTCAAGGTAAGAAGTGTTTGTTACGAAGAAGTCGTCACCAACCAATTGAACTTTACCACCAAGACGTTCAGTAAGAGCTTTCCAACCGTCCCAGTCGTTTTCGTCCATACCATCTTCGATAGTGATGATTGGGTATTTGTTTACCAATTCTTCAAGGTAGTCGATTTGTTCTGCAGCAGTACGTACAGCAGCTCCTTCACCTTCGAATTTAGTGTAGTCGTAAACTTTACGTTCTTTATCGTAGAATTCTGATGATGCACAGTCAAATCCGATAAATACATCTTTACCAGGAACATATCCAGCAGCTTCGATCGCAGCAAGGATAGTTTCAACACCATCTTCAGTTCCTTCGAAACGAGGAGCGAATCCACCTTCGTCACCTACGGCTGTTTCCAAACCACGAGATTTAAGGATTTTCTTAAGAGCGTGGAAGATTTCAGCACCCCAACGAAGAGCTTCTTTGAATGATGGTGCACCAGCAGGTACGATCATGAATTCTTGGAAAGCGATTGGAGCGTCTGAGTGAGAACCACCGTTGATGATGTTCATCATTGGAGTTGGAAGAACTTTAGTGTTGAATCCACCAAGGTAGCTGTAAAGTGGGATTTCAAGGTAGTCAGCAGCAGCACGAGCTACAGCGATAGACACACCAAGAATTGCGTTTGCACCCAATTTACCTTTGTTAGGAGTACCGTCAAGTGCGATCATAGCACGGTCGATAGCTTGTTGGTCACGTACATCGTAGCCGATGATTGCTTCAGCAATGATGTTGTTTACGTTGTCAACAGCTTTTTGTGTACCAAGACCACCGTAACGAGATTTGTCACCATCACGAAGTTCAACTGCTTCGTGTTCACCAGTAGAAGCTCCTGAAGGAACCATACCACGTCCGAAAGCACCTGATTCAGTATAAACTTCTACTTCAAGTGTTGGGTTACCGCGTGAGTCGAGGACTTCGCGAGCGTAAACATCAGTAATAATTGACATTTTGACTCTCCTTATTGTTTAAAATTATTTACTAGTCTATGATACCTCAAAAGCGCTTTTTTTTCAAGGAAAAACAGCAGCTTTGCTTGAAAAATCACAATTTTTAAAATGCAATCGGTTACATCCTATCTTTTTCATAACAGTTTGAAAATCAGAAATCCTTTATTTATGATATACTAGAAATATGACAGATCTAAATAACATTATCATGGAAAAATCTCAGGGAAATGCTAAGCTCAATCCTGATGAACAACGCAAATTCCTGGAAACTTTTGAAGAGCGGGTGATTGCTTACTGCTCTATTTCGGATGCCAATTCTTCGCTTCTAAAACAGCATTTTAAAGAAATAGTTGAGAACATCACTGAAAGCTACCATCCCGTCACAGTCAAAATATCGCCTGAAGTCATATCCAGCCAGCAGGTTTTCTACCTAAAAACAGCCAAAGACCTAGGTTGTGAGGCCACCATTGTCTCCGCCTTTTGCCAATCCTCTCCTTTTGGTTTGGTGATCCATAGTGATCATCCTGTGACCGTTGAAGAAAAAGACTTGAGCAAGCAATTTGCCGACATCCTCCACCCAGCAGAGAGTAAATCGTCTGCCCACAAGAAAACCTCCCTATGGAAAAAAATGTTTCATAAATGACGAATTTAGAAAAATTATTTTCCTTTTTCGAAGCGGAAAATCAGCGCGACTGGGACATTTATCAAACTTTTTTAGACGATCATGTCGTCTGGGAGCTGCATGGAGAATCCCCAGAAATCATTCAAGGTAAAGAAGCCTACCTCCACAGGATAAAGGAAGCTTATCAGAATAGTTCCGCACAGTTTAGTTGCCAATACTATCACAGCAATTCTGAGCAAAGTCGGATTCTAACAATTTTGGTCAATGACCATGGTGATTTATCTTGTGATCTATTTGAATTTGCAAACGGCTTAATTGTCAAAGAGATCGAATATTTACTGAAAAAGAGGCTGGGACAAAAGTCCTAGCCTCTTAATTGTCTTTGGATTGTCGAGCAAGACGCAGTGGTTGAGCGGGCTCTACTACGCTGATTTCATCAGCTTTTACAGCCCTACTCAACTGTGCGGAGGTGGGACGACGAAATCGAATTCTAACCAATTACCGATTTCTGTCCCACTCTCTTTTTTTGATGGCTAATAGGTTGCCAATATTGCGAGCTGTACGAACCAGATTTTCCCTCGCTTGAGCTAAGGTTACGTCCAAATCTGCAACTTGGGAGATAATGGGAAAAGCTGCATGGATATTCTCCCTAGGAAATGGAGGTAAATCATCAGCCAAACTGCCACAGATCGCAAGAACAGGAATCTCTTTTGGCGTCCGCCTTGCTACCCCAACTGGAGCCTTTCCTGCCAAAGACTGCTTATCCATGCGTCCCTCACCGACAACAACCAAGTCCGCTTCTTTAACTATGCGGTCAAAATCCAGCAAATCCAGACAGGTATCAATTCCTGACACAACTTTCCCCTTGGCAAATGTTACTAGTCCCGCTGACATGCCCCCTCCTGCACCAGCACCAGCTTGGGTGGAAATCTTCGGATTGGCCAGTTCATAAAACTTCTTCATTTCCTGATCGACAGATGAAAGAAGCCATTCAGGCAGACCTTTCTGCCGTCCAAAGATCTGCGTTGCTCCCTGCTGCCCACATAAAGGATTGGACACATCTGTCAAAATTTCGATTTCTATATCATCCAAGCAAGTTGGAACACGTTCCGCAGAAATTCGGGCAACTCTCCCTAGAGAGGAACCGACAGGCCGCAGTTGATGATTGTTTTCATCAAAAAATTCATAGCCCAGACCAGCTGCCATACCGATTCCTCCATCATTCGTTGCCGAGCCGCCAACACCGACGAAAATCTTTTTGACTCCATGTTCGACCAAATGAAGAATCAGCTCCCCCAGACCTCTGGTTTCCAACCCTAAAGGATTGCGTTTTTCCTTAGAAATTAAAGCCAGTCCCACTAAATCTGCCATTTCAAAGAGAGCGAGCTGGTCTTGTCTTGCATATTTCATTTCGACTGGCTGGCCGAAAGGTCCAGTTACCCAGTGACGAAACTCTTTTAGCTTCATAGCAGAGACCAAGGCAGCCACAGTCCCTTCGCCGCCATCTCCAATAGGCAGTAAGTCAAAAGTCGCCTCTGGCAAGGCTTGGGAGAAACCTTCTTTCAAGGCTTCTGCTACCTGAACGGCAGACAAACTTTCCTTAAAAGAATCTGGTGCTAACAAGATATGCATCATTCCTCCTATTTTTCCTTCCCATCTAAAATATCCATTACTTGATAGAGGTCATAAACATTGATTTGATAGGGTGCTTGCTCTCTTACAATTGGCTTGGCATTAAAAGCAATTCCAATGCCTGCTGTTTGAATCATAGGCAAATCATTGGCGCCATCCCCCATGGCAATGGTTTGATTTAATTCCAAATTGTTTTCTTGAGCCCATTCTTTCAGCATCTGAACTTTAGTATCTTTGCTAACAATGTCTCCCAACACATGACCTGTAAGCAAGCCATTCTTGATTTCTAAGCGATTGGCCTTTACATAGTCAATTCCTAGCTCTTCAGCCAGTCTATCCACCGTTTCATGAAAGCCACCTGAAACCAAGCCAACCTTGTAGCCCCGCGCATGCAGCTCATCTACTAATTTTTTGGCGCCAGGCGTGAAATGAATCTTGTCAGCTATCCGAGAAAAGGTAGTTTCCGGAAGTCCCGCCAAAAGTGAAACCCTCTCCCGTAACGCAGCCTCGAAATCTAATTCCCCGCGCATAGCTCGCTCAGTGATAGCAGCCACTTGCTGCCCAACTCCAGCTTCCTCGCCCAGCAAATCAATGCCCTCTTCCATAATAAGAGTGCTATCTACATCCATAACCAATAAACCTGTGACCTGACTCATCTGTTCACCTCATATTTCTGTGATTTGTTGTATTATACAGGATTTTCAGTGACAAGACAAGCTAGATTGCAAAGAAAAAAAGTTCCCGAAGGAACTTTCTTAGAAGCGAATATTTTCGCGTGTTTTTTCATATGAGTTGATGAAACGAGCTGAAACCCCAGGCTCAACAATATCCAAGGCTTTTGAAATAATTTCCAAAGATTTTGCATAATCAAATTCAACTTCAAAGGCATGAAGGGATTCATTGAAGGCTGCCTGCACATTATCATCGAAGGAACGATAACGGTTAGAGTATTGTAGCAACTGCTCTGTTAAGGTAGAATTTCGAACGATTCGATATGTCTCTTCTTCCAATTCATTCATTGTATTTGCCAGAATCTCTAACCAGCGGTTAACAGATTCGATATTCACACGAGTTGCTTCCAACTCTCTAGCCAACTCCTCAATATAGTCGCTTGCTCCAAAGAAAATTGTTAAGAAGGACTCTGGAATACCCGGTAAATTACGTTTTTCCATAAATCGCTTAATCGTATGCAATTTATTGGCGTAAATCGTAACTTTTTGACGGGCATTGACATCATCTTTTTCGATCTTTTCTAGTTGCTCACCAAGTTCAATCTGTTCATCTTCGATTTCTTTCAATCGGTCTTGAATAGCTTCCAACTCTTCTCTAACCAATGAGAAAGGTTTCTTCATTTCAGCTGTATCTTCAAGTGAAGAGTGAACTACTGCTTCTTGAGCAGATAATTCAGATTTCAAATCTTTGATATGATTTATTTCAGGTTCTGGCAGCAAGAAGGAATGTGATAAACGTTCCATTTCGCTTTGAAGCTGTTGGTTATTCTCTTTAGTGTGTTCTAAATAGTCAGGAAGGTAGTTCACCAACTTCTCAACGACTTTATGAGCCTCAATCTCTCGAGTAAAGATGGCATACAGGGCATCGATTTCCTCTTGAATTTGTTCATTCTCATACAAGGCATTATCCAACTCCAACGCCGCAAGATTTTCTTCATTTCGCTTCAAACTAGCACGAAGTTGTTGGAAACGAGCCTCTAAGTCAGTCTCAATAAAATGATAATTGGTTTCCAATAATTTACGGTAGCCAGACTCCAAATCTTCTAATTGATCTGGTAATTTTTCAGTCAAGTCTTCTACAATTGCTGGAACTTTTTCGACGATCTGTGTCAGTGCCAAGATGCGATCTTCTGTTTTGTCTAAGATTTCTGCCGCTTCCACAGGATCCCCTGAAGAATTGAGAGTAACAAATTGAGAGAAATCAGACTCAATATTTTCCATTTGCTTCTGAATTTCTGCAAGAGCTCGTCCATAAGCATCAGGATTGCTAGCCACAGTATGCTGCAAATTTTCAAATAGATCTAGGGCATGTAAAACTCGTCCGCTATTTTTAGATTCTTGTTTTTTAAGATCTTCTAAAGCTTGACGAATTGCATGAATATCTTCACTAATTAAATCAATTTGGCTTTCAATGTTTTCGATCGCATGCTTGGCTTTGAGGAAACGGAAAGAATTATTGTAGCCCTCTGCCTCAAAGAGATTGTTCTCAATATCAGCAAATGAATTTAAAGAGAGATCTACCCATTTTTGATTCCATTCACGGAAAGTCACTTGACTTTGCCCAATCAAATGTAAATTTTTAACTTCTTCCACTTCATCATTCACGGGAAGATTGTAAAGCTCCTCTTTTTTCTCCTCCAAACTTCGAAGCTTCGCTTCATTTCGTTTTCTCATATAGATAGCAGTAAAATAGCCTAAAATTAATAGTGCTGCTACTACAATAATGAGAATAATCAGTCCATTAGACATATAAAACTCCTTCATTCTTTTACTAAAAAGCAAACATATTGATTATATCACAAATTCAATTGTAATGGTTGTTTTTTCTAACTTTTTAGACATCAAGTGTGCTATATACTGCATTTTTTTCGATAAAGTCACGACGAGGCTCTACACGATCTCCCATCAGCATATCAAAAATCTTATCAGCTTCTGCTGCGTCATCGACAGAAACTCGCGCCATTAGACGGTGTTCTGGGTTCATGGTCGTTTCCCACAACTGATGGTCATCCATTTCTCCCAAACCTTTGTAGCGCTGAATCGTCGGCTTAGAGCGACCTTCACTATAGCGCTCGAGAGCAGCTTGCAGTTCTTCTTCTTGATTAGCACCTGGCTGGATGTATTCTTTTACCTCGCTACCGACCTTGACACCATAGATTGGTGGTTGGGCGATGTAGACATAGCCTGCTTCCAGAACCGGCTTCATGTAGCGGTAAATCAAAGTTAGGAGCAACGTCCGAATGTGAGCTCCATCCACATCCGCATCAGTCATGATGACTAATTTATGATAGCGAGCCTTGCTGACATCAAAGTCAGCTCCAAAGCCCGTTCCCATAGCAGTAAAGAGACTGCGGATTTCTTCATTAGCCAGAATCTTATCCATGCTGGCTTTTTCAACGTTGAGAATTTTACCGCGAATCGGCAAAATAGCCTGAAATTCACGGTTACGCCCAGACTTAGCTGAACCACCCGCTGAGTCTCCCTCCACGATAAAGAGTTCTGTTTCCTGTGGGTTGTTGGACGAGCAATCAGCCAATTTTCCTGGCAGATTAGAGATTTCCAAACCAGACTTCTTGCGGGTTACTTCCCGAGCTCGCTTAGCAGCAATTCTGGCCTTAGAAGCCAAAATTCCTTTTTCAACGATTTTTCGAGCTACCGCAGGATTTTCCAAAAGGAAATCTGAGAAAGCTTCACTGAAGAGGCGATTGGTAATCTTGACCACTTCGCTATTGCCCAGCTTGGTCTTGGTCTGACCTTCAAACTGAGGGTTAGGGTGCTTGACAGAGATGACCGCTGTTAGTCCCTCACGCACATCTTCCCCTGTCAGATTGTCCTCATTTTCTTTGAGAAGCTTGTTTTTCTTGGCGTAGTCATTAATAACCCTTGTCAGGGCAGTCCGGAAACCTTGCTCGTGCGTTCCTCCCTCGTGGGTGTGGATGTTATTAGCAAAGCTCATGACTGTTTCATGGTAGCCAGTCGTATACTGCATAGCTACTTCAACCGTAATGTCGTCCATTTCGCCGTCGGTATAAATCGGTGTTTCAAAGATTACATCCTTGTTTTCATTGATGTATTGGACATAGCTGGCAATCCCACCTTCATAGTGGTAATCCTTGACTTGCTCCATTCCATCTCGCTTATCGGTGATGGAAATTCTGAGACCACGATTGAGGAAGGCCAGTTCTTGTACCCGCTTATTGAGCTTTTCAAAGTCAAATTCTACTGTTTCAGTGAAAATCTCTGGATCTGGTGTAAAGTGAACGGTCGTACCTGTACGATCGGTCTCACCGATGACTTCTAGATCCGCGACTACATGACCACGACGGTATTCTTGGTAATGAATCTGACCGTTTTTATAAACGCGAACATCTAGCTGAGTAGACAGGGCATTTACAACGGAAGAACCTACACCATGCAGACCTCCTGAAACCTTGTAGCCGCCACCGCCAAATTTTCCTCCTGCGTGAAGGACAGTAAAGACGGTTTCTACAGCCGGACGGCCTGTCTTCTCCTGAATATCAACCGGAATACCTCGACCATCATCAACAACTGTAATCGAATTATCTTTTTCAATAAAAACTTGAATGTGAGTGGCAAAGCCAGCCAAGGCTTCATCAATCGAGTTGTCAACAATTTCCCATACTAAGTGGTGCAGACCTTCCTTGGAGGTCGAACCGATATACATACCAGGGCGCATCCGAACGGCTTCTAAGCCCTCCAAGACCTGAATCTGACTGGCGTCATATTCTTGCGCTTGTATGTCTTGCTGCTTTTCTTCTGTCATGTTATTCCTTTTCTAGTTCAATATCTACAAATTCTTCAAGATTTTTCATATTATCAAAGAGATAGCAGCTAAATCCTGCCGCCTGACCAGCTTCGATATCAATCGGTCGATCTCCGATAACCAGCCCAGACTTAATCTGGTACTTGTCTTTTAAATACAGCATAGACTCAGGGTCTGGCTTGCGTTTAAAACCATTAGTAGCTGTCACTACTTCTGTGAAATAAGCACTGATCTGCGTCTTTTGCAAAATCTCTAACACCTGATCATCTCGGTGAGAAATCAAAAAATTTCTGCCACCCTGCTGGATAATTTGTGCTAATAATTCTGAAGCTCCCTCAAACAAAATCGGATGCTCCAATTCCTTGGCCTCGTTCGCTTTATAAGCCTTTAAAAATTCCTTATTTCCAGGGGCAAACTGGCGGACTGCATAATCTGTTGAGACCTTGAGAGCCTTATAAACTTCATCATGACTCGCAGTCAGACCAAAGTCCTGCAAAGTATGGACAAAAGCTGCGGTTGAAGTCTCATAATTATCCAAGAGAGTCCCACCCAAATCCCAGATATAATCTTGATAATTCATACCCTTTATTATATCATATTTTTTGAAAAAAAGGGCTTTTATTTATGATGAAATAGCATATTTTCATCGATTTTTTATCCAACTTAGACAGAAAAAATTCACCCGAAAATCGAGTGAATTTTTTACTTCTCAAAAACGTCTTTAAAAAGCATAGAACTTGCCAATTGGTCCGCATCTCCGCCTAACTGGTGAACCAACTCATAAGCAAAAGGCAGGGCTGTAGATGGACCACGGCTGGTGATTAGCTTTCCATCTACGACAACAGTCTGCTTCTGATAGCTACCGTTCTCAATGTTTGCTTCCACTCCATCGTAGCAAGTGAAGTTCTTGCCATTCAGCAGGCCTGCGCGGTCAAGGGCAATCGGAGCGGCACAAATCGCTGCGACAAATTTATCTTCTGCTTGAAATTCCTGTAGAACTTCCATCAAGCGGTCATCATCTCGCAGATTTGTTGATCCTGGCATACCGCCTGGAAGAACGACCATATCATAAGCAGATAGATTCCCATTCCAGACTTGATCGGCTTTGACAGTAATCTGATGAGAACCTGTCACAGCCTCCTCAAAACCAATCATATCACAGATAAAGCCTGCACGACGCAAGACATCGACAACGGCGAGGGCTTCAATTTCTTCAAAGCCATTGGCTAACATGAGAGCTACTTTTTTCATGTACAACACCTTTCTAGGATACAAGGTATCCACTTCTTATTTTATTTTTCTAAGTACAATTTTTTTACGAACAGACGGAGTCACGGCATGCTTCTCTTCTTCTAGGCTATTTTGATAAGAGACAGACAGTAGAAGGCCGATTCCGATGAGATTGCTGACAATGGAGGACCCCCCTTGAGAAATGAAGGGGAGTGGAATCCCTGTCAAAGGCAAAATCCCTGTCACAGCACCAATATTTTCAAAAATATGAAAGAGCAGCATCATAATGAGACCGGTCGAGATATAAGTGTAGAACTGATTGTTGGACTTAATAGTAATCTGAAGCATACGATGAATCAAGAACAAATAAATAACAATCACCAAACTCGAACCAAGAAAACCAAAATCCTCTGCAATCACGGTGAAAATCATATCACTTTCACGGACAGGTACTAGAAGATTTGAGACATTAAATCCTTGACCTAATAAACCTCCGCTTCCGATAGCAATCTGTCCTTGTGCCTGCTGATAGGTTACTGTCTGAGCATATTCAAACGGATGGAGCCAGGCTGAGATCCGATTGATCTGGTAAGTCGGCATCCCTAAACCATGGAGAAAAGCGCGGCCACCATTTGAAATAAAGATCAACATAAAGACAGTAAAAAGAAGGGATACTGTCAAGAAAATCGGTAGAATAATCTTCCACGAAACACCAGATAAGAGAACAATACCGCAGTAAATTGCAGCAAATACTAGAGCTGTCCCCAAATCACTCTGCAAAGCCAAAAGCAACAAAACCGGCAAGGTATATAATGCTAATTTTACAATCAAAAAGAGATCTAAAGCAATGGTCCGCTCATAGTTCTTATTTTGCTGCAGAAACTTCACTACAACTCGCGACAGCATCAAAATATATGAAATTTTCATAAATTCAGATGGCTGAAAGAGGGTAACACCGCGAATAGATACCCAGTTTTTCGCCCCTGTAGAAGCCACTAAGTTCTCACTATAAAATACAAGTGGAAGAACCATAAGTCCTAAGCCTAAAACATACAGAAAAGGCGTCATTTTCCAAAGAAACTTAGTGTTAAAAAACATAACGATAAAGCTAATCAGAAAGCCTAATAAAATCCAAACCACTTGCTGACCAACAATCTGCAAGACATTATTTGGATAATCATGACTAACCGCTATATAAATAGCCGTAACTCCGATTGATAGTAAGAGCAAGACAGGTAAAAGCAAGCTGTAATCAATCCGAGACTCAAATGTTCTTTGCTGTGAAGGCATAATTTTCCTTTCTTACAAAAAATATTGGATAATCAAGCTAGAGACTACGACGCAGAACCAAGCAAAAGCTCCGGTTAATAAAGGACCCGCTCCAGCTTCCTTGAACTGTTTGAATGAAACCTTGGCTCCAATCCCGGCTAAGGCCATAGCCATCAGCCATTGGGACAACAGCTTCGTGTAAGGGACTAGATTTGATGGGAAAATTCCCAAGCTGCTCACCACAGAAGCCAAGACAAACCACAAAATAAACCAGGGAAAAATTTTCTTTAGATCTACTTTTTGCGCTGATCGCTTATCTCGGACATATCGATAACCTGAAAAGATGAGGCAGGCGGGTACAATCATCAGCGCTCGGCTTAGTTTGACAATGGTTGCCAAATCGCCCGCCGCTTGACTGTAAGTATAACCTGCCGCGACGACTGACGAAGTATCATTGATGGCCGTCCCTGCCCAAGTCCCAAAATAGGCATCAGACATTTGCATGAAGTGGCCCAGAAAAGGAAAGATAAACACAGCTAAAATATTGAAAAAGAAAATCGTTGAAATAGACAAAGCAATGTCCTCTTCTTCCGCTTCTAGAATAGGCGAAGCTGCTGCAATAGCTGAACCACCGCAGATTGCCGTTCCAAAACCAATCAAAATGGTTAAAATCCGTCTCATCTTGAAGAATTTCCCAGCTGCATAAGCCGCAAGAAAAGCGATCAAAATAGTCAAAATACTAATCTTCAAAGAAGACAAACCCGTTGCAGAGACCTTGCCGATTGACATGGAAAATCCTAAAAAGATAATAGAATATTGAAGTAGTTTCTTTCCTGAATAGGTCAAGCCCGGCTGAAAGGCATCTGGTAGTTTCCATAAATTACTGAGCAAAATTCCTAAAACGATGGCAAACACACTGGATCCAATCAGCGGAAACCAATTTCCTAAACAAATGGAAACAGCTGCTATCACAAACGATAGAGCAATTCCTGGTAGATTTTTTTTCACGTCACAACCTTCTTCCTATTCTTTTCATTATAACAAATTTTTGACTTCAGTAGCCGAGAAAATTGGCAATCATTTAGAAAAACAGCCAGATGAATTGACTGTTTTCAAGCAATCTTAGTCGAAAAATTCTCTTAATTCCTTTAAAATATCCTGTTTCGAAAGCATTTCTAGAGATGCCAGCTGGTTCAGATTTTGCTGGATTTGCCGACCGTAGCGCTTGATTGAAATACGATTGTCCAGAAGAATAACCGCCGACTTCTGATGTTCATTGCGACGGGTTCGCCCCATGGCCTGCTTCAATCGTAAGATAGCTGACGGCAACTGATAATCGTAAAAAGGATTTTTGCCTTCTACCTTCAGATGATGATTGATTTTTTGAACAAAGAAATCTTTGGGATTATCAAAAGGAATCCGCGTGATGAGCTGAATGATTTGCTCTTGCTGAGCAAAATCCGCTCCTTCCCAGAAACTGCCTGCTCCCAGCAAGATAGTGGCCTCTCCCTTGTCAAAACGACGCTTGATATTGGCTGGCTCGCCGTTCTTATACTGGGCCAAATGCGGCAAGGTCAGCTGGTCTGAAGTGGCCAGCAATAAATCCTTGAAGGTAAAGAGAACCACCATTGGCAGATTCAGTGGAGCTAAACTCTCCAAGCTTGCAACAATCCTCTCAGCATATTCCTGCGTTGATAACTCCACCACATCTGGAAAATCTAGATCTAAGAAAAGTTTCTGCAGGGGCTTCTTTTGCTGAGGAAGTTTATAAAAATGATAATCCTCAAAGCCCAATAACTGAGGCAAATTTACCTTGGAACTAATCTCCAAAGTAGAAGAAACCAAGATCACCTTAACTGTCTCAGGCAGGAAATCCTTAAATCTCATAAGCTCTGAGCGCCCAGCATGAAGTCTTGCCACACGATGATCTGCAAATTGTTCTTCCGTTAGCCAGAAGTATTGGTACTTGGTTGAAAATAATTCCCTGAGCTCTGGCAGCAAGTTCTCATCCAGTTCAGACACATCCTGACGCAGCTTGGCTATCTTCTTAGAATCCAATTCACTGGTCTTGCCCCGATGCTTTTCGGCAGCATCTGCCAGTTCAAATTGGATGCTTTGCAAGAGGCGTTCTTGTAAAATCCGTTTTTCTGTCTGTAGAGCCTGACTGATAGTTTGCAATTGCTTGGTCAAATTGATACTGGCCTGCGAAAAACTTTCCAAAGCAAAAAACATTTTCTGAGCCTCGTCCACCACCAACATCCGATTGTCCAGCAAAGACTGGTCATCTTCTAGGCGCGTCAAAAGATAAGCATGATTGGTAATCACGACACGACTGCTAGCCGCCTTGACCTGCCCCAGTCGCCAAAAATCCTCTTCATAAAAAAGCGAATGCTTACTTAATTTCCCATCATGGCGTATCTGGCTAAAGTAAGACTCGAAACGATAAGCCTGGCCGATTTCATTTAAATCACCCGTCTCGGTCTCTGTCAGCCAAACCAAAAGCTGCATTTTACAACGATTAACAAGGCGATTATCATCCAAGACCGAGAGACTTTGATAAAAATAATCTAATTTCAGATAATTTTCGGGACTTTTGAGATTATGAAAGGAGATATGAAAGACTTCCTCTAAGAGTCGACCTTCCTTTTGTATCAGTTGATCCTGTAAAATCTTCGTTGGAACGGTTACCAAGACTCTTTCCCGACCATGAGCCAAAATGGGCAATAAATAACCAAAGGTCTTGCCAAGTCCTGTCTGGGCCTCCAAAAAGCTAGCGGCAGTCTGACTAAGCGCATCAGTCACATACTGCGCAAATGTCAGCTGGTCGGGGCGCTCGTCCAGCCCCAGCAGATAAAGATTTGTCAGAAAGTCCTGCGAAAGTTTCTTCTCAGGCGGCAAGATTTTCGGCCTTTTCAAAAAGATGCCGTGCGTCTCCTGCAAAGCCTGACCAGAATCATCTGGCATCGACTGAAAAATCTCTTCGATCGCTAGCCGTGACTCATAGATAAGACTATCGGAAAATTCCAGAACCTTCTCTAGCAAAGCTTTTGGCAGTCCTGCCATCTTTTTTTGGATTTTTAGAAATAGCTGAGCTGTTGCCTGAGCATCTGCCAAAGCAGTGTGAGCATTTTCCAGAGGAATCTCCAGAAGCTCGCACAGATTCCCCAAGGCATATTTATCAAAACTCGGATAGAAAACCTGAGCTAGTTCAACCGTATCCACTCTTGGAGTCAGCAAGTCAAAGCCTTCCCAAAAGAGAGCTTCTGCCAATAGATTGGCATCAAATTTGACATTATGGGCGACAAAAATCGCATCCTCAATCAGCTCGTAAACTTCACGGGCAACCTGTGAGAAATCCGGAGCTTGACGCAAGCGCTGATCATCCAATCCTGTCAGCTGTTTAATATGCTCATCCAGATCCTCATGCGGATTCACATCTGTTTCATACGTTTGGCAAATCACCCCGTTTTCAATGATGACAATGCCGATTTGAATAATTTTTGCATTGCTGTTCGCACTTGTAGCCTCCAAGTCGATGACAGCATATTTATAGTTCGATTGTGTCATACTGCTATGATTATATCACAAATGCCAGCCTGAGACATCTGAAAATAAGCTGAGCCTCAAAATAAATTTTGTGCAAAATTTCTGCTTTTTTGTTACACTCTTTATTGAGAAAACATACACAGAGGAAGCCCAATGAAAGTTCACAAAATTGTCAATCTCATCGCTTTTGAAAACACTTACATCCTTGAAAATGACTGTCATGTCATCATAGTTGACCCCGGCAGCGACTGGCGAAAAATCCAACGCAAGCTAGAAGAAATTGCTAAGCCCATCACTGCTATTTTGCTGACTCATACGCATTACGACCATATTATGAGTCTGGATAAGGTCCGAGATAACTTTGCCAATCCACCCGTCTATGTAGCTGAGAGCGAAGCAAGCTGGCTCTATACTCCGACAGATAATCTATCTGGTCTTGACCGCCATGCAGATTTGGAAGACATCATTCTCAGACCTGCCGAACATTATTTCACCTATCACCAAGACTACCAACTAGACGACTTTCATTTCTATGCTGTTCAGACACCTGGTCATTCTATTGGAGGAGTTTCCATTATTTTCCCAGAAGATCAGGTCGTTCTGACTGGTGATGCCCTCTTCCGTGAAACCATCGGCCGAACAGATCTACCGACTGGCAATCTGGACCAGCTACTTGCTGGCATCCGCGAAGAATTATTTATCTTGCCCAAAGACTATCGCGTCTATCCCGGTCATGGAAATGACACAACGATTGGCCACGAAAAGAATTTCAATCCATTTTTCTAATAAACTAATAATGAGGCAGAAATCAAGACTGCCTCATTTTTTTATCTAGTAAATGACTATTTCTACATCTGCAGATGAAATTAGAATGAAAAGTCAGGAAATAGACTCTACAATCGGACTTCCATGTCTTGTCGCTTTTTGCTTATTATGATATACTTAGTCCATAGAAAACAAAGGATGGTCTTCATGATGGATAAAAGAAAAATTTGGTTAATTCTGCTGGCTATTTCAGCTATGATAACTCTCCTTGGATTAGGTTTTTCTGCTTATAATTTTTATATTTTTGACAAGCCTTTTCTAAACAGTACCACAAAAGGCCTCTTGTCTGCATTCTTTTTTACCCTCATCATAATCAGCCTTGATCTCTCAAAAACAAAGCAATAACAATAATTTATATTTTTAATGCAATAAAAAGAGAGTGGGACAGAAATCGGTAATTCGTTAGAATTCGATTTCGTCGTCCC
>CAUUSJ010000009.1:0-46476 GCA_963547765.1 uncultured Streptococcus sp. | reverse complement strand
CATCACGAATCGTTTTCACAAGCTGGTTAAAGCGAATGGTCATGTACTTATCAACAGAACGAAGCTCATCGTAAACGACTGCATCCTGCGCTGGGTTAAAGTCAGAAGTATTAGCAATCAAGAAACGAAGAGTGTTACGGATCTTACGGTAGGTTTCAGAGACTTGGCTCAAGATATCCATAGAGATACGCACGTCGTTGCTTGAATCAACACTTGTTACCCAAAGACGCAAAATTTCAGCGCCGAATTGTTTTTCAACATCGCTTGGAGCAATGGTATTTCCAAGGGATTTAGACATCTTCTCACCTTTACCATCAAGGGCAAAACCTTGTGATAAGATTTGTTTGTAAGGCGCTACACCATGATTGGCAACAGATGTGATAAGTGAAGAGTTGAACCAACCACGGTATTGGTCAGAACCCTCTAGGTAAAGGTCGGCTGGGTATTTGAGTTCTGGACGGTTGACCACTACTCCATTCCATGAAGAACCTGAGTCGAACCAAACATCCATGATATCCGTTTCTTTCTTGAACTCGCCATTTGGTGAACCTGGATGCGTAAATCCTTCTGGCAAGAGGTCTTTGGCATCACGTTCCCACCAGACAATAGAGCCGTGCTCTTCAAAGAGTTGAGCCACGTGTTCAATGGTCTCAGCTGTCATGATAGGTGTACCATCTTCAGCATAGAAGATAGGAAGGGGAACTCCCCAAGCACGTTGGCGAGAGATGACCCAGTCGCCACGGTCACGAATCATGTTGTAAAGACGCACTTTACCCCATTCTGAATGGAATTTCACTTTTTCAATTTCGTCTAAGATTTCTTGGCGGAATTTAGAAACAGATGCAAACCACTGTGGTACTGCACGCCAGATGATTGGTTTTTTCGTACGCCAGTCAAATGGATATGAGTGAGAGATTTCTTCTTGGGCAAGAAGGAGGTTACCAAGTTTTTCGATAACAGTTGGAACCACCTTGTCATAGAATTGACCCGCAAAATCAGGACCAGCATTTTCCATCATAATCCCGCGTTCATTAACTGTTACAGCAACTTCAAGACCGTTGGCAACACCGACATTGTAGTCATCCTCACCAAAACCAGGAGCTGTATGGACGATACCTGTACCAGAGTCAGTCGTAACGTGGTCACCAAGGATCACCAACTCATCTACAGCCGTATCCCAAGGGTGGACTGTCACGATGTGGTTCAATTCTTGACCACGGTAAGTCGCTAAGACTTGAACATCAGCCCAACCAAATTTCTCAGACAAACTAGTCAACAACTCTGCAGCAACTACAAACTTACGAGCTTCACCAGCAGGTTGGACCAAAACGTAATCAATATCTGCTCCAACTGTCAATCCACGAGAAGCTGTGATGGTAAATGGCGTGGTTGTCCATACAACGATATAGGTATCCGTATCTAGCACACCTTTTCCGTCTTTGACGCGGTTAGCATAGTAAAGGGAAGTTGAAAGCAAATCATGGTACTCAATTTCTGCTTCAGCAAGGGCTGACTCAGAAGACCATGACCAGTAAACTGGCTTGGCACCACGATAGATATAGCCTTTCTTAGCCATTTCACCGAAGACACGGATTTGAGCTGCTTCATAGTCTGGAGTCAAGGTCACATAAGGATTTTCCCAGTCACCAGAAACACCCAAACGTTTAAAGTCTTCTCTTTGTTTATCAACTTGAGAAAGAGCGTACTCGCGGCAAAGTTTCAAGTACTCAACCAAGTCCATTTCTTTGCGTTTAACACCCTGTTTTGCCAAGACTTGCTCGATTGGGAGACCATGAGTATCCCAACCTGGGATGTAAGGCGCATAGTAGCCAGCCATCGATTTTGAACGAACAATAATATCTTTAGAAATCTTGTTCATAGCGTGTCCAACGTGGATATTTCCGTTTGCATATGGAGGTCCATCATGCAAGGTGAAATGCGGTTTTCCTTGGTTCAATTCTTGACGACGTTGGTAAAGTTTTGCTTCTTCCCATTCTTTTTGCCAAACTGGTTCTTTGGTTGGAAGGCCAGCACGCATTGGAAATGCAGTTTTCCCAAGATTCAGGGTTTCTTTGAGTTTCATTTAGTCTCCTTATTCCATCATAATTTTCAAAATAAAAAACCACAAACTTCTCCGAAAGGACGAAAATTCGTGGTACCACCTTTGTTTAGACAGGAAAAAACCTGTCCCTCTTAGCCTGTAACGTAGGCCGACGTCGTTTCTTACTCGCTTCAGAAACGATGAAGCAGAATGATAAGTCAAACAAAAGGGATTACAGGTCTTTCACCACCACCTGCTCGCTGAAAATATTTTATTTGCCTTGTGTTTCTGCACTTATAAAAGATCCACTTGAACTTTAGAATCTTCATCCAAATCTGAAAGTTCTCCAGATTCTAAAATTTCTTTCTGTTGTGCTTGGATCAGCTCTTCATCTATAGTCTGAAGAGTCTGTGTTTCTGCCAAATCTCGATTTGCTTGCTCAATTCGTTCTTGTAATTCAGCTAACTCTTCAGGTGAGAATTGGCGCGTAACATCCACTTCTTCCTCTAGCTCGACTTTCTCTCCAAGCGCTTCTTCAACTACCATTTTAAAGGCTTCATCACTGGTTTGAAGATAGGTAGCAGTCGGGCGAAGGATATCTTCCCAATCTGGAGAGTCAACAATACTTAGTTGACTTTCAATTGTCGATTTGAGGCGCTGATGGAAGACACGCGTTTTATTTTTTAATTCTTCTGTCTCAACAGCTACTCTTTTAGCATTATCTGTAGCCTGACGAAGAATGTCATTTGCCTTATACTTGGCTCTATCTAATAAACGTTGCGCATCTTGCTCTGCTTGCTGTACAATATTTCCTGAACGTTCTTGTGCTGCCTGCTTGACCCGCTCTGCTGTATCTTGTGCAATCAAAACAGATTGGCTGAGCGAGTCTTTCATTTCATCAAAATAAATTAGGCGCTCTTCAAGATTGCGGATTTTTGCTTCTTTCTCATGATTCTCGCGGATTAGTTCCTCATAATCATTGACAATGATATCAAGAAATTCTTCAACTTCATCAATATCATACCCTCTAAATTTGGTCGAAAAAGCTTTATCTCTAATATCTAATGATGTTAGTGCCATATTTCCTCCTTATTTGCTAGGTAATAATTCAACTGTTAGTTTATGCTTCCCATTTTTGGAAAAACCATTTTCTGTTAAAATCTTAAATCTTCCATATTTCCTAACGCTAATCAAATCGCCCAAAGAGAGCTGTTGGCTAGGATTATCAATGGTTCTGTAGTTTTGCTTTACCTGTTTCCCCATGATTAGTTCTACAGCTTGACTACGTGATAACTTAAACACTGTCGCTACCAGCTTATCCAATCTGAGACTAGAGACCAAAACATCTGTTGTTTTAGTCGCCGGTGACTCTTGTAGCTGCTCTCTGAAATCAACTCTTCTTAGCCGAACTGGAACTTTAGCTATTTTAAAAACATTCGTAATGAAATATTCTTCTAATCTTCTATCCACAAATACTTGTGCACGGTCATCCACAACGATAATATCGCCAAACGTCCGCCTCTCAATCCCTAGCTGATGCAAAAGAGTTCCCATAATTTGTGAATGAGTTACCTTGTAGAACTTACTTGCATAGGTAATCTCTAGCAAGACCACATCAAAATCTTCGAGTTCTAATTGATAATAGCTAGGTGCAATCAACACTTTAGCAAACTCACTTGGAAAATAATCTGAACTAGCAAATACTTGCACATCATATTGCTTACTCAAATTTTTGAGAATATTGACCTGATGAGGATTCAAAAAAGCAGTCGTCTCATAGCTATATTGATTTTCTACTCTTTGAAGCAATTCCATGCTTTTATCCAGAAAATCTTGATCATCCTGAGAAAAATGCTGATAGATCTTGTTTACCATAGCAATAACAAGGAAGCGAGGAAGTGTAGAAATAAGGTATCAAGCACTCTCAAGGCAAAAAGTGCCGCCAGAACAGTAAAGTCTAATCTACCAAACTGCAAAGGCAACCTGCGGAACAAACGCAAAAATGGTTCAACCAGAGAACCGACAAGCCTTCCTAGGGCTGTTTGGTAAGCTCCAGGGAACCAAGACAAGAGTGCATAGACGAAGACGAGAAGGGAGTAAAGATCAATTAGATTAGAAACTAATTTTAAAATAAAGTAAATCATTAATTATCTGCTGCGTTTCATATCAAAATCGTATTCACTCAGATCCACATCGTTGGGAAGGCGAATATCTTCTACATTGACGACAACATTGATTGGAGTAAGCAAATACATGGTACTAGCAACTTTTCTCAAGTTCCCAGCCAAAACATAGCGTGCCCCATCAAGATAATCCAAGCAACGTCTTGCTTGTACCTCCGTCATATATTGAAAATCAATTAAGATACTCTCATTCGCCACAAGTAAATCAACAACCTCTGTTGCTTCCTCATATTTTTTCGGATAGCGAACATCAATCGTAACCTTCTCACTAGATTTCACTCGATGCTGAGCCAGTTCTTGTTGGCGAGCATGCAATCTAGTAATATTTTCCGTTGTAGGCTTTTGTTGGACTTGTGAAGAAGCTGAACGAGTACGTGCGTTTTCCTTTGCTGATGCAACCGGAACTGGCTCGATCTCTGCAGGCTTCAAAACAGAATCAGATTCATCTAAAGGCTGTACTGGTAAGTCAGACTTTTCTCCATCTTCTGTAAAGTATTCTATAAATTTATCAAATTTATCTTTAAATGACATAGTTCTTTCCTATTTAAAAAATGCTGTTCCGATTCTGACATAGGTAGAGCCGTTGGCAATCGCTTCGGGATAGTCACGGCTCATTCCCATACTCAAATCAGAAAAGGGCATGTTTTTTAACTGTTTGCTTTGTAAGTTTAATTGAAGCTGATGTGCCTCTGAAAAAATCTGATTCAGTTCCTGATGATCAGCTTCGAGTGGAGCCATGGTCATCAGGCCAACAATGCAAATGTTTTCTAAGGCTGCAAGCTCTGGTAAAACACTATCTAGTTCTTCAACTAAAAAACCGTGCTTGCTTTCTTCTTTTGAAATATTGACTTGCAAGAAACAATTAATCACATGATCTGCTCGCTTGTTGATTTCTTGAGCCAATTTGACAGAGTCTAAAGCATGGAAATAATCAACATAGTTGATTACATCTTTCACTTTTCTTCTCTGCAAACTACCAATCAAATGCCAAGTAAGGTTTTCTTCCTTTAAAGCATGGTATTTTTCAAGAAACTTATCTACTCGATTTTCTCCAATATGTTTGATTCCTGTATCCACGAGTTTTTTCGCTGTTTCACAGTCAACATACTTGGTAACCGCAATAATGTTTACGGAGTCCTTCAATCGATTTTCTTTTTCAACTATTTGAGCAACATTTTGAAAAATTAAATCTTTATTTGCTTGAAAATCCATTTAATTAGCGATTTCTAAAGAATGGCGGTGTTTCAAGTTCGTCATCTTCTTCCTTAATATCTGTAAAGCGCTCTACACGGCTAGAAGGCACAGGTTCTGCTTGACGAACGATTGATTCACGACGTAAATCCCAGTCTCCAAAGGCTGAAGCTCTAGAAGTTTCTACAGTTGAGCGATGGGAAGGAGCTGGCATTTCTCTTGTTTCTGCCATATCGAAGTTTCGATCATAATGAGCAGATGATTGTGCTGAGCGTACTTGCTCAGCTCGGCTCGCAGGTTTAACACCTTGCAATCCACTTACCTTATCAACCTTATCCTCTTTAACACCTGTTGCAACAACAGTCACACGGATTTCATCCTTCATAGATTCATCAATAGAAGTACCAAGCCAGATGTTGACACCATGACCAGCCGCCTGATTAACGATTTCAGAAGCTTCTTCTGCTTCAATCAAGGTCATATCTAGGCCACCAGTAACGTTGACGATCACGTCTTCTGCACCATCAATAGTTGTCTCAAGAAGTGGAGAGTAGATAGCTTTGCGAGCTGCTTCAATAACACGTTCTTCACCGCTTCCGATACCGATACCCATCAAAGCATTACCTTTGTTTTCCATAACAGTCTTCACGTCTGCAAAGTCAAGATTGATCAAGCCAGGGCTGGTAATCAAGTCAGTAATACCCTGAACCCCTTGGCGCAATACGTTATCAGCTTCACTCAAGGCTTCCAGAAGCGGAGTTTTCTTGTCAACAATTTCCAAAAGATTGTTGTTTGAAATGATCAAAAGAGTATCTACATGTTCACGCAGTTCATTGATTCCTTCAACGGCAAAATTACCACGCTTGCTTCCTTCAAAGCCAAATGGGCGTGTCACAACTGCTACAGTTAGGGCGCCTACTGATTTAGCAATGCGGGCAATAACTGGTGCAGCACCTGTACCAGAGCCACCACCCATACCAGCAGTGATAAAGACCATGTCTGCTCCTTGAAGGGCTTCTGTCAAGACTTCTTCGCTTTCTTCAGCTGCTTTACGACCAACCTCAGGTTGACCTCCAGCACCCAGACCACGAGTCAACTTAGGACCAAGCTGGATAACTGTTTCTGCTTTTGCACTGCTAAGTGCTTGCACATCTGTATTTGCTGCGATAAATTCTACGCCAGCAAGACCTTCATCGATCATTCGGTTAATAGCGTTTCCGCCGCCACCGCCGACACCAATTACTTTAATGACTGCGCCTTGTGCTGCAGCCGCATCAAATGAAAATGTCATAATCTATTTATTCTCCTTACTCAAACATATTACCAATTAAATTGCGCATCTTATCTGTAAGACTAGCCTTTGGTTCCTCTTGTGGTTCTTCATTTCTAAGCGGTGCAATTTCTGGTTCCACCTCTTGAACTGGTTGAACCGGTTCAACCGGCTGATGATCAAAGCGGGGTACTCTGTGGCTTGGACGTTCAAAGCTAGTTGCTTGATGACGCAACTGCTCGTCTCCACGAACAGCAGCTTGTGCAATTCGATCCACTTCGGTCAGATTGCCCGCATACTCTGAAAGACTAATCACGTGAGCAAAAGCTGGATTACGGATACCGATTTGATTTGGTACATATAATTTAGCGTGAACGCCAAATACTTCCTGAGCTAATTCTACAACGCCAGGCAAGATCGCTCCACCACCAACGATGACGATACCACCAGGAAGATCTAACACGTGTCTTCTATCTAAATCTTGCTTGATTTGTTCAAAAACATGTTTGATACGAGCAGAGATGATTTCAGCTAGATAGGTTTCTGTTATTTCAACTGGATTAACTTCCCCGATGACTTCAACTGGGAAAGATTCTGTACCTGCAAATGGTACATAAGCTACACCATAGTTAAATTTCAAGCTTTCTGCCAATTTCTGAGAAGTTTTCAAGACTTTTGAAATGTCTTTCGTGACATAGTCGCCGCCTTCTTGATAGATATTGGTAAATTGTAATTCTTGATTTTTTACAGAAGCAACTGTAGTTTGTCCGCCACCCATATCAATGACTGTCGCACCAAACTCTCGTTCTCCTTCGTTCAAGATGGATTTTGTCATCGCTAAAGGAGAAATTATGATATTCTCCAATTTCACTCCTGCACGCTCTACTGTCTTACGGAGATTATGCAGGATTGTACGAGGACCAGTATAGAGTAGGCCGCGCATTTCTAGGCGAATCCCCATCATACCACGAGGATCACGGATCCCTTGGAAGCCATCAACAACAAACTCTTCTGGAATGAAGGTAATTACTTCACGGTCAGGAGTCATGCTCTTGGTCAAGGCAGATCTTACAACGCTCTCGACATCTTCATCGGTAATTTCTTTGGAGTCACTAGTCACAGGAATCATTCCTTGAGTTGGCTCAATTTGCAGTAGATTTGCAGGCAAGCCAACATTCACTAGTCCAATTGAAATCCCCGCTTTTTCCTCTGCTTGAGAAATTGCTGACTTAATAGCCGCTGCTGCTGCTTCAATATCGACAATAATCCCATCTTTAACGCCAGCACTCTTTGCATTGCTGACTCCAATAACATTCATTTCACCGTTGATGTGCTCTGCCACCAACACTTTAATTGTGCTACTTCCTATATCTAATCCAGTAAAAAAGCCATCTCTAGCCATTACATCAGTCCTCTCTGTCTTCCACGTTTCCATTCTAATACAAATAACTCTAGAAAATAGGGTTATCCAAACTTTATTATATCATAAAAATACGAAATTGGCGCAGTTTTTTATCTATAATAATTAGTTATTTTCAGAAATCTCTGGCTTTTCTGCCTGAGATTGAGCAGAATGCTCGGTAGATTGCTCTGCATGTTGAGCCGAAGATTCTGTATCTTGTCCATCGTTGCTAGCTTCATGGATAGCTTCATTTTCTGTGCCTTGCGCATAGCTAAAAATACCAGCCTCCATATCAACCACACTTGGCACTTCCAACTGAGGATGAATTCCTTCATAGTAAGGAAGTTTCTTAGCAATATGAGAAATAGGAACTAAAATTTGGTGTTCATCAGACATGGTAATAGTCACTAAATCCTCTGTCACCTTGCTAGGAGTTAAATCAACTTTTCTAATGCTCTTTTTGACTGAATCGGGAACATTCTTCAGTTGTTGAACGAATTCCTTGATCAAGCCTGCATCCGAAAAGGTCACATCCATCCGCTCTTCCGGCAAAGCATCAGCCGCAACCTCATTTTTTACGTATTCTCCACTGGTTAAAATAGGATAATACTTAGAATCTTTCTGCAAATAACCTAAAATGCCATATTCCTGAACATCGATTTTGAAAGTCAGCGGAAATTGATAGGTCATCTCTACATTTTCAATCCAGGGACTAGAAGCTTTCAGATTTTGCTCATAATGATGGCGATTTTTGTAAACAGTGACAGTGTAATCGCGCTGATCGATTTTGCTACTGCTTCTTAACTCCTCCTGACTCACCACCTTGTTCCCAGTAAATTCAATGGTCTTCATGGTTGCAAGCGGTGTGAGGAAATAAAGGGAAGCTAAAAAAACTAGGGATCCTGTCACTAAAACTGGCAAAGCTCGATACCAATGAATTTTCTCAATTGGAACTTTCGGAGGCTCAAGCTGCTCTACTTCCTCCTCCTCTTGCTCTTCTTGTTCTTTAACTTCCTCTTGCTCCTCACCTTCAGATTCAGAATCTTGCAATTCAGTTTCTTCTTCATTTGTAGGAGAGTCTGTGGCAGCTTCTTCGGAAACTGTATTTTCTTCGTTAGAAGGCTCCTGATTTTCCAGTTCTACCTTCATTTCTTCTTTTTTCTGCTCTAGTTCAGCTCTCTTTTTCTCTAACTCAGCTTGCTTTTTTGCCTTTTCTTGAGCTTTTTTCTCAAGATACTCTTTGTTTCTGACTTGCCATTCAGAAAGAGAAAGTTGAGCAGTCTCTTGCTTGTCTTCCTTGCTTTTTTTCATTTTTTCCCTTTGTTAATATCTTGCTTCAAAATTTCATAAAAATCATCTACAGATTTTAATTCCGGTGCTTTTTCCATTCGTTGATAATAAGCATCCTTTTCTCTTAGTAAATCATCCACTGCTACTTGGAGATTGACCCGATTCAAGTTTTCTTCATTGATTTTAAGCGCATAGCCTTTTTCCAAGAAGTAATTGGCATTTTCAATCTGATCTCCTCGACTTGCCCCAAGCCCCAAAGGTACAATCACTTGCAACTTCTTCATCGCCAGCAATTCAAAAATCGTATTGGAACCACCTCGTGTCACGACGACATCTGCCATAGCCATTAGTGGCTGATATAGATCTGTCACATAGGATACCCGGTAGATACGGTGGGAAAGCTCATCCAAGCTAGCATCGCCTGTCAGATTGATAATATTATATTTTTCAATCAAGCGATCCTTATTTTTGGTAATAAAATCATTGAAAACTTTCGCTCCTCCTGAGCCCCCAACAAAGAGCAAGGTAGGTTTTCCTTCTGTGAAATGGGCCTTGATTTTCTCAATCTCAGCTAGTTCTGTTTGAGGGAGGGCAGCGATCTTGGTCACCGCTCCAACATGCTCTGCTTTGCTCAGTCCTTCTGCCTGCTCAAAAGTCGTGAACATCTTTGTCGCGCATTTATAACCGATTTTATTGGCCAAACCAAGCGACAAGTCAGACTCATGAATAAAAACTGGAACGCCTGTCACCTTTGCCGCTATCACTGGTGGAACAGACACAAAGCCTCCTTTTGAAAACAGGGCTTTGGGACGGACTTTTAACATAATACCCAACGACTGGAGAATGCCGCCTGCAACTTTGAAAACATCCCAAAGATTCTGCCAAGAAAAATAGCGACGGAGCTTGCCAGTTGCAATCGAATGGAAAACAACAGGTATACCTGATTTCTGAATTTCCTTGTACTCAATCCCATGACGGTCACCGATATAATGGACTTCCCAGCCCTCCTCGATAAATTTAGGCATCAGCAAAAGATTGAGGGTCACATGGCCAACTGTCCCTCCGCCTGTAAATACTATTTTTTTCATTTTATTCCTTTAATTCTTTAAACACGGCAAGGAATTCATCGCCCCGCACTTCAAAATTCTTATACATATCCCAGCTGGCATTGGCTGGACTGAGAAGAACAACATCCCCAGGCTCCGCCACAGAAAAGGCTTTGCGAGTAGCATCTCTGACATCTGAAGCGTCCAGATAGCTTACCTCTGCCTGATCCGCGGCCCGCTTAACACGCGCAGCCGATTCGCCCAAAATCACCATCTTTTTCAGGCCCTTGATATCTGGCACCAATTCATCAAATTCATTGCCACGATCCAAACCACCAGCAATCAGAATGACCTTGCTATTGTCAAAGCCTGACAAAGCCTTTTGTGTCGCTAAAATATTCGTAGATTTGCTATCATTGTAAAATTTGACTTGATTGATTTCGCCCACATACTGGAGACGATGCTTGACACCACCAAAATGAGCCAAGGTTTCTTTAATAACTTGATTGTCAATCCCGCGCAGTTTGGCTACTGCAATGGTTGCTAGAGCATTTTCTACATTGTGGCTACCAGGCACGCCTAGTTCAGAAGCTTTCATAATGGCTTCCCCACGGAAAGTCAACACATCGCCGTCCAAGTAAGCTCCATCGACTTGTTCTTGAGTTGAAAAAGGAAGCACTTTGGCTGCCGTTTTCTTAGCCAATTCTTTCGCCAAATCTTGATTGAAATTCAACACGACATAGTCAGAAGCTGTCATATTTTTTTGGATATTCCACTTGGCTGCCACATATTCCTCAAAAGAGCCGTGATAGTCCAGATGCGTCGGCATCAGATTTGTAATGACCGCTATTTCAGGATGGAAGGCTTCGATTCCCATCAGTTGGAAAGAAGAAAGTTCCATGACCAGAGTATCTGTTTCACCCGCATCTTGAGCAACTTGACTAGCTGGAAATCCGATATTTCCTGATAAAAGACCATTTTGTCCGCCTGCTGTTAGCACTTCCGCAATCATGGTTGTCGTAGTCGTTTTTCCATTGGAACCGGTAATCCCAATAATCGGTGCATCCGAAATCAGATAAGCCAGCTCGATTTCAGTAATAACAGGAATCTTCTTTTCCAAAGCCCTCATGACCATAGGATTATTGTAAGGAATGCCCGGATTTTTCACCATCCATTCAAAATCTTCATCCAACAGTTCCAGAGGATGACCACCTGTCACGACTTTAATTCCTTCTTCTAGCAAAGATTGGGCTGCTGGATTTTCTTCGAAAGGTTTCCCATCATTGACCGTCACAATCGCTCCCAGTTTATCCAAAAGACGGGCAGCTGACTCCCCTGATTTAGCTAACCCCAACACCAAAACTTTCTTATTGGCAAATTTTGAAATAGTCTTCATCATGTACCTCTTCATTCATACTACCTTCTATTTTACCTTTTTTTGCGAAAATAAAAAAGTCATATCAGGCTTTTATTTTAACTGTTAGCAGCTTTTAATAAATAAGAAGAAATATTATTCTATTGAAATCTTCGAAAAAACATGTTTATACAAGTGAAAACTATCCAAAACATTTCATTGCCAGTGCCTTATCAAACCTGACCTCCTCACTGATGATCAACAGCATTCAAAAGAATTAGGCTCTCTCTAAACGAAAAAACATCGGTAACTGTATTATATTTCTACTCATCCAAAACCACCATCGAAGAATATCGCTTTAGATAAACAAAAGGAATTAGGATTTTAAAAGTCTACACGACCTTTGAAATCCTAATCCCTTCCTTATAGTTTATGAGTTTAAAGTTCTTTTGATTTCTGAGATGGCACTAGACGCTCAATATCCATCAAGGCCCACACTGTTATAATAATCAAAAAGATACTCACAAATAATTCTCCAGGCAATTTAAAAATTTGAAAAATTGCCAAAGCAAGCAAAATGATCAAGGCAACCAGCAAAAGTACAAATGTCAAGACATTCAGTGTTCCCTTAATACTAGTTGGAATGGCAAATACATAGAAAAGCAGGATCAATATTCCAATAATCAGGTAAATCATGCTGCTCCTTTCTACCACCAGTCAACTCAATGATTTATTCTGCTGCTTGTTTTTTCTTGTTTTTATTAGCTTTTTCACGTTCTTGCTTGTTCAAGATTTGTTTACGCAAACGGATAGACTCAGGCGTTACTTCCATGTACTCATCGTCGTTCAAGAACTCAAGTGACTCTTCAAGTGTCAAGATACGAGGTGTCTTGATAACAGCTGTTTGGTCCTTAGTAGCTGAACGGACGTTGGTCATTTGTTTGGCCTTAGTGATGTTAACTGTCAAGTCGTTCTCACGAGAGTTTTCACCGATGATCATTCCTTCGTAAACCTCAGTACCTGGGTTGACAAAGATGGTACCACGTTCTTCGATAGACATGATTGAATAAGTTGTAGCCTTACCAGCATCGATAGAAACGAGGGCACCACGGTGACGTCCACCAATTTCCCCTGGAATCAATGGCAAGTATTGGTCGAAGGTATGGTTCATGATACCGTAACCACGAGTCATTGACAAGAACTCAGTTGAGTATCCGATCAAACCACGCGCTGGAACAAGGAAGACCAAACGAGTTTGACCATTACCAGTTGAAATCATATCCAACATTTCACCCTTACGTTCAGAAAGGCTTTGGATAACAGATCCTTGGTACTCTTCTGGTGTGTCGATTTGGACACGTTCAAATGGCTCACATTTAACACCGTCGATTTCTTTTACAATAACTTCTGGACGAGACACTTGAAGTTCATAACCCTCACGGCGCATGGTTTCGATAAGAATTGACAAGTGCAATTCTCCACGACCTGAAACGGTCCACTTATCTGGTGAGTCCGTTGGGTCAACACGAAGGGAAACGTCTGTTTGTAGCTCAGCCTGCAAACGTTCTTCCACCTTACGAGACGTTACCCATTTTCCTTCACGACCGGCAAATGGTGAATTATTTACCAAGAAGGTCATTTGAAGGGTTGGTTCATCGATGTGAAGGATTGGAAGTGGTTCAATAGCATCCGTCGGCGTAATAGTTTCACCGACAAAGATATCTTCCATACCAGATACGGCAATCAAGTCACCTGCTTTGGCTTCTTGGATCTCACGACGTTCCAAACCAAAGAAACCGAAGAGTTTTGTTACACGGAAGTTCTTCGTTGTACCATCTAGCTTAGAAAGGGTAACTTGGTCCCCAACTTTCACACTACCACGGAAGACACGACCGATACCAATACGACCTACGAAGTCGTTGTAGTCCAAAAGTGATACCTGGAACTGCAAAGGCTCATCTGAGTTATCCACTGGAGCTGGGATATGGTCGATGATGGTATCAAAGATTGGTGCCATTGTTTTTTCTTGATCAGCTGGATTGTCTGACAAAGAAGATGTTCCGTTGATCGCTGAAGCATAAACAACTGGGAAGTCAAGCTGGTCATCATCTGCACCAAGCTCGATAAAGAGTTCCAAGACTTCATCCACTACTTCTGCTGGGCGAGCAGATGGTTTGTCGATTTTGTTGACAACAACGATTGGGACAAGGTCTTGTTCCAAGGCTTTTTTCAACACGAAACGAGTTTGTGGCATGGTTCCTTCGTAGGCATCTACGACCAAGACAACCCCGTCAACCATTTTCATGATACGCTCAACTTCTCCACCGAAGTCCGCGTGTCCTGGTGTGTCCATGATGTTGATGCGAGTTCCGTTGTAAGCAACAGCTGTATTCTTAGCAAGGATGGTAATACCACGCTCTTTTTCGATATCGTTTGAGTCCATAGCACGCTCTGCCAACTCTGTACGAGCATCAAGAGTTTCAGACTGTTTCAATAATTCGTCAACAAGGGTTGTTTTCCCGTGGTCAACGTGGGCGATAATCGCAATGTTACGGATATCTTCTCTTAATTTTGTCATGATTTCCTCTAAATCTTATTATTTATTTCCAACTAAAAATTATAACACAGTTTTTTCCAAAAAACACGGGCTAATCAAGTGTAAATGTTTTCATAGGCAAATCGTAAACTGTAGCTATTTTTGCAATTTTACTTCCGAAAGTGTATGATAAAAAGAAAAAAAGAATCGCTCTAAACCTTTGAAAGGAAAACTCATGCGCCTTGATAAATTCTTAGCCCTAGCTAAGATTAGCCGGAAAGAGATGAAACAAAAACTGCGACTAAGGCAGATTGTAATTGACGGTCAAGCTGCTCGCTCCCTCAGCCAAAATGTCGATAGTGGCCTCCAGTCCATTAGCCTAGCTGGTAAAGCTTTAAACCACCTAGCCCACCATTATTTTCTGATGAACAAGCCCGCCGGTACTGTCACTGCCAATTCTGACTCGGATAAGATGACTGTCCTAGATCTAATTGCCCCAGAAGATTTTAACGACCAGCTTTACGCCATCGGCCGTTTGGATCGCGACACACGTGGCCTGCTCCTGATTACAGATAATGGGCCACTGGGATTTCAGCTCCTCCATCCACAATACCATATCGCAAAGACCTACTATGTCGAAGTCAACGGCCCTCTTGACCAAGAAGCCATAGTTGCTTTTCATCAAGGAATTGTTTTTCTGGATGGCACTCGTTGCAAACCTGCCCAACTCCAGATTCACACGACTAGCTTCGAGCACTCCACCGCCTCAGTTACCATTTCTGAAGGGAAATTTCATCAGGTTAAGAAAATGTTTCTAGCAGTTGGTGTCAAAGTCACCTATCTCAAACGCACTCATTTCGGTGATTTTCAGCTGGATCCCAATCTAGCAGAAGGCAGCTATCGACCGCTGAATCCTTCCGAACTCGAGATTATCAGAGGCTATTTGGAACAAACCTGGTAAAAGAAAAAGGCTTGAATTGTCAAGCCCCAGTTAAACTGGACAGTAAAAAAGTACATTATTGATGAAGGTATGACTCCCTGAATTCCACAGGGGCATACCTTTTAATTTTTCTTGTGGCCTACCAAAATTATACCACTGAATATAGCGACCAATTTGTTGGATTAACTCATCTCTAGTTTCTGGTTTGTGAAGACTAAGTGACTCACTCTTTAAATGGGAGAAGAAATTCTCACAACAAGCATTGTCATAACAGTTTCCTCTACCTGAGTGAGAGATTGTTACGCCGTAGGCATCTAATTTTCTTAAGTACTAAACGTTTGTATATTGCAAGTCTTGATCTGAATGGAGAATACAAGATTGTGTCGTATCCCATGTTTCATTAAAGACCAAATCTAAATTATCAAAAACAAGAAGATTATCATTGAAATCGGAAAGTTGATAGGCTAGAATAGAATTGTCATATAAGTCTTTTATGACAATTAGAAACATCCGTCCATTTTTGTAATAGACATAACTAACGTCTGTCACGAGTTTTTGGTTGGGACGAGATGCTTCAAACCCGCGGACAAGCACGTTGTATTCGTGCAATTAAATTCAGACCGCTACTTTTTCCACTTAAGTAATCTTCTACTACTTGGAGTTTAAAGTCTGGATGGTATGTAGTGAATTGACTTCCTTTTTTAGCCATAAGAAAAGAACCTCCTTATAAGAACAGTATAGTGTACTTTTTATACTGTTCTTATAAGCGGTTCTGTTCAAATAAGCCTTTTTATTATTTATTACACAAATCCATTCATAGTCAGAAGAATTCCTGAAATCCAGTTGATAACAGAAATGACAATACCGACAATATTAAGAATTCTTTCTGTTTTATAATCTAATTGAGTTTCTTTTTAATGAGAATTGCCCAAAATCAGACCGATAATATCTAAAACAAGGCCAATTAAATTATAAGTAGTTAGCTTTGTATATATTTCTACAAAGAATCAGCTTGTCTTAACCTTGCCCGTCCAAGAATCAAGACCGTAAGACAGGATATAAATATCATTAAAACCTTGCTTTTTCAAGTAGATTGCTGCATTGGTCACACGTTGCCCACGGCTATTTTCATAGAGAAGAACTGGTTTGTCTTTGCGAAGTGCATTGATACTGGACTTGAGCTGTTGAGACGGAATATTGCGCGCCCCCAAGATATGCTTGCGATGGAAATCCGATGGATCACGCAAATCAATCAATTGTCCTTGACGAATCAAAGCTTCAAACTCACTATTATCTACCACCTTAGCTGCACGACGAATACGGAAATAATTGAAGCCCATCCAAGCTAACATTCCCAGCAAGATTGCCCATAAAGTCCAAATTCCCATTCTAGTTTCTCCCTTTATCTTCTAAATACTTTAACTCTACTTGATGTTCTCTGCGCAGGACAGCCTCAGCCTCTAGATAATCAAGCTTATCCATCAGGCCAGCATCGTAAATCCGCTCCAGCTCAATTTTCATCATCTCAATATCATAAAGACGCTTGCCCATATAGATAATGATCCCGAAATTTTTAAGAAATTGCTGCACATCATAGAGTGTTTTCATGAGCTATATTTTATCAGATTTTAGCAAAGTTTTCAAGATGACAAAACAGAAAAGACAGCCACAGAGGCTGCCTTTTCAGGAGATTATTATGAAAAAGAAAAGTTTAGGAGTTCTATCAAACAAAGTTAGGAGGTCTTCATTTGATAATCCTAGTATAAGGGAAGAAGCTTAAACAATCCTTAAGAAAAAACAGAGAGTGGGACAGAAATCGGTAATTCGTTAGAATTCGATTTCGTCGTCCCACCTCCGCACAGTTGAGTAGGGCTGTAAAAGCTGATGAAATCAGCGTAGTAGAGCCCACTCAACCACTGCGTCTTGCTCGACAAGCCAAATACAATTGAGAGGCTAGGACTTTTGTCCCAGCCTCTTTAAACATCATTTTACAAACCTGGTGCTTGGCCAAGCTCAGCTGTCAACATCCAGATCGTCTTTTCAAGGTCTGCCTTAGCTCCAACGAAGATATCGTTGGTCACATCGTCGCCTTCTTCATCCGTCACATCCAGAGCTTCTTGGTAAAGATCTGTCAGATAACGGAAGATTTCAATCACGCGCTCCAAGCTTTCTTCAACATTCTTGCTGAATTCGCCAGCCTTTTCTTCAATTTTGCTGTGTTGAATAAACTCTGTCAGAGTTGAATAAGGCTTGCCACCTAGAGTAATCAAGCGTTCGCTGACTTCATCCAAGGTTTCATCAATTGTATCCATGTATTCGTCCATTTTTGGATGCCATACCATGAAGCCTGCACCACGCATATACCAGTGAACTTGGTGAAGAGCGATACGAGCTGTATAAAGATCTGAAACCACTTGGTTAAGAACTGCTTTTGTTTTTGGTAAAGAATTTTGGTTAGTGAAAGTTGCTACGTCTGCTGCAGCGCCATGTTTTACTTGAGTCATAATGATACCTCTCTTTTTATTTGTAATCATTCTAATCTTTATTGATTATGTTTTAATTATAATGCTTCTAATTAAGAAAGTCAAGTATTAAAACTTAAAATTTTACTTTATTAGAAAAGTTGTAAAATTTCAGATTTTTCTACTCAAAATCACGAATAAATAAGTATGATTCATCTATACTTTTTTCTAGTCGGAACGGTTCTGGCCTCATTTTTAGGCCTAGTTATTGACCGCTTCCCAGAACAATCCATCATCTCACCAAGCAGCCACTGTGACAACTGCAAGCAGATACTCAAAGCACGGGACTTGATCCCTATCCTTTCTCAACTTCTTAGTTGCTTCCGCTGCCGTTTCTGCAAGATTCGTCTTCCTGTCTGGTATGCTGCTTTTGAGTTAGTGCTGGGCTTGATTTTTCTAAGCTGGAGTTTAGGCTATCTTTCGCTAGCCCAGCTCTTACTGCTAATGACGGGCTTGACCCTAGCCATCTACGATCAGCGTGAGCAAGAATACCCTCTTCTAATCTGGCTGATTTTTCAGTTCTTGCTGATGGCTACAGCAGGTATCAATCCGCTCATGATTTTCTTTTTGATCCTAGGACTTCTAGCCTTCTTTTTTTATATTCGCATCGGAGCTGGAGATTTTCTCTTTCTTGCTTCCTGCTCAGCCATTTTCAGCCTGACAGAAATTCTCATTCTTATCCAAATCGCTAGCTTCTCCGGTCTCGCCTGTTTCTGCTTTAAAAAGAAAAAAGACAGGCTAGCATTTGTACCCTGTCTCTTGTTTGGTGTGGTGGTGATTATTTCTTATAAGCTGCTGCTTTTTGGATAAAGGCTGCTATACTGTCGTCCTTTTCATGAAGAGCTTTGACAATCTTAGATCCGACAATGACTCCGTCTGAGACTTGATTGAAGCGATAAACATCCTCTAAAGTTGAAACGCCAAAACCTGTCAATACTGGAATATCTGCAATATCATGGAGCTTGCTCAAATGCTGGTCCAAATCATTGCGGTAGCTTCCACTCTTACCCGTTACACCGTTGATGGCTACAGCGTAGATAAAACCTTCAGCCTCCTTAATTAGCTCCTGCTGACGTTCTAGGCCGGTCGTCAGACTTACTAAAGGAACAAGAGCGATATCTGAATCTTCTAGCAGAGGCAAGATAAAGTCCCTATGCTCGTAGGGCAGATCCGGAATAATCAATCCTTTAACCGGTGTCGTAGTCAAATCCTTGACGAAATCTTTTAGGCCGTACTGGAAAATAGGATTGAAGTAGGTCATGATGATAAGAGGCAGCTGAGTGTCCAAATTCTGCAAGCTTGCGACTAGAGACTTGGTTGAAGTATGGTGACCCAAGCTTCTCAGACCGGCTTCTTCAATAACCGGCCCATCTGCAACAGGGTCTGAAAAAGGCAGGCCGATTTCAATAGCTGACACACCCAAGTTTTCCAAAAATGAGATGGTTTCTGGTAATCCTGCCAAACCTTTCTCGTGATCACCAGCCATGATATAAGGAAGAAAAATTCCCTTACCTGCTTTTTTGATGGCTTCTAAATGCTGAGTGAGTGTTTTAGTCATGGGCACCTCCTTTTTGAGCCGCTTCACTTTCCAAGCGTTCCTTTACCTGAACGACATCCTTATCACCACGGCCGGATAGGCAGACAATCATTGATTTATCTGATCCCAACTCCTTAGCCAGCTTAACTGCGTAAGCAATAGCGTGGCTAGACTCTAGAGCAGGGATAATCCCTTCAATACGAGACAAAAGCTGGAAGGCTTCCAAAGCTTCTTCATCCGTGACTGGGACATAAGTGGCGCGCTTGATAGCATTAAAATGAGAATGTTCAGGACCGATGCCCGGATAGTCCAGCCCGGCAGAGATAGAGAAAGCTTCCAGAATCTGGCCTTGCTCATCCTGCAAGACATCCATTAAGGCACCGTGTAAAACACCTGGCCGGCCTTTAGTTAAGGTTGCAGCGTGTTCATCTGTATCCACACCCCGCCCAGCTGCTTCTGTTCCATACATAGCCACTGTGCTATCGTCTACAAAGGGATAAAAGAGTCCAATAGCATTGGAACCACCGCCAACACAGGCGACTAAAGCATCTGGCAGGGCACCTTCATTTTGCTCAGCAAACTGGCGCTTGGCCTCACGCCCAATCACGCTCTGATAGTCGCGAACAATCTCTGGGAAGGGATGAGGTCCCAAGGCCGACCCCATAATATAGTGAGTATCATCGACCTGAGCCACCCAAGCTCGCAAGGCAGCATTGACTGCATCCTTGAGGACTCGAGAACCATCGGTCACTGACTCTACCTTGGCTCCCAGAAGCTCCATCCGAAAGACATTGAGAGCTTGACGCTTGACATCTTCTTCGCCCATGTAGATAATACAGTCCATGTTGAAAAGGGCTGCAGCCGTAGCTGTAGCTACTCCGTGCTGACCCGCACCAGTCTCTGCAATGATTTTCTTCTTGCCCATTCTCTTAGCTAGCAGAACCTGCCCTAGGGCATTATTGATTTTATGGGCCCCGGTATGGTTGAGGTCTTCCCGCTTCAGATAAATCTTCGCACCGCCAGCATAGGCTGTCAGATTTTTAGCGAAATAGAGAGGATTCTCCCGCCCTACATACTGCTTCAGCAACTCGTCCAGCTCAGCCTGAAAGACTGGGTCTTTTTTACTCTCACGGTAGGCTTTGTCTAGCTCCAAAACTGCTGTCATCAGCGTTTCGGGAACAAATCGTCCACCAAATTCACCGTAAAATCCTTCTTGATTGGGTTGATTATATGCCATGTTTCACTCTTTCTATAAATTCTTTTATCTTTTCCAAGTCCTTCTGGCCGTCAGTTTCGACCCCGCTTGAGACATCAACTGCGTAAGGGGCAAAGTGCTGAATAGCTTTTCGAACATTTCCTGCATTCAAGCCACCGGCGATAAAGAAGGGCTGATGGATTTGATTCTTGTCAAAAGATTGCCAGTCAAAGGTCTGGCCACTACCAGCAAGAGGGGCATCAAAGAGCAGGTAGTCCGCTTGTTGGCTGACATCTTTTAACGCTCCCTTGATCTGATAAGCTCGAATAACCGGCCGGCCAACCTGAGTCAGGAGCTCTTCATCAAAATTGCCATGAATCTGCACCAAATCCAGACTTGCCACTGAAATAGCTTCCTGCAGCTCTGCCAAACTCGGAGAGACGAAAACTCCTACCTTTCGGACAGCAGGCGGCACCAAGGCAGCTAGCTTCTGAGCTTGCTCCAAACTGACTCTCCGACGGCTATCAGCAAAGACAAATCCAATGTAATCTGCACCAGCCCGACATGCCGTTTCCACAGCGATGGCCGTTGATAAGCCGCAAATCTTAACCTTTGTCAATTTTCAGCTCCTTGATTTTTTCTGCTACATCCTCAGCCTGCATCAGGGCTGTTCCGACTAAAACCGCATGGAAATAAGGAGCTACTAGCTCAGCATCTTCCTTGCTGAAAATAGCGGACTCAGATACGTAAACCCTGTCATCTTTGAAATGGGCAGATAGCTGAAGACTTGTATTGATATCTGTCTCAAAAGTGACTAAATTGCGGTTATTAACACCGATAATCCGAGCTCCTATTCTATGGGCAATTTCCAGCTCAGCCAGATTATGGGTTTCGACCAGAACTTCCAAGCCTAACCCCGTCGCAAAATCATAGAGTTCTTGTAGCCGCTTTTCAGGCAAGGCAGCCACGATCAGAAGAATAACCGTTGCTCCTGCATTGCGGGCGCGAACAATCTGCTTTTCATCAATGATAAAGTCCTTATTGAGGGTCGGAATGGTCACTTGACTGGAAATATCTCTCAGGTAATCCAGATGTCCTTTGAAGAAAATCTCATCTGTCAGGACCGAAATCATGGCTGCACCGCATCGTTCATAGGTGCGAACCTGCTCCACAATATCCACAGCAAGATTTATATCTCCCAGACTGGGGCTGGCTTTTTTAACCTCAGCAATCAGCTGCAGCTCTTTGGACTGGCTTTTGAGATACTCGTAGAGGGAATAGGTCGAGCGCAGGGGCTGCAGCTCTTCATAGGACATAGCCGCCACTTCCTGCTCTTTTTGCTTTAGAATGGTCGGGAGAAATTCTTTGCTCATTTCTGATACTCCTGTAGTTGCTTGAGTTTTTCATAGGCTACGCCACTAGCGATCACTTGGCGGGCCAAAGCTATTCCTTCTTCTATGCTGTCTGATTTCCCATTAGCATAGAAGCCCAATCCCGCATTCAGCACTGTCGTTTCTAGATAGGGGCTGGCTTGATTTTGCAGGACAGATAGCAGAATTTCTGCATTTTCCTTGGCATTGCCTCCACGAATCACTTCAAGAGATATTTCTTCCATGCCAATATCTGATGGCAGAAAGCTGTGCAGGCTGATTTGCCCATCTGCCAGCAGAGCGTACTGGGTTCGGCCATGAAGACCTGCCTCGTCTAGACCATCTGGCCCCGACACGACTACTGCACGCTTGCGGCCCATATTTTTCAAAACTTCTGCTGTGCTCTCTAGCATATCTGGCCGGCTGGTCCCCAAAAGCTGAGTTTCTAGACTCATGGGATGGATGAGCGGACCAGTTAGATTCATGATAGTGGGAATGCCTAAGCTAAGACGTGCTGGCATGATGTATTTCATAGCGGGATGCATATTCTTTGCAAAGAGAAAGACGATACCTGTCTGCTCAAAAACCTTGCCCAAGCTAGCAGCATCCAAGTCTAGATTGATACCCAGAGCTTCTAAGACATCAGCTGAGCCTGACTTAGAAGAAATGGAGCGATTGCCGTGCTTAGCCATCTTAATCCCGCCACCTGCCAGTACAAAAGCTGCCGTAGTCGAAATATTGAAGCTGAAAGACTTGTCTCCACCGGTACCGCAATTGTCCATGGCAGTGCGAATAGTGGTCGGAATCTGCTTAGCGTGGCCTCGCATTACCTGAGCCAAAGCAGTTCGTTCCTCAATCGTCTCCCCCTTCATCTTAAGCCCAAGCAAGAAAGCTACAATTTGGGACTCTGTCACCCGTCCGGTGACAATACGCTCAATCACATCTGTCATCTCAGCGCTGCTTAAATCCTTAAAATCAGCTAGTTTTGCAATAATTTCTTTCATACATCCTCCTTTACTTTACTAAGTCGATAAAATTCTTGATAGACGACAAGCCGTCCGGTGTGCCAATACTTTCTGGATGATACTGAAAACCATAGATAGGCAGGCTCTTGTGCTGGATAGCCATGATCGAGTTATCATCAGCCGCCCGAGCCGTCACTTCAAAGTCCTCCGGCATCTCTTCGATTAAAATCGAATGATAGCGCATGACCGGCTGCCCATCCTCTATCCCTCGATAGATAGGAGAATTCCCCTCAAAGCGCAGAATGCTTTGCTTGCCGTGCATGACTTTGGGAGCCAAACCTAGCTTGCCGCCAAATACTTCTGCAATGGCTTGGTGCCCCAAGCAAATCCCCAAAATCGGCTTTTTACCAGCAAAATCACGGATAACTTCCTCCATCCGTCCTGCATCTGCTGGCCAGCCTGGACCTGGAGACAGCACCAAGGCATCCGCTTCTTTTGCCGCTTGATAAAGGCCTGCATCATCATTTCGCAAGACTTTAACTTCTGCGAAATTGCCGATATACTGGGCTAGATTGTAAGTAAAAGAATCATAATTATCAATCAATAAAATCATTGCATCTCTCCTATCTTGGTCATTGATTTGGCCTTGTTGATGGTTTCTTGGTATTCATTAGCAGGGATCGAGTCATAAACAATACCCGCTCCAGCTTGAACGTAAGCTCTGCCATTTTTCAAAATCATAGTGCGTATAGCAATAGCAAAATCCATATCCCCTGTCGCAGACAGATAGCCGATAGCCCCCGCATAAACACCACGTTTTTCCTGCTCTAGCTCATAAATTCGCTTCATAGCTCGAATCTTAGGCGCGCCCGAGACGGTACCAGCTGGCAGGGTTGACTTGAGCGCATCCATGGCTGTCAGTTGAGGCAGAAGCTGACCACGAACTACACTGGTCAGGTGCATGACATAGCGGAAATACTCCACTTCCATGTACTTAGTGACTTCCACGCTGTTATTCTGGGCGATTTTACCAATATCATTACGCCCCAAATCAACTAACATGCGGTGTTCCGCCACTTCCTTCTCGTCAGCCAGCAACTCCTTCGCCAAGGCTTTATCTTCTCTTTCATCCTGCCCGCGCGGTCTGGTCCCAGCAATAGGATTGGTCGTAACCTGACCCTGCTTGACAGAAACTAGACTCTCTGGGCTAGCTCCGATAATCTGATAATCCCCGAAATCATAAAAGTAGAGATAGTTGGAAGGGTTGGTCACGCGCAGATTGCGATAGTGATCCAGCGGTCTACCAGAATATTCTGCTGAAAAGCGTTGACTGAGCACACATTGGAACATGTCGCCCTGCCGAATCAAGCTGCGCGCTTCTTCCACCATTTTTTCAAAAGCTGCCTGCTTGATATGGCTCTGGAAGTTCAAGCTGGACAGTTCCAGCGGTGAAAATTCATCTGCTGCTGGCTGCGCCAGCTCAGCCATGATACGCTCCAGACTAGCAGCCAAATCAGATTCGCTTCTATCGCTGTAGAGGGCCTCCTCGACGATATAGACCTTGTCTTTTTTATGGTCAAAAACCATGTAACTCTCATAGACGAAAAAGTGCATATCCGGCGTTCCAATCACATCAGCTGGAATCTGGCCAATCTCCTCATAGAGGGAAATCATATCGTAGCCAACAAAACCGATGGCTCCGCCTCCAAAAGGCAGGTCTGAATGATGAGCTTTTTTTACTGCCAACTCATGCAGATAGTCCAATGGATCTGCCTCGACAACTTGCCCATTCTTTGTTAAACGGCCATTTTCATAGCGGACTTCAAAGACTGGATTATAGGCTAGGATAGAAAAACGAGCTGTCTCGCTATCTCTTGGAATACTTTCCAAAATCACCTTGTGGTCGCCCTGAATCCGCATATAAGCCAGAATCGGCGATAAAATATCAGCTGGTAAAATCTTTAGCATAATGTTTCTTTCTATTCAATCAGAAGCGTTTAGGTAGGAGCAATCTGCTAATCATGATCGCATTTCACAAGAACAGATAGCACCTGTCCACTGTCATAACTGGCTCCAGAACTACAGAAAAACGCCCGCACAGTTCATCCTGTGAGGGCGTATCATCGCGGTGCCACCTCAGTTATGGAGTTTTCAGGCTCCACATCTCATTTACCTATTTGCAGTCATTTAGATCCCTTTTAGTTCAAGTCAGCATACTGGTTTACAGCAAAGCATACTAACAAAATAATAAAAGTTCAACTAAAGGACAAAATGTTGACTCCAACAGCCCATTTCATAACTTCTCCTGTCTGTTCTCAGCAACCACAAACTCTCTGCAAGGAGGGATGTTACTACTCTTCTGCTGGGTATTTTATTTTCGTTTTTCTAGATAGTCGGCAATGGCTGCCACATCCTTATCACCACGACCAGATACATTGATAATGATGATTTGGTCAGATAACAGTTGCGGAGCTCGCTTGATAGCTTCAGCAATGGCATGAGAACTTTCGATGGCCGGCAAAATACCTTCCTTTTGTGTCAAGAGAAGCAAGGCATCCACAGCTTCATCATCTGTCGCTGCTACGTATTCTACTCGACCAGAATCTTTAAAGAAAGCATGTTCAGGACCAACTCCAGGATAGTCCAAGCCTGCCGAAATGGAGTAAACCGGCGCTATCTGACCATCTTCAGCAAAGACAGCGTAGGTCTTCATACCATCCACTACTCCGACGCTTCCCTTGGTCATGGTCGCCGCATGCTGGTCTGTATCAAGACCCCGTCCAGCTGCTTCAACACCAACCAGCTTGACTTCTTCATCCGCCACATACTGGGAGAAGGCGCCGATAGCATTAGATCCACCACCTACACAGGCAATGACATAGTCTGGCAAACGACCTTCCTTGTCCAAAATCTGCCGGCGAGATTCTTCACTAATCACCTTTTGGAACTCATGGACAATCGTTGGATAGGGGTGAGGACCGACAGCTGAGCCCAAGACATAGAAGGCTTCCAAATCACTCATCCAAGCTCCAAAGGCTGCATCAACTGCATCCTTGAGGGTTTTGGTGCCTGTTTCCACTGCATGAACAGTCGCTCCCATCATTTCCATGCGGAAGACATTAAGGCGCTGGCGCTCTACATCCTCTGCCCCCATGTAAACATCGCACTTCATACCAAACTTAGCTGCGGCTGCTGCAGTTGCCACACCATGCTGACCAGCTCCAGTTTCAGCAATGACTCGAGTCTTGCCCATGCGCTTAGCTAGTAAAATCTGCCCCAAAACATTATTGAGCTTGTGAGAGCCCAGATGATTGAGATCTTCCCGCTTCAGATAAATCTTAGCTCCGCCCAGGTGCTGGGTCAGACTTTCTGCATAGTAGAGCGGAGTCTCCCGACCTGAATAATCCGTCAAATAATGCCGGTATTCATTTAAAAATTCTGGATCATCCTTATACTTCTCAAAAGTCGCTTCCAATTCATCCAGCAAGGCCTGGATAGGCTCTGGTACAAAGGAGCCGCCAAATTGTCCAAAATATCCTTTAGTTTCTGTCATATTAATTGCCTCATTTCTTTATTTTCAAGTAAAACAAAAGCCCACACACAGAAAAAATCTGTGTGAGGGCGTATAATCGCGGTGCCACCTCAATTATGGAGCAAAGTATAGACTGCCTCCATATCTCTGTCTTGTCTAACAACAAGTTGCACTGTAAGGTGTGCTCACCGAATTTTTATTGCTTCAAATTCATTTTTTACATCAGCCCACTTCATAATCCCCCACTACCTGTTTCCACCAACCACAGGCTCCCTGAAAGTAGAAAAATTATTACTTTTCTGATGATTTATTTTATTATAGGCCTTTCCCTTTTTCTTGTCAAGAAAAAATTTAATTTTTTCTTCTAAACCCGAACTTTTTCTTCACTAATCTGTCTTGAAAGCGTCGCCTTGGCGATTTTTCCAATTTTTTTGACCAAGCTGAAAAGCCCGCCAAGCCAGATAACCACCCAAAGTATTGGTCCAGAGATCATCAATCTCAAAGACTCGATTGGCATTGATAAGAAGGTCCAGCAGAATCTGAGTCACTTCGATAGACAGACTCATCCCAAAGCTCAGCCATACAATCTTCTTGGTCTTCCGCAATTTCGGAAAGAGGCAAAGCAATTGAAAGATTAAGGGCGACAGCAAGAAGATATTGGCTAGATTTTGGATAAAGACCTTGACCAGCTGGATCCAAGAAGTAATCTCGCCAATATTGACAAAGGAATTAAAAGGGATTAACAAAACTACTATTCGGCCAAAATACTGGATTCCAGGAGTTTCCATTCCTGGCTCTGGAACCTGAGGAATAAAGCACAGAATGCAAAGCATCAAGAAATAGAGCCAGCTTCCCCCTACCAGCAATTTCCGCCCTTTGGCTGTTAGCTCACCGTCTGAAGTCAGATAGTTCTTAAGGCTGAACATTTTCTACCAATGCTTTCTCGCGATCACGCTTCATAGTATTAGAACGCAGCTGACCGCAGGCTGCATCAATATCTGTACCATGTTCCTGACGAACCACGCAGTTGACTCCGTTTTTCTTGAGGGTATCATAGAAAGCCATCACGCGCTCTTTGGGACTGCGGCTGTATTGGTCGTGCTCGCTAACGGGGTTGTAAGGAATGAGATTGACATAAGATAGCTTCTTAATGTTCTTGAGCAGCTCAGCCAGTTCCTTGGCCTGCTCTACACCGTCATTGACTTCATTGAGCATGATATACTCAAAGGTCACTCGGCGGTTGGTCGTCTCAATATAGTATTCGATAGCTGCAAAAAGCTTTTCGATAGGGAAAGACCGGTTAATCCGCATGATGCTGGTCCGCAGGTCATTATTCGGGGCATGGAGGGATACAGCTAGATTGACCTGCACACCTTCATTGGCAAAGTCACGGATCTTATGAGCCAGGCCTGAGGTCGAAACTGTGATATGGCGGGCACCAATAGCCAAACCTTTATCATCATTGACCGTCCGGACAAACTTGAGCACATTGTCATAGTTATCAAATGGCTCGCCGATTCCCATAACCACGATATGGCTGACCCGCTCATCCTGACCACGCTCGTCAAAATACTTCTGAACCAGCATAATCTGCGCAACAATCTCACCGTTATTAAGGTCACGTTGCTTTTTAATCAAGCCAGAAGCACAGAAAGTACAACCGATATTGCAGCCAACTTGGGTGGTCACACAGACAGAAAGTCCGTAGTGCTGGCGCATGAGCACCGTCTCAATCAGCATACCGTCCGGCAGCTCAAAAAGGTACTTGACCGTTCCGTCAGCAGACTCTTGGACAATGCGCTGTTTAAGCGGATTGACAATAAACTGATCATTGAGCTTAGCAATCAAGTCCTTGGACAGGTTGGTCATTTCCTCAAATGACTGGACACGCTTGCGATAGAGCCACTCCCAAATCTGGCTAGCACGGAATTTCTTTTCTCCCTGAGCTTCCGCCCATTCAATCATTTCTTCTCGCGTTAAGCTATAAATCGATGGTTTCATGTTTCTCCTTTATTTCTGACGAATAACAAAATGGCGCTGCGATTGGCTAGATGCCGCTTGCTTTGCCTGTTTGCCTTGTTTCTGTTGTTTGTTCTTGTTTGCCTTTGGACGATTTTTTTTCTGCTCATCTTTCGTTTTTTTAGACCCACGTTCTTTAGAAACTTCTGGATGTCTTTTGCTGTCCAATTTTCTCTTATGATGGGATTTTTTGTCAAAGGAAGCCCGCCTTGGCTGGGTATTTTCCAACACAAAATAGGCACAACCGTAGTTACAGTACTCTAGCAAGTAATCTTGCAAACGGCTGATTTTCTCCGCATTTTCCTTGGCTTTCTCATCCCGATAAAAACCGCGCAACCGCAACTGTTCATTGCCCCAGTCACCGACAATATAGTCAAACTTATTCAGAATTTCTGAAAAGCGTTGGTGAAAGGCCGTCAAGTCAAAGGCCTCTTTATAATTCTCCACCAATTCAAACTCAAATTTTTCTGCAATTATCTTGCTGCCCATTTGCTTAAATTCTGGGCCAGGGAATTTATTGTAATTATACAACTCAGGTGAAATCTCTTTACGCATACCTATCCTTTGTCATTCATCTATCTTACTTCATATTATTTTATCACAAAACAAGGGGAATTTATCTTTTTTCAGAAGAAAAAGATCTTTCTGTAAAAAGTCAGACGATTTAATAAAAACTGCTAATCATTTACCAAAGAATAAATCCTTTGTTCAGCTCTAAAAGTTAAAAATCTTAGCCGAAGCTAAGATTTTTTGGTTTTTTCTAAATAATCAATCGCGTCCTGCAGGGTTTTGACCGGCACGATTTTCATATCCGTTTTGATTTCCTTGGCTGCTTCAAGCGCTGCTTCATAGTTAGTTTTGGCTTTGGGATTAGCCTTTTTTTCTTCCTCGCTGACAGGATTATCTGGAGCAAAAAAGATTGTCGCTCCGATCTTGGCCGCAGAGACGACTTTTTTGTCAATCCCACCAATATCACCGACCTTGCCCTCTCTGTCAATGCTACCCGTTCCTGCAATCACACGGCCGTCTCGCAGGTCTGGATTGGCCAGCTGAGTGTAAATGGCTAGGCTAAACATGAGGCCAGCACTAGGACCACCGATACCTTCAGTCGAAAATTCAATTGGAACACTGCTGTTGACTTCCGTACGGTCAATCAAACTAATGCCAATTCCGTTTTTGCCATTTTCCAGCTTGATGATTTTCCCCGTCGCCGTCTTGGTTTTTCCATCTTCCTCATAGGTCACTTTGACACTATCGCCCAAAGACTTAGAATTGACATATTTGACCAAATCTTCCGAGCTTTCAAAGGTCTTGTCATTGACTCCAGTCACCGTATCCGCAATATTCAAAATCCCTTTAAAGGTCGAATTTGGAGCTACTTTCAAAACATACACACCCAGATAGTTCATCTTGATGTCTTTTCCTGCGGCTTTGAGACCTTGGTATTTGGCCATATTCTGCGACGTTTCCATATAAAATTGGTTGATGCGCATATACTCAGCATCACTTGAGCCGCCCGTCATATCCTGAGCTGAATAAATATCCGTAAAAGGGGTCAACCAAGCGTAGACCAGATGGGCAAAGGTTGCATGCTGGATCCCAACAGTTACAAAGTTATAGGAACCTGCTGCCTGGTCCTCTTTTCCGTCCACAGTCAGAACCTTCCGTATATCTTCTGCCCCCCCAGGCACCTCAATGTAGTAAGGTAGGGGAACAATGAAAGAGAAAAGGAAGAGCACAAGCACAATAATAGAGGCCACTCCAGCACAACCAACTACTGTTAAACCACGTTTATTTTCCTTTGTCATCTTTTCCGGGTTTGTCATGTCATTATTCATCTTTTTTCTCTAACTCCTCAATCACACTTGCTGGTACATAGGCAGAAAGATCCTGCTGAAAAGCGATCAATTCCCGCATCGCTGAAGAACTGATATATCGGTAAGCCGGCTGACTCAGCAGAAATACGGTCTCCAAATCAGGTGCTAAGTCCTTATTAAAAAAATGCAGGCTAGCTTCATAGTCCAAGTCCTGACCGTTACGTAGGCCACGGACAAGAGCAGTCACACCTAGTCTTTTTGCCACATCGACCGCCAATTCATCATGGGAAGTGATGACTTCCACATTTTCCAAATGCGCCAAAGCCGCTAGAACCATCCTTTTTTTCGCATGGATGCTAAAAAATCCTTCTTTGTGAGGATTGTAGAAAATTCCCACATACAAGCGATCAAATAACCGACTGGCCCGCTCAATCAAGTCCACATGTCCATTAGTAATGGGATCAAATGACCCAGTAAAGAGCCCGATTTTATCTGACATAGACCGTCACCTTTGAAATTCCATATATTTTTTGCTTCCAGATACCCAAGTCTGTGATTTCTTCTGGCAAATCAACCGACTTATCCGTCTCGCAAACAACCATAATATCCTCGCTCAAGAGCTTGCGCTCCGCCATTTTCTCAATATCCGCAATAATCTGCTCCTTGGCATAGGGCGGATCCAGCAGAACCAGATCAAACTGACCAATCAACTGTCCCAGCGCTCGACTCGACTCCATCTTGAGCAGCTCAAAGCGCGCTGCTTCCTTGGTCATGGCAATATTTTCCGCCACGATAGCTTGCGCCCGCCGATCTTTTTCAACCAAAACAGCCGACTCCATGCCTCGAGACACCGCCTCAATTCCCAGACTACCACTGCCTGCATACAAATCCAGCACCCGACCGCCATCAAAATAAGGCCCAATCATATTAAAAATCGCGCCCTTGACCTTATCTGTCGTAGGTCGCGTTGTCTTGCCATCTAATGTCTTGAGGGGTCTGCCCCCGTACTTCCCTGAAACAACTCTCATAAAAAACATTATAACAAAAATATTGAAAAGCTGATAGTAATTGCTAAGGCTGGACTTTATTCTCTAGCAAAAAAACGGAAACAAGGCTATTTCCGTTCGAAGTCTGTTTTAGAGTCATTCCGCCGAAGACTAAAATGGTCTGGCACTGGATCGTCCCCTTCCTCGGACCAGGGATGGCAGCGACCAATTCTTGCCAAGCCCATCAACACCCCCTTTGCTCCGTGTTTTTCGATGGCTTCAATCATGTAATTGGAACAGGTCGGCCGAAAACGGCAGGAAGGCGGAAAGACAGGGGAAATAAAGCGCTGGTAAAAACGAACCGGCGCTATCAATATTTTCTTAATCATTTTTTCTTTGTTTTGGTCACAGCCAAATTATGCAACTGGCTGACTTCCTTTTTACTCAATCGACGTGCTTCACCTGGCTTGAGCCCCGTCAAGTCCAGATGTCCAAATTGAGTTCGTGAAAGCTTGTCCACTGGCAGCCCCACCGCTTCAAACATCTTCTTGACCTGATGATTGCGCCCTTCGTGGATGGTCAGCTGAACTACTGAGCGATTCTTCACTGGATCGACTTTCAGAATCTCATAAACAGCTGGCTTGGTTTTCTTGCCCTCAATGACCAGACCGCGAGTCAGCGGACGCAGAACTTCCTTATTGGCCACACCCTTGACACGCGCCACATAGACTTTGTCAATTTCATTTCGCGGGTGAATCATTTCATCTGTGAAATCACCATCATTGGTCAAAATCAAGGCACCAGAAGTGTCCCAGTCCAGTCGACCAACAGGATAAATCCGCTCCTTGACCTGTGGCAGCAAATCAACGACTGTCTTACGCCCTTTGTCATCGGTCACACTGGAAATCACCCCACGAGGTTTATTAAGCAGGTAATAGACCTTTTCTTCATTGTAGATAGGCTGGCCTTCCACTTCCACTCGGTCGCCCGACTTGATGGTAGTTGCTAGCTCACGCACCACCTGACCATTCACGGTCACTAGCCCCTGCTTGATCAATTCCTCAGCCTTTCTCCGGCTGGCAATTCCCGCATGGGCAATGTATTTATTGATTCTCATCGATATTGTCCTTTCACAAGATACAAAGACCATTTCCACAACTTTAACAGCTGGAAAAATGGTAAATAGGGAAAGCAGTGCCTCCCTCAAAACTTGGAAGCGTTCAGAAAGCGTCCTTTATAGGATTAGGTTATCATTCTCCGAAAAGCTGACTTTCCTCAGCAATGAGCTCCGCTTCGTCCACAATTGGCAGCTCATCCAAATGATTGATGCCCATATAGTCCAAGAAATAATCCGTCGTCACATAAAGATTGGGACGGCCAATGACTTCCTTCTTACCATCTTCCCGAATCAGCTCAAAGGCTAGCAACTTCGAAATCGCCCCGCTGGAATTGACACCACGAATATCATCGATCTCTACCCTTGTTATGGGTTGCTTGTAAGCAATGATCGACAAGGTTTCCAGTGCAGCACGGGATAAGCTCTGGTTAATCGGCGCCCGCGAATACTCTCGTAAAATCTCAGCAAATTCAGGCTTGGTGACCAACTTATAGGTCTTTGACGTTTCCAGCAAGGTCAAGCTGGAGTCAGGATTCGCCTGATAGTTCTCCGCCAATTTTTCCAAACTCTGGATGACACCAGTCGGCGGCAAGGAGAGAATTTCTGATAGCTGATGAACTTTCAGACCGTCTTCCCCCGCCACAAAAAGCAGGGCTTCAATCTCTGCTAATTTACTCATTCTTTCTTCCTACTAAATAAATATTCCCAAAGTTTTCCTCCTGAATGACCTGCACTTCCTGCACTTTGACTAACTCCAAGGTTGCCAAAAAGAGCGTAATCACCTCATTCATATCTTTGGTTTCTGCGAAAATATCCTGCAGGGCAAGGCGTTTGTGAGCCTGACAGCGCTGGCGCACAACTTCCATCATGTCCTCAATCTTATACTCATCTCGCACAATGGTTGTGTGACTCTTGGAAAACTCCTCCTGCTTCTTGGTCATCACCTTGGAAAAAGCTAAAAAGAGATCAACGGCTGTCTTGTCTTGTAAGAGTTCAGCATCTTCATAGACCAGTTCCAGCTTGGGCTTGGAATAGTAAAGAGCCCGGTCCTCATGCTGAAGGGACAGCTTTTGGCCCAGTAGCTTGAACTTCCGATATTCCTCAATCTGACTCAGCAAATCCTGCTCCAGATCGTCCTCCAGGTCCACCTGATCCACCACCTTGGGGAGGAGCTTACGACTCTTGATCAGCATGAGCTGGCTGGCCATGACCATGTATTCTCCCGTCACTTCCAGCCGCATAGCCTGCAGAGTAGATACATAAGCCAGATATTGCTCGATGACCTCAGTAATGGGCACATCGTAAATATCCACCTGATACTTGGATACGAGGTGGAGCAATAAGTCCAGCGGCCCCTCAAAATCTTTTAACTTGATATCCATTCTTATCTGTATTTTTCTAATGTAATGACTGTCTTCAAGCCCAGATCACGAGCAATATCATAGATGCCGATACCCTTTTCCCGCTGGCGCAGGATAAATTGCTCCCGCAGGCTTTGAGCCGACAAGCTGGCCTGCCCCTGCTCGATCAAGAAAGCTTCTAGCTGACGAAAACCCCACTGGCGTGAATAGGACTTGCCATTCTTTTCAAATAAATAGGTCCCTGTCAAATAATCGCCCAACTCGCTCGTCAGACTTTCAGGAATTTTAATAATCCGCTTCTGCCCAGCCTTCTCAATCCGTAAAACCTGAAAATCAAGATTGACATCTTCAACCTTGACCTGCAGGATTTCACTTGGCAAGAGGCCCATTTCCAAAATCAAGAGCGCTATCAGCCGGCCTTGTGGTACCGCAGAAGCTTCCCAAAAGGCTGACAAATCCATCAACTCGCTTCCCAGTTCCTTGGAAATAGCAACTTTGGGCAGGGTCAAGCGGTGAAATTCCCCAATCATCTTGTTCTCATAAAGATAATAGAGAAATTGATTGACCGCTGAGAGCTTCCGCTTCTGGACAGCTGCCTTGAAATCCTTGATAGAGGCTTGATAAATCCGCAAATTGGTTTCCGTCACCTTGCTATGGATTTCATTGACAAATTGCTCCAAATCGTAGGAATAGGCTAATTTTGAATTTTCTGAGATATTTTTTTGTTCTAAAAAAGGAGTGATATGTTCTTTCATTTTTTGGAAATCTCATACTGACTCGTGAAGGTATGCATCAACGAGTTAACAGCTTTTAAAATCGACTTTCTAGTAATGATGCCATAAAAATGTTGTTCTTTATCCACAACAGGCAGGAAAGACTCATCCACCAGCTTGTGCAAAACGTCCGCAATCTTGTAATCTGGCTCGACAGTCAGGCCATCCTTTCGTGTCATGTGGACAATGTCCATAGACATAAACTCTTCCTCTGCCAGCTCATGCTGCATCCGATAGGCCATGATGTCCGTCAGAGAAATGGTGCCAACGAACTTTTTCTCCGCAGTCACCACTGGAATGCGCGAATAGGTCATCTGGCTAAGCAAGAGAATAGCATGATCCACATTGTGCGTGTCAATCATGACCGCCAAATTCTCCCCCGGTGTCAAAAAAGTGTCTTCATGCTGCAGCAGATAATCTTCAAATTCCTTAGCAATCATCGGGCAAACTCCTTGGACAAGCTTGGATAGAGTTCATGATTTCGCGTATAGAAATCAATTCTAAAGCGGTCATCGTCAATCTCTACCTTAGCGTAGAGACGTTCATTGATTGAGCCACGAGGTTGGCTAATGGATCCCGGATTGAGAAAGAGAGTCTTCCCTTGCATCCAAGCATCTGGAACGTGCAAATGACCATAGAGACAGATATCTGCCCCCACTTCCTGAGCCCAGAGATCCAACTTTTGGAAGCTAAAGTTTATATTGAAAAGGTGCCCGTGGGTCTGGGCAATAATAGTCCCATCCAAGTCTGTCACCAGCCGTTCTGGATAGCCAGGATAAAAGTCCATATTGCCCGCCACGACATGAATCCCTTTCCAGACTTCATCCTCAAAAGGTAATTCTGAGTCTCCATCATGGAAAATAGCATCGACTTTTCCTAGATAATGATCTTTCATTTCTTCGACAATGGCACGGTCCCCATGGGAATCGCTCATTACGATGATTGTTTGCTTTGCCATGCTGGAAATACCTCCATTAATTTTTGCACTGCTTGTGCACGATGGGACTGGGCATTTTTCTCTTCGATTGTCAGCTCAGCTGATGTTTTTCCTGTCTCTCCGACTAAGAACAAAGGATCATAGCCAAAGCCATTTTCGCCTTTGGGTTCATGAGCAATGTAGCCCGGCCAATCCGCTTCGACCACCAAGGATTCCTTATCTGGACTTGCGACCACCAGAGTTGTGTGGAAATGAGCAGAGCGGTCTTTAATATCAAAGACCATGGCCAGCTCATGCAAGAGCTTGATATTGTTTTCATCATCTGTCGCACCAACGCCAGCAAAGCGAGCCGACCAGACACCTGGTAGACCACCCAAGACATCCACTTGCAGGCCGGAATCATCTGCCAAAACCATTTTGCCAGTCAACTGGCTAATCGTTTCAGCCTTGAGACGGGCATTTTCTTCGAAGGTCATGCCTGTTTCAGCCACTTCTGGCAAATCAGGATAGTCATTCAGATTTTCTACCTCGTAGCCCAACTTCCCAAAAAGCTTGCGAAACTCTGCTGTCTTGCCCTCATTTCGAGTCGCAATCAAGAGGGTGTCTTTGACATCTTTTGCTCCTAGAAAGGCTTGTAAATCCACACCAGTCTGCGGCAGATGGACATAGAGGAGTTTTCCTCCTTCAGCCAAGAGGAGGGCTCCCTGTCGCTGCAACAATTCCAAGCTTCGGTCCGTTTCTTGGTTTAAAATATCCAGCAAGAAGGTCAAAAAGCGAAAAGCTGAGCCATAGCGAATGACCGTGATATTTAAGGGCAGGCCTAGCTCTTCTTCTGCCAAAATACTCTCTAAGCGGTCTAAAATCTCAGAAGCTTCGGCTGGCACTCGCTCAAATTCACTATAAGAGGCACTTTGCCCCCATTCAGCTACATACCAGTCAGAGGCATCTTTGTATTCATAAATGTTTTTTGTCATAAGGTCACATGCTCCACATTGACTTTCAGATTCAGCCAGTTTTCTGCGATTTCCGCAAATCTCTTAGCATTGGCTGTAGTATAAAAACGATGATTCAGTTCGTGCTTGTCGCGGCTACGATTAATTTCAAAATAATTGAGCAGGACAGAAATGTCCCGTACACACTCGGCCCCGCTGTCAATCAGCTTGACGCTCGGCCCCATCATATTTTGAATAATCGGTCGAAGCAAAGGATAGTGGGTACAGCCCAAAACAAGAGTGTCCACCTTGCCCGCCAGAGGATGGAGCGTCTCATAGACCACCTTTTTAGTCAAGCTGGACTGAAGCTCATTTGACTCCACCAGCGGGACAAACTTAGGACAAGCCAAGCTCTGCACCTCCATCTCAGGAGATAGGGCCTCAATCTTTTTCCGGTAGATGTCGGACTGAACCGTCATAGGAGTCCCGATAACCCCAATCTTGCCACCAGTTGTAGACTTGATGGCAGCGCTGGCTCCAGGCAAAATCACACCGAGGACAGGAATGTCCAACTTAGCCTTGACCTCCTCCCAGACAACAGCTGTGGCAGTATTGCAGGCAATGACAATCATCTTGACATCCTTGGTCAAGAGAAAATTGACCAACTGCCAAGTATAGTCCCGAATCTGCTCCGCCGGCCTAGGACCATATGGAGCCCGAGCCGAATCACCTATATAAACCACTTCCTCGTGGGGGAGTTGCCGCATCAATTCACGGACAACAGTCAGACCGCCCACCCCAGAGTCTAAAAATCCAATCGGTCGGTTATCCATACAGTCTTCTTTCTAAAACAAGGGATTGGAAGCCTAGCCCAAATCCCCATTTTTTATATAGAAATCTCTGTCTGCCACCAAAGGGCAGCTGAGAGAAGCTTATTTTTTGTTTTTATTTTTAGCAACTGCTGCTTTTTGTTGGTTGATGATTTGACGGTAAACTTGTTGAACGCGTGCTTCACTTGGTTTTTGACCATTGGCACTGAGCAACATCCGCACTGCTTCTACATTAAGACGTGGATTTTCCGCAAATTCCTTTTCAACCTGACGGCGAAGCAAGTACATACCAAGCAAAATCCCACCAAAGAAAGCCAGCATAATCAATAAAATTGCTAACAATGTATTCATAATAATCCGAACTCCTGTTTCATTTTTTACATTACTCTTAATTATACCAAATTATCTCTATTTTTCAAAATCAAAGCCATAGAGAGTCGCGAAATAATCTTCTGGCCTCTCTGCCCGGCGAATCATGCGGGCCTGCCCATTTTCCTCTAGGAGAATTTCGCTAGAACGCAATTTGGCATTGTATTGGTAGCCCATGGAGAAGCCGTGGGCACCGGTATCATGAATGACTAGCGTATCGCCAATCTGACTGACAGGCAACTCCCGCTGGATGGCAAATTTGTCGTTGTTTTCGCAGAGGCTGCCGACCACATCGACAATCTCCGTCGATCCTTCTGGCCGATCCATATTGGTAATATGGTGATAAGCTCCGTACATAGCAGGGCGTAGGAGATTGACCGCAGAAGCATCCACTCCCAGATAAGTTCGATAGGTTTGCTTTTTATGCGTCACCTTGGTCACCAAGAGACCGAAAGGAGCCAACATAAAGCGCCCCAGCTCGGTGAAAATCTTGACCTGCCCCAGACCAGCTGGTGTCAGGATTTCCTCATAGGCCTGACGAACTCCTTGGCCGATGACCGCAATGTCATTTTCCTCGCCATCAGGCTGATAGTTTACTCCGACACCGCCAGATAGATTGATAAAATCCAGCTTAATTCCCGTCGCTTCTAAAACCTCAACAGCCAGCTCAAAAAGCTGACGAGCCAGTGCTGGATAGTAGTCATTGCTGACAGTATTGGAAGCTAAGAGGGCATGAATGCCGAATGTCTCTGCCCCCAGCTCCTTGAGGTCTTTGAAAGCCTGAATCAGCTGCGCTTTAGTCATACCAAACTTGGCTTCCTCTGGATGATCCATGATACTGGTTCCCAGCTCAAAGACACCACCGGGATTGTAGCGGCAAGAGATCACCTTGGGAATCCCAGCCACTTCCTTCAAGAAAGCCACATCTTCGTAAGCATCTAGATTGATGGTCGCTCCCAACTCCCGCACAAGACGAAACTCCTCGGCTGGCGTATTATTGGACGAAAACATAATCTCATCCCCAGCAAAGCCCAGCTTTTGGCTCATGAGCAGCTCCACATAGCTAGCACAGTCCACCCCGCAGCCCTCTTCCTTGAGTATCTTTAAAATAGCAGGATTTGGTGTCGCCTTGACGGCAAAATATTCCTTAAAACCAGCATTCCAAGCAAAAGCCTCATGCAAAGCCCGTGCTCTCGCCCGAATCCCCTTCTCATCATACAGATGGAAAGGCGTTGGAAATTGCTCGGTCAGCTCCGCCAAGCGCTCACGACTGATAAATGGAGTTTTCATACACGCTCCTACTTTCTCTTTTACTGACAATATTATACCACAAGTGTAGGCTAGGGAGGAGAAAAAAGAAGCCACAAGGGCTTCTAGGATTTCGGATCTATAGTTTCTGTAGTGGGTAAATCCATCGCAGGGACTATAGAGCTCCATTTTTAGGTTCATTGAGCCATATTAAAGCAATTTTACGAAAGTGAACTAAGATAGAAAAACTATGTAATTCAAAAAGTATCATCATTGTTTTTTACTTACCCAGCCAATGGCATCGCTAGGTGGATTTTCGGTGTCAATCCAGATGAATTCAATCCCGATTTCCCCGTTTTTAAACTTGGTCAAACGAATACCGTTGATTTCTAGTTCATTGAGGCGTTGACCTGTCAAAATTTCTCGTTCCTTCAGCTGGAAAACACCACGCAAGATCCAATTTCCAAGGATTTCTTGCTTATCGGTTGACTGAATTGCCTTTCCAGATTCTTGGTTGATATAGGCATTAATGACATCGCCAGAAGATAAGAATCGTAGCTTAAATGTTCTTTCTTCTTTTGGCAGAGCTAGTTTTTTAGTACCAGGTTCAAAACTTCCAAATCCTGGCCCAAAGAAATCTGGTCTTTCATCGTGAAAGTTTTTCGAGTCAGGTAGCGGGATGTAAACTTCGCTAACTGGACGATAAACCAGCTGTTCAATTTCTTTAATGAGTTCTTCGTTGCCAGTCTGGTGTACGAAGTGAATCAAGTCCTCACGAATAGCCTTCATCTGAGCTTTTTCTTCTTTGATCGTCCATTTTTTTAAGAGGATTTCTTCCAAAGAGAAAGTCACAAAAGCTAGTTCCTCAAGAGCCAGACTATCTTTAAATTTATCCTGAATCTTTAAAATTCGTGGTAGACGGTCTTTTTTGGCTAATTTTGAACCGCCGTTAAAGGCATTGAAACCAGAGTTTTCTTCCACATTTCCATGTTTGTCTGTGATAACCCAAGACACTGTTTCTAAGATATCGGATTGTTCCTTTTCAGCTGTTAGTAAATGAAGATTTTCAAACAGAGAAAAAGGATCTTCAATATAATGGACATCCCAAGTATCCACCACAATGTCTTTATTATTAAAAGTCATGTGAAGCTGGCTGTCAGCTGCTGTGTACTTGTAGTGGTGTTGTCCATCCGTAAATCGAAAATTAGTAGGATTGTTTTTGGTAGTTGATCCTTCAATGACCAGATTATCGATATCAACTGGTAAATAAGATGTTTCACCGACAAAAATCTTAGGATTTTCACCCTTTGCTGTCGGCATCAGGACATGGTAAACAGCTTCAACATTGACCGAGTCAGAATTGAAACCTTTGATTTGTGCCTTAGAAGATTCAATTCTCTGGTTTCTTAAAATCGCAATCTTTCGAGCTAACTCTTCATAGCGCTGATAGTTTGCCTTGTCTGCTGTTTCTTTATTAGCTGAACTATCCGCGTGAGACTTGATATCACTCAACAAATCCGCCCAAGATTGAGAATCTTTCTTAAACTGAGCGATTTTTTGGTCTCCTGAATTAAGTCCAAAAGACTTAATACCCACTAGGTATTTATGATTTTCATCTACGACGACAGAAGCATCATAGGAAGTATTGGCGATATCTTCCCCAACGGCATTAAAAGCTTTCTGGAAAACCGTCTCCTGAAACTTGGAATTAACAATCGGAGCAACATAATTCTCTGTTTGTCCCTCTTCTTCGGATTCAGACTTTTGAGAGAAAGCTTGGCTCAAACTAGCGAAGTTGGTAATTAAGGTTTTGTATTTTTCTTTTTGTTCAGATTTTAGATGTTCCCACATAAATTATGCCTCACTCACTTATATCATATTTGTAATAAGACTAGCTTAAGTACTAATTCCCACTTATATATTTCGGAAAAACTATCAAAAATACTCTAGTATCTTAAATTGCCACGATTTTCGGACAATATAATACGCCCTTCATCCAAAACAACAAAACACAAATATTTATTATCTATTTATGGACAGCATATAAAACTCTTTACTTTTTTTATTACGAATCAATGATCTATACTGTTTAGAAGAAATAACATCAAGATTATCTCTGTATTCAGAATAGATTTTTTCGTATGCCTCAGCTTCATTCTGTACAAAATCTTTAACATACGACTCACCTTCAAACTGACCATTCATCTTAATGTAGATAATTGCAATTTTTCCTGAGCGATCAAGCTGAGATTTACCTTGACTTTCGTTTAAAGCCTTGGCAACATTCTCCGCGATGCGTTTAATCACGGGCACAACCACACTGTTTCCAGCTTGCTTGTAGAGCTGACCGTTAGAAACGCCTTCTGGGATTTTAAAGGATTTAGGATAACCTTGGACATTAAAGGTTTCTTTTGGTGTTAACTTGCGAACCTCACCACTGTCTGTCAAAATCAATGGAACGTTGTGTCCACCTGTTCCCATATTTGCTGTTAGGGTAGGGACAACACCATTTTTATTTTCACGGACATATTGACGGCGCCACTGGTAAACCGTATCTTGACTGGTGACTTCAAATTTCAACTGGTCGTAGAAATTCTGCTTGCCTTCACGGTAGTAGTAAACCTCGTCTAGCCTATCACCAAAGTTAATCACATCCTGAAGACTCGTAGTCAGCTTGATTTCCTCTGGGAACTCGAACAAGTCATAGGCTTCCTTGGTATCAAAACCAACAATATAAATCCGCTCACGGTTTTGTGGGATATTCCCATAGTCTTTTCCGTTGAGAACCTTCCACTTGATAAAGTAATTGTTCTCAGTCAAGGCTTCACGAATAACCTTGAAGGTATTGCCGTGGTCATGACCGACCATGTTCTTGACATTTTCGATGAAAATGGCGCGAGGTTTGCACCCCTCAATCATGCGAAGCAATTCGAAGAAAAGATCGCCACGATCATCATCAAAGCCTTTGCGATAACCCGCAATACTAAAGGCTTGACAAGGGAAACCTCCCATAATCACATCTACGCGCTCAGCTGGAATATCCTCTGGCTGAACATCGTGAATATCACGTCCATCCAAATAGGTATTTGGATGGTTTAACTGATAAGTCTGACGCGCATACTTATCAAATTCATTGGCATACACCACTCTGAACTCGTTGGTCTGTTCAAATCCCAACTCAATTCCCCCAACACCTGAGAAGAAAGCTGCAATGTTGTACTTCTCAGGTCGGTTCGAACTTACAGAATTTGTCATGTAGTTACCTGCTTTCGTTTTTTCTTTTATATATACTTCATTCTATCTGTATAAATCAATTGATGTCATTTGGAATAACAAAATTATTTTCATTTAGTACATTCTTTATTTCATTAGGTAAATTATATTTTTTATGTTCTTTATTATGTTTCCATAAGTTGTCATGATTCTGTTCTATATCAAAGAAATTATCTATTAAGTAGAATGCAAAATGTTTTTGGGGATGAATATGAGAAAAGTTCAATTTCTCCTTTCCTCCAGATTGGGTTTGGTTATCTGGGCCATCAACGTGAAAATCACTACTACGTATGGAAGTTCTAAATAGATTTTCTTTCTCACTAAGCATTTTATCACATCGTTTACCATATCCATTTACTAGATAGGCCTCTCTTTTTTCAAAAATTAAGGAATATTTATGAGATAGTTGGTTATCTAGATCATTAGTGTCTATAATTTCCAATGGAAATGTAAAAAAATCAAATGATTTAAACTTTAAATAATTACTTAGCTTGTTTATCGATAGATTAATAACTTTTTCACCATTTTGAGGTGTTTCTTGGTAGCTCAGAGTCCAAGCTTCACAACAATTTTTACTATGTGCTTGTGTTAAATTACCTATAATAGAGTCTATTATTTCTACAATATGAGTGTCTTGAACTCCATAATATTCATATCTTTTTGTATAAAGAGCAGTTAATAATGAAGGGCTAAAAATAAGAATTAATTTATCTTTTTCTCCTTTACTTGTCAGTAAATCGTTCATCAACTCTATTTTAGTTTTTGTTAAATCTAAATTTTTACATTCTTTAAATAGTAAAACGATCCATAGTGGTATTTTGGGATGTAAGTCATAAAATTCTTGACAAGATGTTGTTTTCTTTTCAGTATTTTTTGCCATCTTCTCTTCTCTTCTCATATACAACTTTATAAAATTTGTTGTTATCCTTTAAGTACTGATCAAAGAGCCCTTGGTGATATTCTACTACCGTACCATTTTCATCCAACTCAACTGTTCTAATTTTAGTTGTTAATACTTCACCTAGGTGCTCATCACTAACTTTTTCAAGACTAGCAAATAAAATTGTACAATCTAAGTCCTTCAGTTTAAAATATTTGGCTACATTGAAAATATGATCGCTATGAGTTTCAATAAACAATTGTCTATTTGACTCAGATACCCATTGATAAAAATACATTAGATTGGATTGTAAACTAGGATGTAAGTGGATTTCTGGGTTTTCAATAATAACCATTGTTTCCTCAGGAAGAATGAGTAGAGCCAATATTTGAAATAGTATAAAGGTAACACCTGTACCAACATGTTGCGGTTCATACTCACTTCCCCCCTTATGATATTTCAATTGCAATAGTTGCGAACTAATATCTTCTACAGAGACTGTATATCCGGTGAACTCTTCAAGCCAAAAATTGATTATACTTAACAATTCGGCACTTCTACTTTTTTCATCAATATATTTAATTTCCGTTTGCTCCATGAATGTTTGTCTCGCAGAATCAGGTTTATATACTGGCAGATTTGGAAAAATTTCACGGATTCTATTCTCGGCAGAAAATAAATCACTATTGTTCCTGATAAATTCTTTGCTTTTCTCTTTTTCGAAAAGTAAAGATAATAATCCCTCACCTTTGGGATTAAACAAGTCTAAATCTCTATTTTTTCTATAGCTATCTAAAATCCCTATTCTTTCAGCTGACAGATAAGACATTTCCATCCCTGTTCCATCATTGACTGAATTTTCTTCACTGATTTTAATTACTTTCTCAGAATCTTCAAAGTAATATTTAAATATAATTTCTCTTGATTCTTCTGCAGACAAGAAATTATTCTTCAGATTATCAAAGCGACCTAATTTTTTCAAATTTCCATTTAAAATATCACGAGTAGCTGATTGACCCAAAATAAGTAACGACTCAATTAATGATGACTTTCCACTAGAATTTACACCAGTAATAATATTTAAATTAGAGAAGTTTATCGTTTCTTTAAGTGCGTACGATTTATAATTTTCTATTTCAATTTTTTTAATTTTCATAAACTATCCTATAACAATAATTCTTGCTTTATTTTTTTTATAAAATCTTCAATGTATGAGAATCTCCACACTAATTTTTCTTTATCGTCTCGTCTATATAATATATTATCAATAAACTCTGGATTACTGATAAATTCAAGATAATATTTAAAAAAATAAGTTAATTTTTTTTCAATATCAATATCCTTGAAAGTAGATATAATTAGCATCCAACTTTCAAAGATAATCATATTTACTACGCTAGAATCTACCCTGCTAAATTCTTTATATGAATTCATTTCAAACATCTGTTTAGACCGTCTTATACAAGTATCATACAAAGAGTATAATTTTTCTACTTCATCATTATCAATAATATTAATAAACTTCATAACTTTATCCAGTAGATCATCAATACCATCGTAATTATTATCCAAATTATAGATGCTATTAAATAAATTATTATTTCTAATCAAATAGTATGCAAGAAATCTTAATACTAAGTACTGGTCTTTTTTACGTTTTATTGGCACAATTCTTAACTCGGGATTATTAGAAATTCTATTCAATAATGAAGTTACTTTACCAATGTTAGAAGCATTTCTAATTTCTTGAATTGTTAATCGTTCTCCACCACGATTAACACGCATGAAAACTTCGTTTTGTAACCTTGGTATTACTGAAGAATCAACCAAATAACAAGTTAGAGGATAATCCTCTAATTTTCTTCTTGTCCTAGATTCCAAATCTTTAAAAGAAACCGCTTCCTTAGATTCTTTATTCAAACATAAAAATCTATAGCTAGATGGTAATGAAAGCTTTCCATCTAAAAATTCTAATATAGAATTTAACCTTTGTTTACCATCTACTACTAATAAATTTCCGTTATTATCTAATGAAAAATAGAAAGTTGGGATTGGAATACCTATTAAAATGCTATCAATTAACTCTTGTTTTTTAGATCTTTTCCAAACATACTCACGCTGAAAACTCGGTTCTAATATTAATGCATCTCCTAGACAAGAATAATCTATGCTATTATTGATTTCTGTATACTCATTATTATACTCAGTAAATCGATCATAAAATTTTTTAATATCTGAAATACTTAGTTCTCGTTGAGTAACGGATAATTGTTTTTTTAATTCATTAGCTGGTAAGGACATAAGATTCTTCATCTCTGATTTAAAATCTTTTTCATCCTTCTCCATATCAAGAATTAACTCTAAAGTTTCACCATTATCACTGAGAGACTCATCACTCAGTAAATTAATTTTGTCTAGTAAATCGTCGCTACCTTCAAAATCTATGTCTAGTTTACTTCTAAGTTCATTTTCTTCATATTCACCCTCTGTTAATAATTTAGGCACTTTATCTAAATTATTGAAATTCTCATCGCCAATCAAAAGTTTTATGCTATGTTCATAACCAGGAAAAAGGTCACAAATAGCACTAAAGATAGAAAGTGCACCTTTGGTTGAAACACGATTAATAGCTTGATTGGGAGTTCCTTTGAGACTAGGACCAATATTAAATTCATTTGAAGTATCTGGATAGTAATAAAGATCTGATGGTGTTATTTCTGTAGGTAGTTTAATTAAAACTTTAGCACTTATTTCATAATTTTTAGATGAATTTTCCACATAAATATTTTCTACCTGACCAATAGCTGTCAGTCCATTTTCCCATTTCTTCCATTTCTCACTATCTCCTCCCAGGGATAGGAATAAAAAATCACCAACTTTAAGTTTTTGACTATTTGATGTTTTAGGATTGTATCGGTTCAAATTATCGATTCTAACATTATAATCAATTATTTCTGTAGTAGCATCTAAATTGTAAAGAGAGGTTGAAGTTTCTTCTTTTTTAGTTTTGATACTATAAAGGTATATATTTTTGCCTCCTTTACAAAGGAAATATGAATTCTTGTCTAATTTTTTATATATCTCAGACACCTTATTTTGAAGTTCACTTAATGAAAAATCTTTATATTCCTTATAAATCTCCCAAAGATTCTTATTTGAAGTCTCTAAATTCCTTTGATAGAATCCTCTTCTACCATTATCAAAATAAGGATCAAATGAATCAGTCCATTGTCGGATTGTGTTAGCCTTAATTCCTGTTAACATTTCAAGTTCACGATATTTACTAATAATTTTTCTTCTTCTTTTATCGTCGCTAGGCAATTTTGAGAAATACAAACAAATGATTTGAACCTTCTTCTTCAAATCAGTATTATCATTTCGAGTAGTCATATAACTATACTTTCTATCTAATGTAGTAGGAAACACGGTTTATCACCGTGTTTCTGTATTTATTTCACCAACTTCTTCATCTCATCAATTCGCGCTACGGTCGCATCGTATTTAGCTTGGTAGTCGGCTTGTTTGTCGCGTTCTTTTTGGACGACTTCTGGTTTGGCGTT
>CAUUSJ010000008.1:0-47660 GCA_963547765.1 uncultured Streptococcus sp. | reverse complement strand
TAAAGTGTGATAAGTCCAGTTTTTATGCGGATAACTAGATTTTTATGCTATTTTTATCTTTAAAAATTTGATAAGATTCTATAAAACTTCTGATTCTTCATCAGGAGTTTTTTTACTGCCAAGTTTCTTGTAATTTCCGAAATTCGCTTGAAATCATCTTTCCTCATCTTACTTGCTTGATTTTTTTGCTTATAACATAATTTCAAAAGGATTTTCCATATTTTTGATAAAAATACTTATATTTCATTATAAATACTTGCATATACTTATAAAATGACTTATAATGAACTTATAAAGAAGCAGAAAGGATGAAAAAGATGTATCAAGAGCAGCGGCTTTCAAAAATGCTGGAACTTTTAGAGGACAAAGGACAACTGGCAGCTAAGGACATGGTGGATTATTTTCAGGTTTCTAAGGACACTATTCGCCGTGATTTTTCAATTTTGAGCGAGCGAAAACTAGTCCAGCGCACCCATGGCGGGATTATTCCTTTGGAAAATAGTCGGCAAATTCCTTCTTTCAACGACCGTGTCGGCCAACTAAACCAAGAAAAAAAGGCCATTGCTCACAAGGCTCTGGACTTTCTCAAACCCAATCAAGTCAATTTCTTTGATGTGTCGACGGTGGTTCTTAAGCTGGCTCAGAAAGTTCAGCAACCGATGACAATTTTTTCTCATTCTTTGGATAATGCCATCATGCTGAGTGACCAAGAGCAGGTTGCTTTCCATCTTTTAGGTGGGAAGTTCTATCCGAGAAATCGTTTTTACTACGCCCTCAATGAAGCCGAGCTGCTCAGAGATATTTCTTTTGATCTAGCTTTTATTGGAGCTGCAGGGCTGAAAAATGGCCAAATCAGCTTTGAAGATCAGGAAGATGCCTATCTGAAGAAGCTAGCTCTCAAACAGGCCAAGACAAAGATTCTGCTGGCCGAGCAGGCCAAAGTTAAGAAAGAATCAACCTATATTTTAGGAAATATCAGCGATTTTGACTACTGGATCACTGATCAAAAACCCAGCCCTGAGCTAGAAGCTCTTCTGGCTGGGAAAGTCACCATTATTTACTAGTTCGACAAGATTTCATTTTATAGCTTACGGAGGAAGCGACCATGACCAAACAAGATATTCGCTTGATTATCAGCGACATTGACGGTACAATTCTCGATGACCAGCACCAAGTAGATCCGCAGCTGAGGGAGCAGATTTCCTTGCTGAAAAAAGAAAACATCCCTTTTGTTCTAGCCTCTGCCCGCTCTCCTCTGGGCATGGAGCCAATTGCGCGCGAGCTGGGACTGGGTGATACCCCTCTGGCCTGCTACAACGGTGCTCTAGTCATCAAGGGTAACCCGCAAGCTTACGAGACCATTATCGAGCATCCATTGGATAAAAAAGAAATCCGCACTTTTCTGGAACTGGTAAAAACTAAGTTTCCTAGTGTTTCCATCAATCTCTACTCTGGTAAAGATTGGATTGCTGACCGTTTGGATAAGTGGGTGCAAATTGAAGCCGATATTACAGGTGAGCGACCTCTTATTCAAAATATTCTGCTGCCTGTTTTAGATGTGCTCATTCCAGCCCATAAGTTGCTGTTGATTGATGATGCAGCTGTTATCCAGCAGCTCCATGCCTACTTGCAAACGATAGATTTTCCAAATACAGCCTTCTACCTGTCTAAGGACAACTATTTGGAAGTCACACATAAAGAGGTGTCAAAAGAGCAGGCTCTTCTGGAAGTGGCCAAGCACTACCAGATTCCGCTGGAGCAAGTCATGACGATTGGAGACAACTTCAATGACCTTCCGATGCTGCGAATGGCTGGTCTAGGAGTTGCCATGGGCAATGCCCCTGAAACAGTTAAAGCTGAGACAACAGCCGTCACTAAAAGCAATAACCAACATGGGGTCGCCAAAGCTATTGAGGAATATGTTTTACTATAATGCAAAAAATCTGCCCTTGAGCAGATTTTTTTATTGATGATAATCGTAGGCAAGGCGAGGGCTGCCATCTGGCAAATAAATCGTACCACACTGGCTAAAACCGTAGCGGCGAATGGCTGCTTGCATCGGCTGGTTATCCGTATGCGTATCGATGCGGAGATAGGAAATTTGCTGCAAACAAAAGTCAAAACACTGGTAAGCCAGACCCTTTACTTGTCTATTTGAAGCGATACGATGGATTGTACCGTAAGGCTCTGAAAAATGCCAAGCACCTTCAATCTCTTGGTAGGTTGGATCTGGTCCAATGATAAACGCAAAGGTTCCAACAACTTGCCCAGCCTCTTCAAAGACATAGCAGTGACCCGACTGAATATCTTCCTCTACCAGCTGACGATTCGGATAGGAAGCTGGCCACCGACTGGGATTCCCCATAGTCCGCATAAACTCCCTAGCCCGATCAAAAATTGATAAAATTGCTGGGATATCCTGCATTTCCGCCAAGCGAATCATGTCGCCTCCTTCCAGCCTATTACCTTATTTGACAAATTCCTCGTAGTTCCCCGTGTAATTAGCCCACTCCTTACTGAAGAATTTTTCATTGATCTGATAATTCGGAGCAGGTTGAGGATTAGACACAAAAGGATCGACAGCCTTGTCGAAAGCCAGCCAGCCATTCCAGCCCATGTGGATTGTGTCCTGCATAAAGTAAGGCTTGTCGCCGTCCTTAGAAAAGTCAGCAATATTTGTAAAACCTTGACTCTCCAGCTGGAACTTGATCTTCTCAACTGTCCGCTGGTACATCTCTTCGCTCAGTCCAGTATAGGCCATCCATTTGGCATTGACCGGTGGAATGACAAAGATAACATTGGTATGGGATTTGGCAAATTGTTCCAAAACTAGCTGCAAATCATTGTACTCAGGAGACTTTTCGTAAGACTGTTTGGATTGGAATCCTTTGAACTTCTTGATTTTTCTAGCCAAACGCTTCTTATAAAAATCGTTATCAATGCCTAAATCGTTGTTATTGGTCTGCTTGACAGCATCTGCCGTAGCCAGTTTTTCCAATTCTTCATAGGAGAATTCATCTGGAAGGCGGGAAAGCTGAGGTAAAACCTTCGTGTCATAGTTGCCATTATTACCAGCAGCGAACGTGCTGAAAAAAGCATCCTCCCGCTGATAAATTCGACTCATAGTATGGATATACTGCTGCTCAAAAGAAGTCAGTTGGCTTCCATCGGCCACTTTCCTGACAATATCCCCCATAGCAATGTTGGGATAGAGCTGCAAAAGTCGCTGGGCTGCATACTGAGCGCCTACTCCACCGTCCTGCCAACTAAGAAAACCAGCTAGCTGGTCGCTATTGAAATACTGCTGAAAAGCCGCAGCGTCATAGCCCTTTTTGGTAAACCATTGCGGAGAAACGACATAGACAGCCGTCTTATTTTCCAGCTCAGAGGTCATCTGCTGCATTCCAAAATATTGGTTGAGCGAAGCCGCCCCCCGCTGCCCTAGAAAATAAGGTCGGTAATTGCGGTCATACTTTTCAGCCAAAACAGCTGGGTGCATACTGTCAAAGCGCAGCCATTCGCTGGAGCCAAAGTAGGGCACAAAACGGGTATCTTGATCTGTCAGGGCCGTCATTTTTTTGCTACGGCTTTTGAACGTTTCTGCTGTGAGAGTCACAGCTGCCCGCTTCTCTGCTTCCACATCATGCTTTTTCTCAAGCGGATAGAAGAAAAAGAGCAGGGCGACCATGACCAAGGCGCAGAAGACCGGCCCCAGAATCAGCCAGAGTCGTTTAAGCATTACGAAGCTCCGTTACGCCTTCAACAATTTTATTGGCTGTATTCCAGTCATCGCGGCCAAATTCTGATACTGGCACACGGATGTCAAAACGGTTTTCCAGCTCAACAATCAGCTCTACTGTTCCCATACTGTCCAAAACGCCAGCATCAAACAAATCCTCGTCCATCATGTCCGAAACATCTTCCATAAATAATTCGTCAATAATTTCAATTACTTCTGCTTTTACATCCATTATAGTTTCCTCGTTTACATTTTATTTTTTAAACCAAAGGTCATTCAAAAATCCTGAGAAGATCAAGAATGAGAACATGACAACATGGAAGGTGATAACAACCCCCAGCGCTTGGGTCCACTTGTTGTCAGGCAGGGCTGGCAGTCCCTTACTTTTACGCTCTTTATTGATGGTCTTTTTCTTACGGAGCCAAGCGTCATTGACCACCAAGCCCAGACCGTGGAAGAGACCATAGGCGATATAGTACCAGGTCACACCATGCCAGAAGCCCATGACCAACATATTGATTATATAGGCTACACTGGAAGTCGTATTGCGGTTTTTAAAGACCTTATTACGCATAAGCACCATGACCAAGCGCATAAAGACAAAGTCACGGAACCAAAAGGACAGGCTCATGTGCCAGCGATTCCAGAATTCCTTTAAATCGCGTGAAACAAAAGGCTTGTCAAAGTTGATAGGACTCTTGATGCCCATAAGATTGGAAATGGCCACCGCAAACATCGAATAACCGGCAAAGTCAAAGAAGAGATCCAGACCAAAGACATACATGACGCCTAGCGTCCCCAGATTGAAGAAACCGCCAGTATAGAGGGCATAGGTCTTGACGTGCCCTAAAATCATGTGGCCAAAGATATGGGCCAGGACAAACTTATAGAGAAAGCCCAGCATGATATACTTGACCGACTGCTCCAACATATCTAGAAGCTCATCGCGCTCTGGTATCTGGAGATAATTTTCATTGAAACGCTTGAAACGATCAATAGGGCCACTAGAAAAAGTAGGCATAAAGAGCATAAAGCGGAGGAATTCCCAAAGACTGAAATCAGTCAGCACGCCATCCCTCAGCTCAATAATCATACCAACTGAGCGGAAGGTCAGATAGGAAATTCCCAGGAAGCCAAAGAGTGATTGGTGGCCATTGATAGCTGGCTCGAGCTTGACCCAGAATAGGGGCAGAATCGCCAATGCTGTATGCAAATAAAATATCCACTTGCTATCCCGCTTTTTGCGGTAGAATTTATAAGAATAGACCCAGACCGTCTGCCAGACGACATAAAAGAGCAGGGCATAGAGCTGGGCCAGACTAGGGCCTGTCAGCATCAAGACGATAAAGGCCAAGCTGACAAAGGCTTCATAGACCGGGAAGCGTTTTTTAAAGAAAAGTCCGATAAAGATTGGCAAAACAGCCAAGATAAGATAAAGGAAATACTGTGGGTCTCCGTAAGGCTCCAGATGAGGAAGCTGTTTCAAGAAATCCATCATGACTTGTTGACCTCACTAATCAACCCCTTGATATCAATCTTGCCGTTTGGTGTTAGGGGCAGAGATTCCCGATAGAGGAACTTAGATGGCATCATATAAGACATCATGATATCCTGCAGATCCTCCTTGATAGCCTTGGTAATATCGATTTCGCGGTCAAATTGCTCTGCAACACCGTCTTTCAAAATAACGTAGGCCAATAAGTTTTGAACCTTGTGATCCTTATTATAACGTGGCACTGCTACTGCCGCCTCGATATACTTGGATTTGTTGAGGTTTTGAGACACATCCTCTAGCTCGATGCGATAGCCGTTAAACTTAATCTGGAAGTCCATACGACCGCCGTAGAGTAGGAGACCTTCATCAGTCATCGTACCCACATCGCCTGTATGATAGGCTGGTAGCCCTTCAAATTCAAAGAAGGCTTCAGCTGTCTTTTCAGGATTGTTGAGGTAGCCCTTGGATACGGCTGGTCCGCAGACAATGATTTCCCCCTGCTGACCATTCGGCAATTTTTGCCCATTTTCATCGATGACAAAGGTTGGCGAATCCGCCTTGGTATAGCCGATTGGCAGACGCTTGAGGGTCGCTAGCATCTCATCCGTGATGGCAACTGCAGACAGAGCCACCGTTGCCTCAGTCGGACCATAGGCATTGATAATACGAGCCTCAGGGAAACGCTCCCGCAATTTCTGAGCTGTCTTGACCGTCAGCTCCTCTCCATCAAAGTAAAAATGCGTAATGCCTGGCATCTTTTGGCTATTAAAATCTTCCGAAAGCATGGCCATATCCGCAAAGGACGGTGTAGAAGTCCAGATCGCTACAGGCAGGCTGAGAATCGCTTCAAATAGCTGCTTAAAGTCCTGAGTCAGACTAGACGGCAGGGCATAGAGAGTGCCTCCCAGTGCCAAAGTCGGTGCCCAATACATAACTGATAAGTCGAAAGAATAGGGCGGTTGTGCCAGCATTTGCGGACGGCTCGGTGTCGCAAATTCCTTGTCTGTAATCATCCAGTTGGTAAAGCTGAGCAGGTTATCATGAGAGATTTGCACACCTTTAGGTTTACCAGTCGTACCAGAAGTAAAGATGATGTAGTAATTGTCATCACCCTTGACTGAATGGCTCATCTCATAGGCAGTCTTTTCTGCGTAAGCCGCTCGAACCTCTTCCAGACTGAGAATGGCTGCATCTGTATCAGCCAGCGGAAAATCCGCAATGGCAATAATCAAGCTTGGTTCGGCTACTTCCAAAATAGCAGTCACACGCTCCAAAGCTGAATGACTATCAATAGGAATATAAGCATGACCAGCCTTGGTCAAGGCCACAAAAGTAGCCAGCATTTCATACTCCTGACCACCGTAAACAACGACTGGTGACTTGGGAGCCAGCCCCAAGCTATCAATCTTGGCTGCCAGTGAATCGGAGTCAGCCTTTAGATCTCCGTAAGTATGAACTTGTCCGAGGACATTGTAGACAGGGAAATCTGGCTGCGTCTGAGCAAAGTGCTCAATCGCTTCAATCATATCTGTAATTGCTGTATTTGACATGTGTATAGTACTCTCTTACATTAAAATTCATTGTAGATAAAGCCACCTTGACCTTGACCAAGATAACTAAAGAAATAAAGCAGGGCTACGAAAATCACAAAGTATAGCAATGTCTGCCCTACAAACTTATAAATCGTCTTATATTTCGTCATTTCATTCACTCTTATCTTTTTTTAGATAGACATAGATTATTTTACCATTTTATAGAGAAAGATTTCAATATAAAAGCTATCAATTGTGTAAAGTTCTTGTAAGAAAATAAGGAGAAAAAGAGGTACTTCCCTTATCTTTCAAGGATGAAATCCTTTTCAATATCTATAAGTAAAATTTCTATATATTACTTGACTTTTAGTTCGAAAGAGGATATTCTATATGTAGAAAGTTTATATATAATATTTTTATATATAGGAGGTAGTACATGTATTTCCCTACATCTTCTACCCTGATAGAATTTCTGATTTTAGCGATTTTAGATAAAGAAGATTCCTATGGCTACGAGATTAGCCAGACCATCAAGCTCATTGCCGATATCAAGGAGTCCACGCTTTATCCTATCCTGAAAAAATTGGAAAAGAGTCAGTATTTAGCGACTTACTCTCAGGAATATCAAGGTCGAAAACGAAAATATTACTCTCTGACCCCAACAGGTCAGAAACAACTGATCAGCCTCAAAAATGAATGGGAGCTTTATACCAGCATGATTAAGGGCATTATCGAAGGGAGTGTTCGCCATGACAAGAACTGAATATCTAGCTCAACTAGATAACTATTTGAAAAAGTTGCCAGCAAAAGACTATCAAGAAGCCATGGACTACTTCACCGAGTACTTTGACGAGGTCGGTCCAGAGGGAGAGGCAGCAGCTATAGCTGAGCTGGGTAGTCCCAAAGAAGCGGCTCACGAGATTATCATCAATCTTCTGGACAAGAAAATAGAAGAAGACAGCCAAGAAGCTGACTCTGTCAAAAATAGCAAGCAGATCGTCCAGATTGCTATTCTGTCCATCTTGGCGGCTCCACTAGCAATTCCTCTATTAATTTTGGCTTTGACTTTGATTTTTACTTTCTTCCTCCTCATCAGTGTCTTTGCTTTTGTTATAGCCGTCTTTGCTTTTGCTATGTTTGTCATGGGGGCGAGTCTGATTTGGGACAGCCTGACTCTCGGCATGACCACTTCGATTCCTGCTTTTGCCCTTAGTTTGGGTATGAGCCTTTTAACCTTGGGGCTGGCTGGACTCTTCTATCTCAGCATTGGTCCTATCCTTCGCTTTATCAAACTGAGTTTTGTCAAACTCGCCCAAGCCTTGGCACGGAAAGGAGGCCGTCATGTCTAAAGTAAGAAAAACCATACTCAGTATTACTGTCGCCGCCTGTCTACTAGGAGTAGGCCTGATATTGGTCGGTCTAGCCAGTGGTGGTCTGCAGGATCTGGTGAGGAGCTCAGCCGCTAGCACCAAGATGGCCAAGCAAGAAGAAACCTATGGCAATATCCATTCCTTAAATCTAGACCTGAGCAACCGCTCGGTTGTGATTGAAGAATCGCCCGATGATAAGGTTCACTTGACCTATTATCAAGGAGACGGCAAGACAACTGAAAAAATCAGTACCAAGGCTGAAAACGGTAGTCTATACATTAAGGAATCCAGCTTTTTTATCAACATTAACAGCGGCCTACGCTTTTTACTAGGCTTGATAAATGGAGATTTGGAAAGGACTCAACAAATCACTCTAAGCCTACCTAAGGGAAGGAACTTGGAGCAGGTTAAGGCCAGTTTAGCTAACGGCAGCCTATCAATCAATGAACTGACAATCAAAAAAATAAAAGCCGATCTCAGTAATGGTTCGATCGAACTCAGTCAGAGCCAGATTGAGAGCGGCAGCATTGAAAGTGCTAACGGCAGCATTGAGCTAGTCCAAACCAGCCTGACCGATACTCAAATCAGTCTCTCCAACGGTAGTATCACTAGTGATAAACTGATTCTCAAGGGCAATATCAACATGTCCAGCGGCAATGGCTCCATCGATCTCCATCTCGCCGAAGAGACCTACAAAGCCATCTCACTAGACCTGCAAACAGACCTAGGTGACATTGAACTGCCCAAGGATATACAGACCAGCTACGACCGAGAGGACTTCATAGGCGATCGGGTCATTCATACCAATGAACAGGCTCAAGCCAAGCTGACCGCCCGCACCAGCACCGGCAGCATTGAGATTAGTCATTAAAAATAGAACGGAGCCTGATTGGTTCCGTTTTTTATGGTCATTTTATCTAACCCTACCTTTACTTCCTATAGCCTTTATGTTATGATACTCTATAAAAAATTATCACAAGGAGGTTCCTATGAAAAAACTCACACCTGGTATGCATATTCGGGTCGTCAGCCCCTCGTCGTCAATCGAACACATTGGTGGCTTTGAGGCCAATTTAGCCGCCAAGGAGCGCTTGGAAAAGCTAGGATTTACCGTGTCTTTTTCGGAGCATTATCTGGAAAATGATATGCTAGACTCTGCCTCCATCGAAAGCCGAGTGGCAGACATCCATGCTGCCTTCGCAGATGACTCCGTTGATGCTATTCTGGCTACTATCGGCGGTTTCAACTGTAATGAACTCCTGCCCTATCTGGACTTTGAATTGATTGCTAAAAATCCTAAGATTTTCTGCGGCTACTCAGACACAACAGCCTTGCTCAACGCTATCTATAGTAAGACCGGCATGAAAACCTACATGGGACCGTCCTACTCCAGCTTTAAAATGGATGCCCTGCAGGACTATCAGACCGAGAGCTGGCTCAAGGCCGTCAGCCAGACTTCTTATGAATTGACTCCTAGTGAAAAATGGGGCAGTAATGCTTGGTATCTGCCAGATGCACCGCTGACCTTCCATGAAACAGAGTGGAAAGTCTACAATCATGGGAAAGCCCAAGCCACTGTTATCGGCGGCAATCTTTCCACTTTCTCACTCCTACGCGGCACCCCTTATGCCCCGACAGATGAAAACTATGTCCTCTTTTCTGAAAGCGCTGAAGAAGATGATTATTTTGAATTTGAACGGAATTTAGCCGCCCTCCTTCAGGCCTATCCTAACCCACAGGCCCTCCTCATCGGCCGCTTTCCAAAAGAATGCCAGATGACAGAGGAGTTGCTCCTTTATATCTTGGATAAACATCCGATTCTCAAACAAATTCCCGTTCTTTATGACTTGGACTTTGCTCATACTCAGCCGCTCTTTACCATCACCATCGGTGCTCAAGTGACGGTGGATACAGAGAAGATGTCTATCAGAATTGATGAATAAACAAGAACCCCTCCTTCCAGCTGGAAAGAGGGATTTTTCTATTTAGATTTTATTGCATTAAACTTTCATAGTTGGACTTAGTGTCCACCGGGACCGCCACCTTGTCCACCTGGGGCACCGCCGCCACCAGGGCCATCGGCTGTGATTTCGGTTCGGGTTTGCCCATTAACCGCGATAGTCCCGCCCGTATAGGTAGCCTTACCATCAAAGTCAAAGGCAGACACAGTGGACGTGATAGCTAGGTTTCCGCCTATCATGATGATATCGCCGTTGGAATCAAGGGCGTCTGTATCGCCTTGGCCGACCTCAACCTTGATGTCACCTCCAGTAATCTTAATGAAAATCTCAGCCCCAGTCGCTGTACTAGCCGCATTGATTCCATCATCCGTCGCATAAAGGTCAAGTGTACCGCCATTAATCGTGACATTTGTTCCCTCTAAAGCTTCGACACTGGACTTGACTGTGATGGTGCCACCGTCGATCACCGCTGCATTGCTGGCATGAAGACCGTCATCACCAGCATTAATCGTAATGGTACCAGATTGGATATAGAGATTTCCGAGCGAAGTGTCCTCGTCATTATCTGCGTGGATCGCATCCTCCGTCGCGGTAATATCTAGACTCGCCTCCTTGATGTTGATGGCATCATTGGCTGACAAGCCATTCTTGTAGCCTTTAATCGTATAAGTCCCGCCTGTGATACGCAGGTCATCATTAGATTCGACCGCGTTACCGTATTTTCCTTCAATGATCAGACTGCCTGAGCCGTTGAAGGTCAAGTCGTCCTTACTATAAATAGCCGCATCGTAGTCAGTATTGGTGTGATTGGCTGAGTCAGAAATGCTATTCTTGCTACCTTCTGCTAGGGTAATGAAGGTTTTATCCGCATTTTCTACCACAATCGCTGCATCCGTACCTGTCATAGTCACGCCGTCCAAGACAATCTGCACCTTGTCTTGATCGCCAGCCTTGACAACAATCTGCACATTTTCACTGCTGCCAGAGAGGACATAGGTTCCAGCTGCCGTAATGGTCACCGTTGAGCCAGAAACGCTCGCTCCGTCACCAGAGGTCTTGGCTGTAGAGCCGCTCAAGCTAATCTTGGTCGCTGTCGACTCATCATAAGAAGCATCCTGATCACGATCCGTGAAATAGCTAGATGTATCTGTCTTTGTCGTACTGGTAGCTGTTTGAGTGGTCGTGGCACTAGCACTCGTGCTAGTGCTGGACTGACTGGTCACGCTACAAGCTCCCAAGGTGACAGTCATTAGCGCTAGGGGCACCATTAGTTTTATTTTCTGAAATATTTTTTTCTTGCCTGTTTTCATGATTGGCCTCTTTCTAGATATTATAATTCATTTTCTTTCGTGATATAGCGGCTGATGGCAATCTCTAGATTTCCATTGCGCGTGCGCAGGGCATCGATGAGTTCTTTTTCGGTCATTCGACCATTCAGCTGAATGATGTATTTAATCTTGAACAAACTCCCCATATCAGAGGTTTTGACATTGGCCAGTTCAACATGATTGGCAGCTTTGTTGAAAATATCATCAAAAATGCTTTCATAGTCCAGACTTTCTGGTATGACGATGGTCAGCTGGCGCATGGAATGCTTCATCTGCCCGAAATTGACCACCTCAAGCAGCAGCATGGCAAGCGACATGATGAGGGTAAAGACTGTCGCAAAGACCAGATAGCCCATTCCGATGGCAATTCCGATTGTCATGACTAAGAAAATGGACACCAGCTCCTTGGCCCCTCCTGGTGCGGAACGGAAACGAATCAAGCTGAAGGCCCCCATGACGGCAACCCCTGCTCCCAAACTTCCATTGACCAAGAAAATCACAATTGCAATCAAGGTCGGCAAGAGCGCCAAGCTCATCACAAAGGACTTGCTGTAAACTGTCTTAAACTGGTAAACCTTGGCAATGACTAAGCCCAAAAGCAAAGACACTCCGATAGCCAGCATCATCATGGCTGGATCTACGGCCGTATCGGTAAAAATATCATAAAATAAATGACTAAGCATGATTTACAACTCCTTTATAGTCTGTCGTTTTCTTATAAGCAACCCCGTATTTGGAAAAGGAGCTTGGGAAGACCTGATGGCGATCCAAAATCTCACTCAGCCAGAGCGGATAGGCTCCTGGCACCTTGACTTCCATAATCACATGATGATTCGGCAGAAGATTTTCCCCGTAATGACCATGCAAGAGGCTCAAATCATAGTTGCGGTAGGTCAAATCGTGGTCAATGGTAATCCGAACATTGGGATACTCAATCCCCTTCATAGAATAACGATTGTAGTAGATATACATCATGGGCTGCAGACCACCGTAGCGCTGACCCAGCCAGTCGATTTCCTCACGAATCTGACAATCCTCAACCTTACTGTGATCGCCCTCCAAGTAAGCCTCTGCAGCGACTAGATCTGTCGAAATGCGGCGTTTGTAGACAATCTTACGCACTTTTTTCTTGATTTCCAAAAAGACTTGACTGTCTTCTCTTGGGCTTTCATCGTAGGTCCGCACGCGCAATTTTTCTTTAAAATAAGGCTTTTCTAAGGACTCACGAATCATTTGATAAGTCGGGGTGTCGTAGTAAAGATTATGGATGGTCGAGTAAGCATGCTCATCCTCCACCAGATGACTTTCAAACTCGGTCAGTAAATCGGCCAAAGTTTCTTTGGAAATAATGTATTTGGTTTCAAACCGTTGAAATTTATCTTTAAATGTCTTTTTAGCCATGGATTCTCCCCCTGTCTTTCTTGTAACTAGAGCCATTTTACGGATGAAAACTTAAAGCAAGGCTAAAGAAAACTTAAAGAAAACAAAACATTCATATTTTCATACCGAATAACATAGACTTGTGGAGAAAATCTACACAATAAAATTCTCTGCTGTTTCACGTGAAACAAAAAAACTTGGTTCTGTTCACAAAACCAAGTTGTTCCTTTCGAAGAGAAAATAGTCTGCGCTCTTCTCTATTTTAAATAATTTCTTTCTTATCAGGACGATAGGCCATTGTGCCTAAGACCATGAAAAGCAGTAAAGTTGCGGACAGGAAGGCTAGTTGCCCACCGATTTGACCATTCATCGAGATCGTTTCCCTCAGTCCTGACACCGCATAGCTCATCGGCAAGATTGGATTGAGCATTTGGAAGATTTCCGCCGTCAGGGGCAGCGGATAAGTACCAGCGCTGGAAGCCAACTGCAGGAGCAAGAGGATCAAGGAGATAAAGGCCCCAACCTTACTATCCCAAGTGACCAGAGTCGTCACAACCGCCATAAAGGCCATGCTGGCTAAAACAGTCAAGGCCAGCGTCATCCATTCGTAGTTGGCCTCAAGACCAATCAAATGAACCGCTCCATAAACCAAGATACCTGCCAAAACAGAGATCAAACCATTGACCTCCAGACGAGCCTTAAGCCAAGCTTTGCGAGAAGCTGGCACCTGACCAGAAGGGAGTGTGCCGAAAATAACATTGGTCGAAATCGCCGCCACAAAAAGAGCAACAGAAATCATGTAGGGAGCCATACCAACACCATTTTTACCAACCTGATCTTTATCTGTCTTTTTCAGTTCGACAGGACCAGCCAAGGCAGCCGCATTGTCCTCTGTCACTGAAAGCTCGGATAATTGACCCTTGGCATCCGTCAACCCTGTATTTAGAGTCTGAGCACCGATTGATAAATCTCCCAGCCCACTAGTTAAAGTGAGACCACCAGTCGCTAACTGCTGAGAACCATCCGCCATTTTAGTGGCACCCGTAGATAATGTTTGCATCCCTGTGACCAAAGTCGAAGATTTATCATTTAATTGAGAGAGGCCTGAGCTGATTTGACCGATTCCTGAAGTCACTTGGTCATTATGGCTCGCTAGATTGGCCGCTCCTTGAGAAAGCTGATCGACACCTGTAGTATAAGCGGCTACTCCCTGAGCTACTTGAGAAAGGCCACCTGTATAAGCCGTAATACCTTGAGAAAGGGTCGCTGAACCAGTGCTGGCAGAGGATAGAGCTTCATTTACCTGACCTAGACCACCATAGAGACCACTAATCATAGCTGAAGCACCTGGCAGGACTTGGTTGGCTGCTGCCGACAGCTGACTTGCCTGACTGCTGGTCGTTTGCAGTCCTTGCAGATTCGTTTGGATAGCTTGGACTTCCTGTACAATAGTTGCCGCTGCACTACTGCTAGAATTAGCACCACCTGCTAGAGCTGCTTTTAGTTCTTCTTGCTCATCGGTAGAAAGTTTTTGGTAAGCAGCTGTTCCTTCTAAAGCAGCTACGGCTGCCGCCCGATCACTTTGCGCACTACTTGCCAAAGACTGCGCATTGGTCGCAATCGTTGTGAGAGAAGTCGCAATTGTTTCCGTTGGCAAGCTCGTTCCTGATGTAGCATTCTGAATAGCTGTATTGAGCTGATCTAGACCCGCCGTCAACTGAGCAACCTTTTCTTGATTAGCAGTAACACTACTATTAACAGATGATTGCAGTTCTGCCAAGCCGCTGTTTAGGCGTTCCACACCAGCGACTAATTCCTGTGAATTGCCCGTCAGTTGGTTGGTTCCATTCAGTAATGTTTGTGACTGAGCGGTTAATTGACTGGCGCCAGCTGAAAGCTGCCCAACTCCATCTGTATATTCCGTCATCTTGCTAGTAAAAGTCGGCAAGCCGGCATTGATCTGAGCCACTCCATCTGTGTATGCTACCAGACCAGTTGACAGCGCCGTGGCTCCATCTGAGAAAGTGAGGCTGGACTGAGCTAGACTTTCCAAGTTAGTAGACAGCTTTTGGCTACCGTTTGCCAGTTCCTGACTGCCTTCGGCCAATTTAGCTGTGCCATCGGCAGCTGTTCCAAGTCCACCTTTTAGCTTATCCATACTCGCAAAAAGGCTTGTCACATAGCTGTTTGTAATCTTCTGACTGACCGATTGCTTCATCGAAGTCATGGCAGAATCGCTCATTTTGCTGGCGATAAAACTATGACCACTGGATGTTTGGTAGTGGATCGTAACTTGCTTAGGCTGATTGCTCAAGATACTAGCCGCATTGGCTGATAGATCCTTAGGAAGAGTCACCACCATGTAATAGTCGCCCTTTTCCAATCCCTTCTCTGCCTGATCCTTATCCACAAAATGAAAATCCATCGCTGCATTTTTCTTCATATCTTGGACCATATCTGAACCAATGGACAAGTCTTTTCCATATAAGCTCGCCTTCTGGTCCTGATTGACCACCGCTACTGGCAAATCAGAAAGTTTGCCATAAGGATCCCACATGGAGCTCAAAAAAATCACATTATACAAGGCTGGAATCAAGGCAACCCCCAGCATGACTACAATAATCTTCGGTTTTTTGAAGATCGCTTTCCATTCTTTGAACATCTCTTCTCCTTTTTATACACATTGTCTAAAAATTTGATATAATAGATTATACACAATAAAAAAATTAAGGCAAGCAGAAATTTCTATTTTTATACACCTTGTCTAATTTTGTATAATTCAATAACAAAGGAAAAATTGAAATGACAGAAAGTAATAAACGTAAGAAAACCAAGGCCATCATTGAAAAGGCTATGGTTGACTTATTGCATCAGGAGTCTTTTGACCATATTACAACAGTCGAATTAGCCCGAGCTGCTGGTATCAGTCGCAGTAGCTTTTATACCCACTACAAGGATAAATATGATATGATTGAGCGCTATCAGCAAGGGCTCTTTCATCAACTAGAATACATCTTTGAGCACAATCGTGAAGATGTTGCAGTCGCTATCACAGAGGTCTTTCAGTTCTTGACCCAAGAGCCTCTTCTGGCTGCTCTCTTGACGGAAAATGGTACTAGAGAAATCCAAAATTTCCTGCGCCATAAGCTCCAATCCTTACTTTCCCAAATCCTACAGGAACGGTTTCGCAGCAAAGCTTTCAATCAAATCGAAAAGGAATACGGTATCGTCTACCTCGTTAATGCCTTCTTTGGCGTCTACCAAATGTGGATAGCTAGAGGCAGTAAGGAAAGCCCGGAACAAATGGCTAATCTTCTTTTAAAGATGCTATAAAACTCAACAACTAATAAAGACTGGGACATTTTGTCCCAGTCTCTTTTTATTAATCGAATAAAAAAGAAGCCGAAAACGGCTTCTGAATAAATTTCCAATAGAAATTAAAGCATTTTGTTGTAGAATTCAACGACAAGTGCTTCGTTGATTTCTGGGTTGATTTCGTCGCGTTCTGGCAAGCGAGTCAATGAACCTTCCAATTTTTCAGCGTCGAATGATACGAATGCTGGACGTCCAAGAGTAGCTTCTACAGCTTCAAGGATTGCTGGAACTTTCAATGATTTTTCACGAACTGAAATCACTTGACCTGGAGTTACGCGGTATGATGGGATATCAACGCGTTTTCCGTCAACAAGGATGTGACCGTGGTTTACGAATTGACGAGCTTGACGACGAGTAGTCGCAAGACCAAGACGGTAAACAACGTTATCCAAACGACGTTCCAAAAGAAGCATGAAGTTGAAACCTAGGATTCCGCCTTTGATTTTTGTAGCTTGTACGAACAAGTTACGGAATTGTTTTTCACCTACACCGTAAGTGAAACGAAGTTTTTGCTTTTCAGCCAATTGCAAACCGTATTCTGACAATTTAGAACGGTTGTTTGGTCCGTGTTGTCCTGGTACGTAGTTACGACGTGCCAATTCTTTACCTGTACCTGTAAGTGAAAGGCCAAGGCGACGAGCTTGTTTCCAAGATGGTCCTGTATAACGTGACATATGTATGTCCTCCTGATATAAATAATATTTCGGTGGAAATAGTCACTTAGAAAGCCCTGATTCGTGCAGATGCCCTTCGCCTAAACAGCCAAGGTTACTTGTCATAAGACACCTGTTGACGAGCTTCATGCTTTCCTGCTGCTATTTCACACAAAGGTTATTATACCATGAATAAAGTCAAAAGTAAAGGGGCTCATAAAAGAAATCAAGCCAAAAGGCTTGATTAAAGTCATTTTTATAAAACAAGGCAACTTACAGCCCCAAAAGCTTCAAAATCTCCTGCTTGTATCGTAGCTTCTGTAGTTCTTTATCCTCACTGGCTGACCAAGTCAGCTGGAGATCTGCTACGATTTGTCCAGGCCGATTTTTCAGAATATAGATACGGTCACTGAGAGCCAGAGCTTCCTCTATACTATGAGTGATAAGGAGAGTTGTCAAGCCCAACTTACGGTGAATATCCAGATACCAAGCGTGTAGCTCCATCTTGGTCAGCTCATCCAAGGCACTAAAGGCCTCGTCTAGAAGAAATAGCTTATGGCCGAACATATAGGTCCTTAGCAGAGCCACGCGCTGCCGCATCCCCCCACTCAGCTCATGTGGATACTTGTCTGCCACATCAAAAAGCCCGAACTCCTTCAAAATCTGAGTAGCCTGCTCCGTCGCTTCCTTTTTGGATACTTTTCGGATTAAGAGGGGCAAGATGATATTGCCTAGAACCGTCTTGTGCTCCAGCAGCAAGTCCTTCTGCAGCATATAACTCACCCGGCCCTTGGGATTTTCCTGCCCGTCTAGAACAATCCTGCCCGACTGGACCTCCAAAATCCCAGCAATCAGATTAAAGAGGGTCGTTTTCCCGACTCCGCTAGGTCCCAAAATCGCTACGACCTGGCCTGCTTCCACCTCTAGGTTGATATCTTTCAAAATCTGCTGCTCATCGTAAGCATAGCTTACATTTTCAAGTTTAATTTCTGTCATTATTTTATATAATCGTTGCTAAATCCCTTGTCACTCAAGTCATTGTCCACGATACCCTTATCCTTAGCCCATTTGTAAAAGGCATTCCAGCGGCTAGCCTCAAACTGACCCCACTTATCCTTATCCGATGCATATTGCTCGGACAAATATTTTTGGGAAGCAAAGACAAAGTCACGCTTATTTTTCAACTCTGGCGCATGCTTGATTAAAATATCCGCCGCTTCTTCAGGGTGCTCCATGGCATATTGATAGCCCTTCTTGATAGCCTGCAGGACCTTTTTCGCTTCGTCCGGATTCTGCTTCAGATAGTCATTATTAGCAATAATCACTGGAGAATAATAGTCAAACTCCTTGACATAGTCCTTCATATAAAAGAAATTAGTGTCCATGCCCTGAGTTTGAGCCATGATGCCGTCCCAGCCATGATAAATCCAGGCTGCATCAAACAAGCCATTTTCAATCGGAGTAATAGAGTTGGAATCGTTGTTGGGAACTTTTTCCACTTCATCAAACTGGCCGCCTTGGCTTTCAACCAAGGTTTTGAGCATGCCTAGCTCCACTGGATCATTCCAGGTACCATATTTCTTCCCAGCCAGATCCTTAGGACTTGTAATCCCTGCAGACTTCTTGGAAATGATACCCGAAGTATTATGCTCTACAATAGCCGCAACAGCTGTGATTTCTGCCCCCTTATCCAGTTTTTTAGCCATAGAGTCCTGGAAGTAAATACCAAAAGGTGCCTTGCCGTTGATAATCAAATCCGAACTGCTATCTTCAGGCGGCAACTTGATATCCACATCCACGCCTGCTTCCTTGAAGTAGCCCTTTTCCTGAGCCACATAAAGGCCGGTATGGTTAGTGTTAGGTGACCAGTCTAGGATAAAATCAATCTTTTTATCCTTGCTTTCAGACGTAGATTTCGACTGACCGCAGGCCGCTAGGCCAATGATTGACACGGCAGCCAAACCTGCCAACAATACTTTATAACTTTTTTTCATCATTATCCTCTTTTCTTTATTTGGGAAATAGCAGAGCTGAGCTCCTATTTCCACTTGATGACATATTTTTCACTGACAGCCACCAGCTTCATCCCCAGAAGACTGATAACCGAAACCAATATGATAATAGCAAACATGGTATCATATTGGAAAAGTTTCTTGGACTGAATCATATAAACACCCAGCCCTTCAAAACCGCCCAGCCATTCGGAAACCACAGTCGTGATAAAGGCATAGGAAACACTGACACGCAAGCCCGCATAGAAATAGGGCAGACTGGCTGGAATCTTAAAATGCCAGAGAATCTGCCAGCGATTGGCCTGCATAAGCTCAAAGAGAGTCAGAGTATCCCGGTCACAATGCCGAAAACCATCCAGAATACTGACGATAATCGGAAAAGTCGTCGTCAGAATAATGAGCACAATCTTGGGCAAAATCCCATACCCCAGCCAGAGAACCAGAATTGGCGCCAAAGCAATGGTCGGAATCGTCTGCACCACGACCATCATGGGGTAAATCAAATCATTGAGCCAGCTCATGCTGTCCATAAGTACAGCTAGTATACAGGCCAAGACGACACCCAAGACTAGCCCCAGCAAGGCTACTTTTAAGGTCGCCCAGCTATGACCTGCTAGAAAGCCCGCATCTCTGATAAAGGCCTGGCCGATCTCCAGAGGTGTCGGCAGGATAAATTTAGGCAAGAGCTTGAGCCAGCCCATAACCTGCCAGATGACAAGGATACCCAGCATACCCAAAAGGCTAATCTGCCGCCGCAGGATATTTTTCAAGTTTTTCATCAATACTTAAAATCTCTCCATAGTTTATTTTCACATTCGCAAAAACATTGTCTGCCTGAGTGCCTGCAAGCTCAATCGCCTGCTGCAGAATAGGAAATAAGGTCTCCCATTCCCCTTCTAAAACGGTCTCAAAAGGCGTCACGACCATCTTCACTGGCTGTTTTTGCAAAAACTCAATCACTTCCTCTATGACTGCCAAACGATTCACATCATGTGACAAAGGAAGAATTTGTAAAGCGATACTGGCTTTCATCTCTTCACCTCCTTACTCTCATGCTTCATCTGAGAATAATGTATGCAGATAGGATTAAAATTCACAAGAAAATAACTTGGCATTTAAACCAAAAGACAGCGAGCTCCCTTTATAAACACTTTGCTTTCCATACAAAAACACCTTCTCCAATATGGAAAAGGTGTTGCATGCATCAGTAAACTAACTTGGCGAATGACTCTCCATTTTAGCAAAACCACAAGGTCTTTACAAATACAATTCCCTACGCTGGCATTACCCAGATCAGGTGCGGTCGAAGCTTACACTTCCTCTCAGACTGTACACAGACTCCCATATATAGGATTATGATAACGCAATCATCAGCAAATGTCAAGATTGGAGCTTGGACTCACTACTTTTCAACTACAAGTGAATCAAACGATCATCAATCAGGCAAACTCTCCTTTCGCAGCCAACAAAGACTCCATAGCCCTGATATTCTCTGGCTCACTTGTGGATAAGATGGTTTCAAAACCCAGTTCAGCTGCCGTATCCAAGTTAGCTTGAATGTCATCAATAAAGACTGACTCTGTCGGATCAAGACTATACTTTTTTAGTAGCTTTTGATAAATCTCTAGCTCTGGCTTGACAACCCCGACTTCTGAGGAAAGGATATAGCCCGACAGTAGTGGAAAGATGGGCAGTGAACCAGCTTTTTCAATACGGTAAAAAATCTCGCAAGTAGTTGACAGGATGTAAATGCGATAGCCTTGATCAGCCCATAGTCGAATCTTTTCCTGTAAACCACTGTAAACCTCCACAACCTCATACCAATTGTAGAAGATATTCTGAACAACAGGATGGTAGGAGTCATCCAGCTGAGCTAGCACTTCGTCACAGGCTTCTTTCAAGCTCAACTCTCCCTTGTCTGTTTGATGCCAGACATCCGAATCAAAAATAGCCTGTCTAAGAATCTGTCGACGCTCTTTCTCAGGTTCGAAAGAGGTCAAGATTTTTTCAGAATTCCATTCAATCAAGACATTTCCTAAGTCAAAAACCAAATTTTTTATCATTTCTTTCACCAGCCCTTTCTCTATATGTAGGAGCTTTCGTAAGTTCTAGCTCATGCCATTGCAAATCCGCTATTTCGGATGGTCTTCACCATCCTTGGTATAGCATATTTAGGTTAAGAAAAATCCCAGAAATGAACTGTTCCTCAAAGTCGGGGTTTACCCAACTCTAGGAAGCAATACAAAGTTCTGGAATCACCTATTATTCTTAGTCAAAATAGCGAATTAAATTTTTCTCTGTCAAAATATCTGAGTAAGTATAGGACTCTACATAGGTGTTGGCAATTTCACCCGGCTGTCCCCCTTCATTTTCATACTCAACGATAAAGAGAGAAGGATAAACTTCAATCAAACGACCTTGTTTACTTTTTTGGCGCTTACGGCCATTTTCCAAGGTCATCTCTACCATTTGCCCCTCGTGAGCCTTGATGTCCTCCTTGATTTTCTTCATTTTTGCTACATCTGTAAATGCATCACTCATACTATACATCCTCTCTTTTAGAAATACTTGAAAATTTATTATATTCTTTTTGGAAAATTAGCTCAACCGTACCACGCGCTCCGCTCCGGTTTTTCTCAATAATGACTTCAACCTTGTTGTTAGGAATGCCTTCCTCTTCCTCACCGGCCCGCTCATAATAGTCATCCCGATAAAGAAAGGCTACGATATCCGCATCCTGCTCGATGGAACCTGACTCCCGAATATCAGACAGCACTGGTCGCTTATCCTGTCGCTGCTCCACGCCACGTGAGAGCTGACTCAGCGCAATAACCGGAACCTTGAGCTCCTTCGCCAAAATCTTAAGCTGGCGGGAAATTTCCGAAACTTCCTGCTGGCGGTTTTCACGACCCGTTCCCGTAATCAATTGCAGGTAGTCAATCAAAATCAGACCAAGATTCCCTGTCTCCTGAGACAACTTGCGAGCTCGCGAACGAATCTCCGTAATCCGAATCCCCGGCGTGTCATCGATATAAATACTCGCATTAGCCAGATTTGCCGTCGCAATGGTATATTTTTGCCATTCTTCATCTGTCAATTGCCCTGTACGAATGGAGTGAGAATTAATCACTCCTTCTGAAGCCAGCATCCGATCCACCAGACTCTCTGCCCCCATTTCTAGGGAGAAGATAGCCACTGTCTTATCCAGCTTGGTCCCGATATTCTGGGCGATATTGAGGGCAAAGGCTGTCTTACCAACCGCTGGACGAGCAGCTAGGATGATTAACTCTTCTTCGTGCAAACCAGTCGTCATCTTATCCAGCTCACGGTAACCCGTCGCAATCCCTGTAATATCAGTAGTTTGCTGAGAACGGGCTTCTAGATTAGCAAAGTTAAGATTTAGAATATCTTGAATATTTTTAAACCCACTGCGGCTGGCCGTTTCACTGACATCAATCAGAGCCTTTTCTGCTCCTGCAATGATTTCCTCGGATGGTCTTTCCCCATCATAGGCTTGATTGATGGATTCTGTCAAGCGTGAAATCAAGCGGCGTAAGATTGCTTTTTCAGAGACGATCTTGGCATAGTACTCTGCATTGGCAGAGGTCGGCACAGAATTAACGACCTCCACCAGATAGCTCAAGCCACCAATATTCTGCAAGTCTCCTTGGCTATCCAAAATATTGCGAACGGTGGTCGCATCGATAGCATCCCCACGATCCGCCAAGTCAATCATGGCCTTAAAAATCAGCCGATGGGCATATTTAAAGAAATCCCCAGGCTCAATATATTCACGGACAAAGACCAGTTTGCTCTCATCGATGAAAATGGCCCCTAGTACAGACTGTTCTGCTAAAATATCTTGAGGCTGAGCTCGCAACTCATCAATCTCTGCCATAGGTGAATCCTTCCTTTAATCCTTTTTACCCTTCCGTAACTCGCAGGCGAATCACACTTGTCACATCTTGGTAAATCTTTACAGGAACATCAATCAAACCAATCGAACGAATGGGAGAATCAACCTTGATATTCCGTTTATCAATTTTTAGGCCAAATTGCTTTTGTAGTTCATCAGCAATTTTTTTGTTAGTAATCGAACCGAAAGTCCGTCCGTCTGGGCCGACCTTCTCTGTAAAAGCAACAACCGTTGCTTCTTCTTCCAACTTAGCTTTGATAGCTTGTGCTTCTGCCACCATCTCTGCATGAGCCTTTTCCTGAGATTTTTGCTTTCCTCTCAGCTCACCGATAGCTTGTGCATTCGCTTCCTTAGCCAGATTTTTCTTAATCAGGAAATTTTGAGCATAGCCAGTAGGTACTTCCTTGATTTCCCCTTTTTTCCCTTTTCCTTTTACATCCTCTAAAAAAATAACTTTCATTTTATTTCTCCTTTTCTATTGATTCCTCATTATCCATCACTTGATCCATAATCTCTTGATTTAGGCGTTGAGTGACTTCAGCAACCGTTTGATCGCTAACTTGCGTTGCTGCTAGATTAAAGTGGCCGCCACCACCCATTTTCTCCATAATCCGCTGAACATTGATCTTACTGCGACTACGAGCTGAAATGGATACGTAACCCTCAGTATTCCTGCTGACCACAAAGGTTGCTTCAATGCCCGACATGGCAAGCATGGTGTCAGCTGCTTTACTGATAACGACTGTATCATAGCTGGCATTTTCAGCACCCGCTGCTACAATCACATTTGGCAAAAGCTTCTTACCTGTCAAAATCAGCTCATTGACCGCTCGATACTCTTCAAAATTCGTCGAAGAAATATCCTGAATGACTACACTATCACTGCCCCGAGCCCGCAAATAACTGGCTACATCAAAGGTTCGACTCGTTACTCTGGAGGTAAAATTCTTGGTGTCTAGCATAATCCCAGCCATGAGCAGGCTGGCTTGAATTTTATTCAGGCGATTTTTCTTGGAATTTTGAAACTGAATCAACTCCGTTACCAATTCACTGGCACTGCTAGCCCCACTTTCGATATAGGCGATGACCGCATTTTCAGGAAAATCCTCATCACGACGGTGATGATCCACCACAATCGTCTGACTAAATCGGTCAAATAATTCCCTTGAAAGCGTTAAGGCCAACTTCGAGTGGTCCACCATTATTAAGAGTGAGCGACTGGTCACTCGGTTTACAGCTTCCGATATCGGCAAAAGATAATCAGCGCCTTCTGATGTCAATTTTTGAATAGAGCGATAGATATCCGAGCCCATCTGTTGGTCATCATACACAACATAGGCTTTCTCAATGATATTGCTAGCAAAAAGCTGCATACCCACCGCGGAACCTAAGGCATCCAAATCAAGATTGCGATGACCAACCACGAAAACCTGATCTACACTCTTGATTTTATCTGAAATAGCTGCCATCATAGCCCTCGTACGCGTGCGTGTACGTTTGACAGATGCAGCCGTTCCACCACCAAAGTAAACTGGATTCTTGGTCTCGTCATTCTCTTTGACAACCGCTTGGTCACCACCTCGGACCTCAGCTAGGTTAAGATTAAGAAGGGCAATCTTACCAATTTCATCATGCTTACCATCCCCGTAAGAAAAGCCCATACTAAGCGTCAGAGGAAGTTTTCGATTCTTGGCTTCTGTCCGAAATTGATCAATGATCGAAAATTTACTATCCATCAGTTGTTCCAAAACTGTATAATCCGTGAAAAGATAATAACGATCCATTCCCACCCGACGGTAGAACATATGAAATTGCTCAGAAAACTCTGCTACAAAGTTAGCTACAAAACTGTTGATATGACTGATATCTGAATCTGAAACAGCATCTTCCAAATCATCATAATTATCTACTGAAACAACACCGATAACTGGTCGCGTCGTAACGAGCCCAACTGTTGCTTCATACTCACTTGATGCATCAAAAAAGTACAAGACACTAGAAGCTGAATCAAAGTAAACAGAATACTGGTTGTCTCCTACTGTTGCGTAGCTACCCGATTTCGAAGCAGCAAGCTGGATAATTTCCTGAAGGAGATCACTATTTAGCTCCCCATCATCCGTTGTAAAAATCAATTCAGCATAAGGATTGAACCAGTCCACATCTCCACTATTTTCATTGATTTTAATCACACCAACTGGCATCTTATCCAACAAAGAAGCTAAACTTCCCTCTGCTTGATGATTGACATAACGAATCTGCTCAAGCTCGTCCAATTCGGTCACTCTTTGCTGCTGTATAAATAGCCAAACCAAGAGCACCAGCACTATGAAAAGAGACACCAGCATAGGCAAACTATCACCAAAAAGGCGTAGACAAATAGCTAATATGATAAAGGAAGTAAAACCCACTATCGCAAAGTGGCTCGGGGAAAAACGAATTCTTTTCATTAAAAAACCTCTTATTGCGCCATTTTACCATATTTTCTTAAAAAAAGCGAGTTTTCACTGCCCTTGAATACTTGTAAAGCAAGAAAGACTCAAATCCTAGATCTATTCTCAAACAAATATTCATAATCAATTTACAAGATGTGTAAATCTTGTAAATTTTATTAAACAAAAAGTTGACAGTAGTTGTAAATATTTCTCTATATAAAAGAGATTTTTTGTAAATATTCGTTTACAAACGTGTAAATTATGCAAAAACGTACTATCAATAAAATAGTACGTTAATATGTCTACGATTTTGCTTTGTTTTTAGAAATGCTTCTAGACTTACCTTCTAAGTAAACCATCAAAATAGAAATATCTGCTGGATTGACACCCGAAATACGGCTTGCCTGACCAATCGTTTCTGGATTGATTTTCTTAAACTTCTGTCGCGCTTCTGTCGCAATCGAATCAATATCATCCCAATCAATATTGGCTGGAATGCGCTTTTCTTCCATGCGTTTCATCTTCTCAACCTGATCAAGAGCTTTAGAAATATAGCCTTCGTACTTAATCTCTGTCTCAATTAGCTCGATAATCTTTTCATCCAACTCTTCTGCTGCTGGACCAATGAACTGAACCACATCTTGGTAAGACACTTCCGGTCGCCGCATAAATTCTTTGGCTGTCACTGCATCTGTCAGAGCTTTAAAACCAAGCGCTTCTATCTTAGCATTGGTTTCCTTGACAGGTTTCAACTTAATGGATTCCAAGCGCTTCATCTCGTTGTCAAATTGATTCTTTTTAATCTCAAAACGAGCCCAGCGCTCATCATCTACCAGACCAATTTCTCGGCCCATCTCTGTCAAACGCATATCAGCATTGTCATGGCGGAGAATCAAACGGTATTCCGCTCGGCTAGTCAAGAGGCGATAAGGTTCTACAGTCCCCTTGGTCACCAAATCATCAATCATGACTCCAATGTAACCATCACTGCGCTTCAAGATTAACTCCGGCTTCCCTTGGATCTTCAAGGCCGCATTAATCCCAGCGATAATCCCTTGACCAGCGGCTTCTTCATAACCAGAAGTTCCATTGGTCTGACCTGCTGTAAAGAGCCCTGAAATTTTCTTGGTTTCCAAGGTTGCCCGCAACTGGTGAGGCATAATCATATCGTACTCAATGGCATAGCCTGTCCGCATCATCTCAGCATTTTCTAAACCTTTGATAGAGTGAACCAAGTCCTTTTGTACATCTTCTGGCAGACTGGTTGACAGCCCCTGCACATAAACTTCTTCTGTATCACGACCCTCAGGTTCTAAGAAAAGCTGGTGGCGTTCCTTATCCGCAAAACGGACAATCTTATCCTCGATTGACGGGCAATAGCGAGGGCCCACACCCTTAACGATACCTGAAAACATAGGAGCCCGGTGCAGGTTATTTTGGATAATTTCGTGACTTTCCGCATTGGTATAAGTCAACCAGCAAGGCACTTGATCTTTCACATAGTCCTCATCACGAGAGGTGTATGAAAAATGATTGGCCTTTTCGTCTCCTGGCTGAATCTCGGTCACATCATAATTGATCGATGATGCCTTAACACGTGGAGGTGTTCCTGTCTTAAAACGACCAATTTCAAAACCTAGATCACGCAGATTATCTGCTAAAGGAATGGCTGCCAAGCTATGGTTTGGACCAGATGAATACTTGAGATCACCAATAATAATTTCTCCCCGCAAGGCTGTTCCAGTTGTAACAATGACAGCTTTAGCTGCATATTCCTGTTGCGTCGCTGTCTTAACCCCAATGACCTTACCATCTTCAACCAGAATTTCATTAATCATGGTTTGCCGCAAAGTCAAATTTTCTTGATTTTCAACAGTCTTCCGCATTTCTTTAGAATAGAGCTCTTTATCCGCTTGCGCCCGAAGAGCCCGAACAGCGGGTCCTTTACCAGTATTGAGCATCTTCATCTGGATATAGCTCTTGTCAATATTCTTGGCCATCTCTCCGCCCAAAGCATCTACTTCACGAACGACAATGCCTTTTGCAGATCCTCCAATAGAGGGATTACAGGGCATGAAAGCCAGCATCTCAATATTGATGGTTGCCAAAAGAACCTTACAACCCATTCGACTAGCAGCCAGCGATGCCTCAACCCCAGCATGCCCTGCTCCAATCACGATAATATCATAACTTTCAGTAAAATTGTGTGACATTTCTTTTTCCTTCATTTTTTCACCAAAAAAGGCCAAGTCTCTAGAAGTGCAGGACAAAAAAGCCTGCAACATCCATGAGCTTTGACCATCATAGGTATTGCTTATCTTATTTTAGCAAATTATGCTGAATTGTCAATCTAAATGTATTGCAAGACTTGACCATTCTTATAAGCTCTGTCAATCAAGCCACCACCTAAACACTCATCTCCATCATAGAAAACGACTGCTTGGCCTGGAGTCACCGCCCTTTGTGGTTGATCGAAGTTGACAACAGCCTTGTCACCCTTTACAGTAACTGTCACCTTGGAATCAGGCTGACGATAACGGAACTTAGCTGTACATTCCATAGTAAATTCTTCCGGCATTTCTTTCGTGAAATGAACCTGACTAGCGTCAAGGCTGGTTGACATTAAATGGTCATGATAGAATCCTTGGCCAACATAAAGAATATTTTGGCTAAGGTCTTTTCCGACCACAAACCAAGGCTCGTTGTCACCGCCCTGCTGGCCACCAATTCCAAGACCACCTCGCTGGCCAATGGTATAGTACATTAGTCCTGCATGCTGGCCCATATCTCGGCCATCCATTGTCATCATGCGACCAGGCTGAGCTGGTAAATATTGACTCAGAAATTCTTTAAAATTCTTCTCACCAATGAAGCAAATACCGGTCGAGTCTTTTTTCTTAGCAGTGGCTAAGCCAGCTCTTTCAGCAATTGCTCGAACTTCTGGCTTTTCTAAATGCCCCAGAGGAAACATGGTCTTTTGTAATTGTTCCTGTGATAGCTGGCTCAAGAAGTAGGTCTGATCCTTATTGTTGTCCTTGCCACGTAACATATGGACTAGGCCATCTTGGTCTCTCTTCACCTGAGCATAGTGACCCGTTGCTACGTAATCTGCACCCAGTGTCAAGGCATAGTCAAGGAAGGCTTTAAACTTGATTTCCTTGTTACACATGACATCTGGATTTGGAGTCCTACCAGCTCGGTATTCCGCCAAGAAGTATTCAAAAACGCGATCCCAGTACTCTTTCTCAAAGTTGACAGAGTAGTAAGGAATGCCAATCTGATCTGCAACAGCAGCTACATCCTTATAGTCCTCTGTGGCTGTGCAGACACCAAATTCATCTGTGTCGTCCCAGTTTTTCATGAAGATGCCAATTACATCGTAACCTTGCTCTTTCAAGAGCAAGGCAGTTACTGATGAATCAACACCTCCGCTCATACCAACAACGACACGAATCTTAGAGTTATCACTCATTGTGTTCTCCCATCTTTTCGTTATTTCACGATTGAAGGTCGTGCTGTGCTTTCAACGATTGAAGGTCGCTTGAGCAAGGTCTATTATAGCATGATTTAGCACGGAGAACAACGAATAACCTTTGGCCAATCTGAAGAGCTTTATAAGTTGTCAAGTAAATTTACAGTATTGTAAACATCTTGATAAAAAATATCATATTCCAAGCAAAAATGTACTAATAATTATAAAAAAGGGACTAGAATATAAACTCCAATCCCTGTAAATATAATTTTTCCTAAAGTTTTAATACCAGCCATTTGCTAACCAGAAATTTTTAGCAGCCGACCATGAGCCATAGCGACCTGCTACATAAGCATCCGCTGTCTTCTCTTGATTTTCTGGTGATAAATCTCCATTTAGATAGGTGATGGTCAACTGATAGCGACCATAGTATTGCCCATTTTGCGCTGTATAACTGCCGCTGGATTCTTTTTGAGCAATCCACTCCTTAGCCTCTGCATCCTCAGCACTCAAGCCAGAACTTGGGTTTACAGTAGATTGCTCAGCCTTATCTGATTTTTCAACAGTCATTTGCTCAGATACATCATCGTCCAGTTCTAAAACCTGGCCAACACTAATCAGATTGATATTGCTAATCTTGTTTTTTTGCGCAATCTTGTCAACAGTCGTCTGATGAGAAGCAGCAATCGCGGACAAGGTGTCACCTGACTTGACAGTATAACTTTCTGCATTGGCTACAATCGGAAGCAAAGCAGTAGCTCCTGCCATCAAACTGAGCAAGCCTGCTTTCATCATTCTATTTTTAAAATACAAATTCATGTTTAGAATTCTCCTTTTCTGTGATATATCTATCCTAAAGCAAAAGTATTACAGAACTTTATTACTTTGATGAATTATATTACAGACTATTGAAGAACTTGTAAAAACAGACATATATTCTAAAGCTTTTTTGATGATGTAAAGGCTATGCTGAACTATCTCTATGTTTTTTTCTCCATTTAAATCGAACCCTATCATAGAAGAAAAATAAAACTATTCCTAAAATGAAAGCTGCAGTTCCTTCCTTTAATCCCCTTGGAACAAATGATAAAGTAACTCTACCTGCTCCTCTGTTCACATCAAGTTTCATAAAACCATTCTGCGCACGTTTTAACGGAACCTTCTTGCCATCTACACTAGCTGTCCAGCCCTTATCGTAAGGAATGGTGAAAAAGAGAGAACTATCTCTATCCGCGTGATAATCAACCGTTACCGTATTGGATTTTGTCGTCACAGAAACTTCTTGTTCTTTCAATTTACTTATGAGTTGCTGATATTTGTTTACATCCACAGAGAAGAACTCTGGTTGGTTAAAAGAAACATTTCGATTCTCTGGAAAAGAAAATTGAATAGAAACCGTCTGTGCTTCCTTAAAGTAGCCAATATTCAAAAATGGAAAAACATTATGGGTCGGGTAACGATTCGTGATTCCATTTACAGTGATATTGACATCGGTCTGATTATCGTTTGAAAAATCAAGATCTGAAAGGTTGACATAGACTTGACTAAATGCAGGCACCTCAATTGTGTAAGTGACGCTAGCATAGCTTAATTGAGCGTCATTTTCGATGCTTGCAGTTACTTTCCCTTCAGTTTCTTCCTCATCACCAGCTATAGAAATTCGCTCATAATATTTATGATTCAACCCTGATAATTGATTTAAAAAGGCTGTCTGATTGTCGAGCGTTAAATTAGTGAACTTGACATCTTTGTAAACATCATTGGTTAAGAAAGCCGAGCCCAAAGCATAATTATTTTCATACAATGTCATTGATCGCTCAGTCTTCTCTGCAGAAAAACCAAATTTCTGCGGATCTGTTTCAGACAAGTTATACTTTACAGCAAAAAGGCTATCCATCAAAATGCTATTATTTTGATAGCGAAGATTAAGATTAGTTCCTGCTGATTTAAAACCTAATTTATCTAAAGTCGAGCTTGCTTGCGTATTTCTAACTGATGAAAATTGAGAAATTCCATTATAATTAAATTTCATACTGTCATTCCCAGTCTGAGGATCAAGCCTCTCTGTTCGAAAAAAATCTCTATTTTCCCTCTTACTATACTTGACAAGACTGTCAATCTCGTTCATCTTTTTCGAATAGGATGAACGACTTGCAAAGACCCATTCTTTTGCAATTCCATCAACCTGATAATAAGCGTTTAAAGTAAGCTCAAAAACCACAAAAAACAGTAAAGATATTGTAAACATCCTTTGCCTAACGTGATAACGAATAAAAGCAAAACTGATTAAGAGATAGGCAAAGAAAAACTCTAAAGTAAAAATGTAATTTTCGGGACCAAGAAAATCATAGTGTTTTCTATAATGCAAAGTGGCTAGAAAACCAAAAGAAATGAGTAGAAAGCTAAGGAATACTTGTCGCCATTTCACCTCCTCCAAACGATTGAGCGTTTCTGCAGACATCAAAATAATAAGAAGTGAGAAGAGCCAAGAATAGCGATGTAAAAACATATTTGGCGCATGCATTCCTTGCCAAAGCAAATCCAAATACTGTAGTCGAAAACTCACTATAAAAATGCCAATCAAGAAAATATAGGCCAGTTTCACGCGAAGCTTAATACTTTTTATCGTGAAAAATAAGATACTTAAAATAAGAGGAAATAGACCAACATAAATCATAGGAATGGATCCATACTTAGTCGTATCAAAACTTCCTACAAAATTTTTAGCAAAAATATCTAGATACCAACTTTTCTCAGTAAACAAGCCTTCAACCTTTGTCAAGGTCTCACCATGTGAACTCAGATCTAGATAAGTCGGCAAAATCATAACTAGACTAGTAAGACCTGCTAATATTGACACGATAGCAAAATCAGGAAAAGACCCAATCCTGGCCTTAAAGTCCCAAGAAAGCTGAACGAGATACCAAAGAACTAAAAACAAAGCCATCATATAACCAAAATAATAGTTTTGGATAAAGAGGATTGACAAGCTTGTAAAGTATAAAACTCTCCCTTGCCCATTCATCAACTTGTGTAAACCAAGGATGATAAGAGGGACTAATATAAATACATCTAACCAAGTTTTAATTTCTAGTTGACTAACTGAGAAACTCATCAAGGCAAAGGAGGTTGACAGAATCAAGACTAGTGTTTCTGGAATTTTTTTAAAGATCCCTTTAATGCTAATACAAGTTGTCAAGCCAATCAAGCCAAACTTAATAAGAGTAAACAAGTAAACCGCATCTGGCATTGATTTTAAATCGAAAAAGTAGACGAAGGGGGAAAGGAAACTTCCTAGATAATAGCTAGATAGGGCATAGAAATTTTGTCCTAATCCACTTGAAAACGTGTAAAAAAGACTATCCGTTCCGTGAAGAATATTTCTCAAAGTCGTATCAAATACGACATATTGATGGAAGCCATCTCCAAGTAGCGGAGAAGTATCGCTGCCCCAGTAAATACCTTGACTCAGATAAACGAAACACATAATGAGAAAAGGTAAGATGAAGGAAGCTAAATAAAGCCAATTTTTCTTAAAAAAATATCTGATTTTTTCCATGTTTCTTATAGAGAAAGAGGCCGAAACGTTGTTTCATGCCTCTGTAAACCTCTGTCAATTTATGTTGACAACTTATTAATCTTTCCAAAGTTCTTTGACTTTTGCCTGAACTTCTTGATTTTCCAAAAATTCATCATATGTCTCGTCAATACGGTCAATCACACCATTTTTTGAGAGAACAATGATATGATTGGCCAAGGTTTGAATAAACTCATGGTCATGGCTGGCAAAAATGATCGACTCCTTAAAGTTCTTCAAACCATCATTAAGACTAGAAATAGATTCCAAATCCAAGTGATTAGTAGGATCGTCCAAAACCAAAACATTTGACTTGAGAAGCATCAGTTTAGACAACATAACTCGAACTTTTTCTCCACCTGACAAGACGTTGACAGGCTTGTTAACCTCATCGCCAGAGAAAAGCATCCGACCCAAGAAACCGCGAAGGAAGGTATTATCATCCTCTTCCTTGCTAGCAAATTGACGGAGCCAGTCAAGAATAGATTCACCACCGGCAAAGTCACGAGAATTATCTTTTGGCAAATAAGAACGACTGGTTGTGACACCCCATTTGATGGTCCCCTCATAGTCAATATCTCCCATCAAGGCACGAATCAAGGCAGTTGTCTGAATATCATTTTGTCCAATCAAAGCCGTCTTATCGCCAGGACGCAGGATAAAGCTGATATTGTCAAGAATAGTCTCGCCGTCAATCTTGACAGAAAGATTTTCTACTGTCAAGAGATCATTCCCGATTTCCCGTTCCGCTTTAAAGCTGATAAATGGATATTTTCGACTTGACGGAACAATTTCTTCCAATTCAATCTTATCCAGCATCTTTTTACGAGACGTTGCCTGTTTAGACTTAGAAGCATTGGCAGAGAAGCGAGCCACAAACTCTTGCAATTGCTTAATTTTTTCTTCCGCCTTAGCATTTCGGTCAGCGAGCAACTTAGCTGCCAATTCACTTGATTCTTTCCAGAAATCATAGTTTCCGACATACAGTTTGATCTTACCAAAATCAAGGTCAGCCATATGCGTACAAACTTTATTTAAGAAGTGACGGTCGTGGGATACGACAATAACTGTATTCTCAAAATCAATCAAGAAATCTTCCAACCAAGTGATAGACTGGATGTCCAAACCATTGGTCGGCTCGTCTAGAAGCAAGACATCAGGTTTACCAAAAAGAGCCTTGGCAAGAAGGACCTTAACCTTGTCGCCATTCGACAATTCACTCATATTTTGATAATGCAAGTCTTCTGGAATATTGAGGTTTTGTAGCAATTGAGAAGCTTCACTTTCAGCTTCCCAGCCACCCAACTCAGCAAATTCTCCTTCCAGCTCAGCTGCTCGAACCCCATCCTCGTCAGAGAAGTCAGGCTTCATATAAATAGCATCTTTCTCTTTCATAATGCTGTAAAGGTGCTCGTTCCCCATGATAACGACATCAATGACCCGCTCATCCTCATAGTCAAAATGATTTTGACGCAAAACAGAGAGTCGCTCATCTGGCCCTAAAGAAATATGGCCTGTCGTTGGCTCAATATCCCCAGCTAAAATCTTCAAGAAGGTAGACTTACCTGCACCATTAGCTCCAATCAAACCATAGGTATTTCCTTCTGTAAATTTAATATTTACTTCATCAAATAATTTTCGATCACTGAAACGCAGTGACACATCAGATACTGTAAGCAATGATTTTCTCCTATATATGTAATCTCCTCCATTTTACTAGAAAATTCTTCTTTTTTCAAATTATTATGGAATAAAAAACTATTTTAAAAAATAAAAATGCTGTCAACTTTGTAAATATGCTGTAAATATATTGTCAACTAATTTCTTTTAAACTATGATTCTTCTTTTTTCTTCTAGATTCTTCCGCATTTTCTTTGAAAATGATATAATGAGAACAACACTAATTGAGGAGCAAGCAATGACAAAACCCATTATTTTAACCGGAGACCGTCCGACTGGAAAATTACATATTGGTCATTATGTAGGAAGCTTACGTAACCGTGTCCTTTTACAAAATCAAGACAAGTATGAGATGTTTGTTTTTCTGGCGGATCAACAAGCTCTGACAGACCATGCGAAAGATCCACAAACAATTGTAGAATCAATTGGCAATGTAGCCTTAGACTATCTGGCAGCTGGACTGGATCCAAAAAAAGCAACTATTTTCATCCAGAGTCAAATTCCAGAGTTGGCAGAACTGTCAATGTACTACATGAATTTGGTGTCTTTAGCTCGATTAGAGCGCAATCCAACTGTCAAGACAGAAATTGCTCAGAAAGGTTTTGGAGAAAGTATCCCAACTGGCTTTTTGGTTTATCCTATCTCTCAAGCAGCTGACATTACAGCCTTTAAGGCCAATTATGTACCTGTCGGAAATGACCAAAAGCCTATGATTGAGCAGACACGTGAAATTGTTCGCGCCTTCAATCATGCCTATGACTGTGAGGTTTTGGTGGAGCCAGAAGGCATCTATCCAGAAAATGAAGCGGCTGGTCGTCTGCCAGGCCTTGATGGCAATGCTAAAATGTCCAAATCATTGAACAATGGGATTTATCTAGCGGATGACATGGATACACTCAAGAAAAAGGTTATGAGTATGTACACCGATCCCGACCACATCAAAGTTGAAGATCCAGGAAAAATCGAAGGTAATATGGTTTTCCATTATCTGGATGTTTTTGGTCGGCCAGAAGATGCTGCTGAAATTGCAGCTATGAAAGAACACTACCAACGCGGTGGTCTGGGGGATGTCAAAACTAAACGCTATCTCTTAGAGATTTTAGAGCGGGAATTAGGACCAATCAGAGAGCGTCGCCTCGAGTTTGCAAAAGACATGGGCCAAGTCTATGACATGCTGAAAGAAGGCAGTGAACGTGCTCGACAAGTTGCTGGACAAACCCTGTCAGAAGTCAAAAATGCAATGGGAATTAATTACTTTAAATAACGAACAATAATAGTAGATTGTATCAAAAACCATCGTCTTTTACCTTCAAAAGAGATGGTTTTTAATTTTTGCATAATAATCATTGACAAATGCCTATAGAATGGTATGATATTAACAATAAAAAGACGAGCCTTGCTCAATATATAAGAAAAGAGGAAACTGTGGATGTCTAACTGGGACACTAAATTTTTGAAAAAAGGTTTTACCTTTGATGACGTATTGCTCATTCCAGCTGAAAGTCACGTGTTGCCAAATGATGCTGATTTAAGTACAAAACTTGCTGAGAATTTAAAATTAAATATCCCAATTATTACTGCGGCTATGGATACAGTTACCGAAAGTCAAATGGCGATCGCCATTGCCCGTGCCGGCGGTCTAGGTGTCATCCACAAAAATATGTCTATTGCACAGCAGGCTGATGAAGTTCGTAAGGTAAAACGTTCTGAAAATGGTGTCATCATCGATCCATTCTTCCTGACTCCTAATCATACAATTGCTGAAGCAGATGAATTGATGGGTCGCTACCGCATTAGTGGGGTCCCAGTGGTTGAAACGATGGAAAATCGTAAATTAGTCGGTATCCTGACTAACCGTGATTTACGCTTTATTTCAGATTATAATCAACCAATTTCCAACCACATGACCAGTGAAAATCTTGTTACAGCTCCAGTCGGAACTGATCTGGCAACTGCTGAAAGAATTCTGCAAGAACACCGGATTGAAAAACTACCTTTAGTAGATGAAAACGGTCGACTTTCTGGTCTCATTACCATTAAAGATATTGAAAAAGTGATTGAGTTCCCAAATGCAGCAAAAGATGAATTTGGTCGTCTGCTAGTTGCTGGTGCGGTAGGTGTCACTTCAGATACCTTTGAGCGTGCAGAGGCCCTCTTTGAAGCAGGAGCAGATGCCATTGTTATTGATACAGCCCATGGTCATTCAGCTGGCGTTCTACGTAAAATTGCTGAAATTCGTGCTCACTTCCCAGATCGCACTTTGATTGCCGGAAATATTGCAACTGCTGAAGGTGCACGCGCCCTCTTTGATGCCGGTGTTGATGTAGTAAAAGTCGGAATCGGACCAGGTTCTATCTGTACAACTCGTGTCATTGCCGGTGTCGGTGTGCCACAAGTCACAGCAATCTACGATGCAGCTGCAGTCGCACGTGAATATGGAAAAACCATCATTGCTGATGGTGGAATTAAATATTCTGGAGATATTGTTAAGGCTTTAGCTGCAGGTGGAAATGCAGTCATGCTTGGTTCCATGTTTGCTGGAACAGACGAAGCGCCAGGTGAGACTGAAATTTTCCAAGGACGTAAATTTAAAACTTACCGTGGAATGGGCTCTATCGCAGCTATGAAGAAAGGTTCCAGCGATCGCTATTTCCAAGGTTCTGTCAATGAAGCGAATAAGCTGGTTCCAGAAGGAATCGAAGGCCGTGTAGCCTATAAAGGAGCGGCTGCAGATATCGTCTTCCAAATGTTAGGCGGTATCCGTTCTGGTATGGGATATGTCGGTGCAGCTAACCTGCAAGAACTTCATGAAAATGCTCAGTTTATTGAGATGAGTGGTGCTGGTTTGAAAGAAAGTCACCCTCACGATGTACAAATCACCAATGAAGCTCCAAACTACTCTGTCCAATAAAATTATAAAGAAAAACAACCTTGTCAACTCCTTGACAAGGTTGTTTTTAGTTTACAATGTTGTAAATTCAATTTACAGTTATTTTACTAATTTGTAAAACCTACATTTTCTTCTTTCTTAATTACACCCTGACTTATCTGAAAAATATTAATATCTTCTGGTAGATTATGTAAGTGATCTAAGCTGGTTGTCGTGATGAAAGTCTGAATATTTTGAGAGATAGTTTCTAGCAATTTTAATTGACGCATATTGTCAAGTTCGCTCATTACATCGTCAAGCAATAATATCGGCGTATCTTTTGTAAGACTTTCGATTAGTTTGATTTCAGCTAACTTGAGAGATAGAACAACACTACGGTGCTGGCCTTGGCTACCAAATCCGGCATCCATATCATTGATAAAAAAGTTGATATCGTCTCGGTGAGGTCCAACACCAGTATTTTTTTTGAAAAGGTCTCTTCTATGACTTTCTGATAAGGCTGACCGAAAAGAAGCTTCCAAATCTTCGAGACGTGAAAACGGAACAGACGACAAATACTTGATTGTCAAATTCTCTTTCCCTTGAGAAATATCGCTATGGCTTTCCTGAGCAAAACCTTCTAGCTTTTCAATAAAGTCTAAGCGATGTTGCATGACACGACAACCAAAATCAATCAGTTGCTCATCTAGAACAGAGAGAAAGGTTTCATCTACCTTATCATTAGCCTTAAGGTAGGCATTTCTTTGCTTGAGTACATGATTGTAACTAGATAAGTCAGCAAGGTAGATGGGCTTGATTTGCCCAAGCTCAATATCAATAAATTTTCGGCGTAAAGCAGGGGCTCCTTTAATGAGCTGTAAATCTTCTGGAGCAAACAAGACAACGTTGACAACCCCTATATAATCTGATAATTTCCCTTGTTTCAAATGATTTATTTTGGTGGTTCTCCCCTTTGGTGTCAACTCGATGTCAAGTGGGATTTTACCCGTTGTTTTTTCAATAATTCCCGAAATTTGAAGATTATTCTCTTGGAAATGAATCAAATCCTTATCGGTTCGGGTCCGGTGACTGCGAGTAAGGGCTAAAAAATAGATGGCTTCTAGAATATTGGTTTTCCCCTGTGCATTTTGCCCCAGAAAGATATTAAGGCCAGGATCAAAATCAACCTCTGCAGACTGGTAATTACGAAAATGTTTAATTTTCAGCGTTTTTAACCACATGGCTTAGGTTCCTGGAAAGCGAACAGGTGCTTTTTTGCTTTTCTGCTCGGGCTTTCTTTTCTTCTCTTCTTTTTTTGCTGGTTGAGATTTTTTCAAGTCCTTATTCATAGCTTTAACCAAGTCTGCCACTCTTTTTTTCTCTGCTTGTTCCTCTTGATGTTCAAGAATTTCCTCCTGACTTGGGGCAAGGAGGATGATCTCCAGTTCTTGGTCTGGGAGAGAGACGACATCTCCAATTCTAAGTTTTTTCCCTCGTCTATTTTCTAGTTCACCGTTAAAAAAGACCTGATGATCTGCCAAAAAGGACTTGATTGCTCCGCCACTTTGAATGATACCGACTTCTTTTAAGAGAGCCTGTAGAGTAATAAATTCGTCAAATAATTTGTATTCCATATTTCACCTCAATCCTTGTCATTATATCATAATTTAAGCAGAAACTGTTCTGTGGTAGTCTCATTCAAGGACAAGTTTTACTAGAAAAATAGAAAACGCTTTAATCTCTAAAAATGCCGTTCCTTACAAAGCATTAAACGGCATTTCGTGTTATAATAGAAGTCTATATTATTCGGTATGAGGAGCGCAATGGAAATCATAAAAGGAGTACATCTTCACTTCATTCAATCAGAAAAATTTAAAACCAATAAAATTAAAGTGCGATTTTCAGCTCCTATGTCTGAAAAAACAATAGCTGGGCGGGTTCTTACGGCTAGTATGCTGGAAACTTCAAATGCCCTTTATCCAACATCGCAAGCCTTTCGAGAAAAATTAGCAAATTTATACGGTGCTAATTACTCGACAAGCCTTTCACGACGAGGATTAGTGCATTATCTAGATATCAATCTTTCTTTCGTGCGGGATCAATTCTTGAGCCGTAAAAATATGTTGGCAGATGAAATACTAGATTTTTTGAAGGCTAGTCTCTTTTTTCCTCTGTCAAATGGACAGGCTTTTGATACCAAAACTTTTGAAATTGAAAAGAGAAATGTTTTAACAGACTTGGAAGCTGAAATTGAGAATCATTTCTACCATGCTCACAGAGAGTTAAATAATTTATTTTACGATTTACCAGAAATGCGGATTCCACGCGTGGCAACAATCGAGCTAGTAGAAAAAGAAACGGCTGAAACTAGTTTCGCTGCTTTTCAGCAAATGCTAAATCAGGATCAAATTGATTTTTTCTTCATAGGTGATTTTAATGAGATTGCTGTTCGTGAGAAAATCCAAGAATTCCAGTTTTCTGAGCGAGAGCAGCCTTTACAGCTTAGCTATCAGCAAAACTATTCAAATATAACTAGAGAAAAGCTGGAGCAGCGAGATGTACATCAGTCCATTGTTGAACTGGCCTACCATTTTTCTAGTCAATATGGGGATCGCAGCCATCTGCCTCTAATTGTTTTGAATGGCTTATTGGGAGGATTTGCTCATTCCAAACTCTTTGTCAATGTTCGGGAAAAAGAGAGCCTAGCCTACACTATTTCTAGTAGTTTTGATATTTTTTCTGGTTTGATGCGAATCTATGCTGGAATTGACCGAGCAAATCGGACAAAGACCATCGCTTTAATCAACCGCCAAATTCTAGATTTGAAGCGGGGACATTTCACAGATGAAGAACTTGAACAAACCAAGAATATGCTAAAAAATTCAATACTTCTGGCTCAGGATAGACAAAACACCTTGATTGAGCGTGCTTACATGTCCTCTGTTCTAGGAAAAAAATTTCTGTCACTAGATGCTTGGCTGAAAGCATTAGAAAATGTCAGCAAAGCTGATCTTATAGAGGCAGCCCAGCAGTTGAAATTACAGGCGATTTACTTTATGGAAGGGAAATAATGCAGAATCCAGGTTTAGAAAAAATCAATTATATAGCCGTGGGAGAAAGCATCTATCGGGCGGTGCTAGCAAATGGATTGCAGGTTTACCTACTCCCTAAAAATGATTTTAATGAAACCTACGGCATCATCTCAACCCATTTTGGCTCTGTTGATACTAAGGTTGTTTCACGTGAAACAAAGCAAGTCTCTCATTATCCAGCAGGGATTGCGCATTTTTTGGAGCACAAACTATTCGAGCGTGAAAACGGTGAGGATTTGCTGCTGGAATTTACTAAATTTGGCGCAGAAAGTAACGCCTTTACAAGCTTTACACGTACCAGCTATCTGTTTTCTACGACAAATTGTGTAGCAGAAAATCTGAAGCTGTTGCAGGAACTCGTTTCCCAAGCTAATTTTTCAGAAGCATCTGTTCAGCGTGAGCAAGGAATTATCCAGCAAGAAATCGAAATGTACCAAGACGATCCAGATTATCGGCTCTTCTTTGGTGCTTTGAGTAATCTCTATCCTCAAACTCCACTAGCAGAAGATATCGCCGGAACGACAGAGTCAATCATGGATATTACTGTGGAAGATCTGACAGAGAACTTTGAGCTTTTCTACCGTCCGTCCAATATGACCTTATTTGTCATTGGTAATTTTGATTTGGAGTCCACTTTTGAAGACATTGTCAAAACACAAGAGACCTTATCACATCAACTATTAACCGAAACGATTGAAAAAGAGCCTATCATCTTACAACCAGTAATTCCAACCGCTACTAGTCGGATGGAAGTTGCTAGTCCTAAGTTGGCGATTGGTATTCGTGGAAAAGATGCGATACAGGATACGGAGCTTTATCGCTATAAAATTGCCCTGAAATTGCTTTTTGCCATGATGTTTGGTTGGACTTCCAAGCGTTTCCAGACCCTGTATGAAAATGGCAAGATTGACAATTCGCTCACTCTTGAAGTAGAGGTGGAAAAGGATTTCCACTTTGTCATCCTAACTATGGACACGCAGGAACCCGTAGGAATTTCTCATCAATTCCGCTCAGCCATCCGGAAGTTTGCTCAGGATCCAGATGTCACAGAAACACACCTAGATACGATTAAAAGTGAAATGTTTGGAGATCTGCTGCATGGTCTGAATTCTCTTGAATACATGGCAACCCAATATGAACCGCATTTAAATGGTGAGAATCTTTTTGATTTACCTAAGATTTTACAGGATATCACTTTAAATGACGTCTTAAAAGTCGGACATCGCTTTATTGACCAGTGTGATATGACAGATTTTACTATTTTCCAAAAATAGTTCCAAGTTTATTTCAAAATTTTGTTAGAATAATGTCTAAGAGAAAAGGACTATCCTTATGAGAAAAAAAACGATAGGAGAGGTACTCAGACTTGCTCGAGTAAACCAGAAACTTACTTTAGCAGATGTAGCCAAAAAAACAGATATAAAAACTGACTATCTAAAGGCTCTTGAAAACAATCAATACGAGAAATTTCCAAATGCCTTTTACGTCCGTAGCCTGCTACGAAAATACGCTTGGGCTCTGGATTTAGACGAGCAGATTCTATTGGAGGCATACGACACAGATAATACTGTCGTTTATGACGAAATTGAATTAGCTGAAAACGAGGAATTTCGAAGTAGAAAATATAAAAATCGTTCTTTCTCTCTTCCGCTCTTTTATTTCCTAGTAGTTGCCTTGTCTATCATTATTTTTGTCACCTATTACGTTTGGCAATATGCAAATACAACTACTCCGCAGTTTGCCAGCTCCGATAGTTACAGCCTCGTCTCGAGCTCAAGTATCGAAGATAGTTCAACTCCACCTGAGACTTCCACAACAGACTCTAGCTCAACAAAAGAAAAGCTGGAAGTCACTGGAGAAGGAAACTATTTAACTGTAAAATATCGTGGCGAGTCGCAAACTACTCAGTTAACAATCTCAGCAAGCAATACCTCAAGCTGGATTAGTGTGACAAATACAGACCTGGCAGCAGGTACAACCCTTACTCCAACCCAATCAAGCCAAACAGTGACACTCTCTCCCAATACAACTTATACAATTACTCTAGGAGTTGTGAAAGGCGTCACTGTCACTGTCGGCAGTCAGAAAATAGACCTATCTACCTTGACCAGCGACAGTGCTATAATTACCCTTACAATTGAATCATAAAGGAAGAATGATGAAAAAAGAAAATATCCCCAACGCTTTAACCCTTGCCAGAATTGCCTTAATCCCAATCTTTATTTTGATTTTGACCTTCGGGCATTCGCCAGCCATGCATATCCTAGCTGGAATCATTTTCGCCCTTGCCAGCATCACAGACTACCTTGATGGCTATCTGGCTCGCAAGTGGCAGGTCGTGACCAATTTTGGGAAATTTGCCGATCCCATGGCCGATAAACTGCTGGTTATGTCCGCTTTTATCATGCTGATTGAAATGAAAATGGCTCCTGCTTGGGTAGTAGCTATTATCATTTGCCGAGAGCTGGCTGTCACTGGTTTGAGACTTCTTTTAGTGGAAACTGGCGGAACAGTTCTAGCGGCCGCTATGCCAGGCAAGATCAAGACTTTCACGCAGATGTTTGCCATCCTCTTTCTTCTGCTCCATTGGACTTTACTCGGTCAGATTCTCCTTTACATAGCCCTGATTTTCACTATTTATTCTGGCTATGATTATTTCAAGGGCAGTGCCTATCTCTTTAAAGATACATTTAAATAATATGGAAAATATCATTGAAGTAAAAAATCTTAGTTATCGCTATGACCATAAGTCTGAAGATTATATTTTAAAAGATGTCTCGTTTCACGTGAAACAAGGAGAATGGTTATCTATTGTCGGCCACAATGGCAGCGGAAAATCGACTACGGTTCGTTTGATTGACGGTCTTTTAGAAGCCGAGAGTGGCGATATCCTCATTTCTGGAGATAAATTGACGGCTGATAATGTTTGGGAAAAACGTCGCCAAATCGGCATGGTCTTTCAGAATCCTGATAATCAGTTTGTTGGAGCCACTGTTGAAGACGACGTTGCATTTGGTCTGGAAAATCAAGGCATGGATTATCCCATGATGGTGAAACGCGTCCATGAAGCTCTGGAGCTAGTCGGCATGCAGAATTTTAAGGAGAGAGAACCTGCTCGACTTTCTGGTGGACAGAAGCAAAGAGTCGCTATTGCTGGCGTAGTCGCGCTCCAGCCAGATATTATCATCTTGGATGAAGCAACCAGTATGTTAGACCCAGAAGGACGACTGGAATTGATTCGGACTGTCAAGAAAATTAAAGATAAGAATCATTTAACAGTCATCTCCATTACCCACGATTTGGACGAGATTTCGCTGAGTGACCGTGTCCTCGTTATGAAAAATGGTCAAGTTGAGTCAACCGCTACACCAAGAGAACTCTTTTCCAGACCTGATTTGGAAGACTTGGGCTTGGATCAACCCTTTGTCAACCAGGTCAAAGCTGCCATGATTCAAACTGGGCTAACTCTGCCAGAAACCTATTTAACTGAAAAAGAATTGCAGGAACAATTATGGGAATTACTCTAAATAAAGTCAGTTATACCTATCAGGCTGGAACTCCATTTGAGGGTCCAGCGCTTTTTGAAGTGGATTTAGAAATCAAAGATGGCAGCTATGCGGCTTTGATTGGACACACTGGCAGCGGAAAATCAACCATTTTACAGCTCTTGAATGGCTTGCTGACTCCGAGTGAGGGCAGCGTGCAAGTCAACAATGTTACCATTACTTCAAATTCTGTTAACAAGGACATCAAACAAGTTCGTAAACAGGTTGGTTTGGTGTTTCAGTTTGCTGAAAGTCAGGTTTTTGATGAGACTGTTTTGAAAGACGTAGCCTTTGGTCCGCAAAATTTTGGTGTCTCTAAAGAAGAAGCCGAGGCTTTAGCGCGTGAAAAATTAAGCCTTGTTGGCATTTCTGAAGAACTATTTGACCGCAGTCCTTTTGAACTTTCTGGTGGGCAGATGAGAAGGGTCGCCATTGCCGGAATCCTAGCAATGGAGCCTGATATCTTGGTGTTGGATGAGCCAACGGCCGGACTTGATCCAGCAGGACGCAAAGAATTGATGGGCCTTTTTAAGAAACTGCATCAAGCTGGAATGACCATTGTTCTTGTAACCCATTTAATGGATGATGTTGCTAATTTTGCTGATACGGTCTATGTGTTGGAAAAGGGTCGCGTCGTCAAAAGCGGTCAGCCTGCTCAGGTTTTTCAAGATATCGATTTTATGGAAAAGATTCAGCTAGGGGTTCCTAAAATCACAAAATTTGCCCAGGAATTAGCTGAAAAAGGAATGAAATTTTTTCATTATCCAATTACGATTGAGGAATTTAAGGAGATGCTGCATGGATAAGTTGATTTTAGGACGGTATATCCCAGGAAATTCAGTCATCCATCGATTGGATCCGCGCAGTAAATTGGTGGCCATGTTCTTCTTTATCTTATTAATTTTCTGGGCCAACAATCTCATCACTAATTTGCTGCTATTTGTTTTCGTTTTTACTCTGATTCTTCTCTCAAAAGTTCCTTTGACATTCTTCCTAAAGGGCATTCAATCAATGGTTTTCATTATTGCCTTTACCACCCTCTTCCAGCTCTTTCTGACGGGGGGAGGAAAGGTACTTTTCCAGTTTGGGTTCATTAAAATTACGGAATTTGGTCTTTCTCAAGCGGGGATTATCTTTAGCCGTTTTGTTTTGATTATTTTCTTTTCAACTCTGTTGACCTTAACCACAACACCTCTCAGCCTTTCAGATGCAGTAGAAGCCCTACTAAAACCACTCAAAGTCTTTAAAGTTCCTACGCATGAAATTGGCCTCATGCTCTCTATGAGCCTACGTTTCGTACCAACTTTAATGGATGACACCACAAGAATTATGAACGCTCAAAGGGCTCGCGGAGTTGATTTTGGCGAAGGAACGATTGTTCAAAAGGTTAAGTCAATCATTCCAATCTTAATCCCCTTGTTTGCTTCTAGTTTCAAGCGGGCAGACGCCTTAGCTATCGCAATGGAGGCGCGTGGCTATAGTGGAGGCGAAGGAAGAAGCCGCTATCGACAACTTTCTTGGAAAATGATTGACAATCTTGCTCTTCTCTCTATTTTCCTGATCGGTATCTTGCTCTTTACCTTTAAAAAATAAAGAATAGTATAAGTTTGATAGCAATATTTTTGTTAAAGATCTAATGAAATACACTAAAAATCCTTTTAAAATAATATTTTTATGTGTAAATCTCAATATTTTTGTAATATTCGTACTTAAAATGTAATCTTTTAGTAATATTTAATGTGTATGATAGTATTATAACTAAAGGAGAAAACTTTTAAAATGAGTATGAAAGTGAAAAAATTGACTTTAGCAGGAACGATTGCTACAGCAACACTATTTGCATCAACTATTGTTGCTAGTGCTGAATCTTATACAGTAAAAGCTGGAGATACCTTATCAGAAATCGCTGAAAGTAAAAAAACAACTGTTGAACGTTTGGTAGAATTAAACAAAATTTCAAATCCAGATTTTATCATGACTGGACAAGTTTTAGAATTGGGTGATTTGAAAGATGTTGCAAAACAAACAACATCAGCACCTGCTGTCTCACCAGCGACACCAGCAGTCCCAGCTCCAGTAACTCCAGCTGCCCCAGTAGCTACGGAAACTCCAGTAACGACAGAAACTCCTGCAGTTACTGCAACTTCAGACTACTCTGCCTATTCATCAGACGTCGTACTCTCAAATGGTAATACTCCAGGTGCTGTAGGTTCTTACGCAGCTGCTCGTATGGCTGAAATGACAGGAGTGTCTGCATCTACATGGGAAAATATTATTGCTCGCGAATCTAACGGACAAGTCGATGCCTACAACCCATCAGGAGCAAGTGGTCTTTTCCAAACAATGCCAGGTTGGGGATCTACTGCAACTGTTGAAGATCAAATTCAAGCAGCTTACCGTGCTTACAGTGCACAAGGACTATCTGCTTGGGCTTACTAAAATAATAAAAAAATGACTAAACATATTTAGTCATTTTTTCTTACTCAAAGATACTATTTATTCTCCAAAAATTTCTTTTGAAAGTCTGCGGCCGGTAGGAGTTGTAGCTAGCCCTCCTTCAGCCGTTTCCCTGAAGGCAGTAGGCAGGCTAGAGCCTACTTGGTACATGGCATCAATGACTTCGTCAACAGGTATTTTGGACTCGATTCCGGCCAAAGCCATATCCGCTGCGATAAAGGCGTAGCTAGCTCCCATAGCATTTCTTTTGACACAAGGAACTTCTACCAAACCAGCTACTGGGTCACAGATCAATCCCAGCATATTTTTAATGACAAAACAGATAGCTTGACTCGCCTGAAAAGCAGAGCCACCAGCAGCCAAAACCAGGGCAGCTGCGCTCATAGCAGAAGCGGAGCCCACCTCAGCTTGACAGCCTCCTTCTGCACCGGAAATAGAAGCGTTATTGGCAATAACCAAGCCAAAAGCACCAGCAGCCAGCAAAAAGTCTAATTGCTGTTCCTCTGTCAAATCTAGTTTTTCAATCGCTGATGTAAGGACTGCTGGCAGACAGCCAGCACTGCCTGCCGTAGGAGTTGCACAAACCAGCCCCATTTTAGCGTTGTGTTCATTGACAGCAATGGCATTTTTTGCAGCAGTCAGCACAGTATAATCTGACAAGGCCTTCCCCGACTGGATATAATAGTGTAGCTTGGCTGCGTCTCCACCGGTCAATCCGCTGCGAGACTTGCTCTCGTCAAGCCCAAGAAGGACTGAGGCTTTCATCACCTCAAGATTTCGACTCATCAGACGTAAAACTTCGTCTCTTTCCCGACCCGTCAATTCATATTCGGTCGCAATCATTAATTCAGCAACATTGCCATTAAAATCTAAATCAGCCTGCTCAACCAATTCTTTTATTGAATAAAACATCTCTTCTCCTATTTAAAGAAATTGACATTATGGAGATGGGGGATTTTCCGAATCTCTTCGATAGCCTCTTCGCAACTACGACTATCCACCTCAATGATCATAATCGCTTTCTCACCCGCTTTTTCTCTAGTCACCGTCATTTGAGCAATATTGATATTGTAGCGTGATAGAGCCTCCGTTACATGGGCAATCATACCTGGAACATCTTGGTGGACGATGATAATGGTTGGCGTATTCATGCTGAGAGAGACTGAGAAGCCATTTAACTCGGTCACCTGAATATTTCCACCACCGATAGACACACCCGTTACACTGATGCTTTTATGGGCGTTTTTAACCGTGATTTTTGTCGTATTTGGATGAGGAGCATTGCTATCTTTCTGGATAGTCCAGACAATCTTGATACCGCGTTTATAGGCAATTTCAAGGCTGTTAGGAATTTCAGGATCATCCGTATCCATTCCTAAAATACCTGCTACCAGAGCCAAATCTGTTCCATGCCCGCGATAAGTCTTTGCAAAAGAATTAAAAAGTTGAAATTCAACCTCGGTCGGTGTATCATCAAAAATAGAGGATACGATCTTACCGATACGCACAGCCCCTGCAGTATGACTGCTGGAAGGGCCAATCATGACAGGTCCGATAATGTCAAAAACAGACTGAAATTTTAATGATTTCATAAGAAACCTCTTGAACATATTTTCTAAAATTATTATATCAAACTTATCAAATTTCTGCCTGATATCATACAAAAAAAGAGGACAATTGTCCTCTCTTCATTATTGGTAATTCGCATACCTGAAACTCTTTTACTCCGCCAGTAGGACTCGAACCTACGACATCATGATTAACAGTCATGCGCT
>CAUUSJ010000007.1:0-52972 GCA_963547765.1 uncultured Streptococcus sp. | reverse complement strand
CGCTGATTTCATCAGCTTTTACAGCCCTACTCAACTGTGCGGAGGTGGGACGACAAAATCGAATTCTAACGAATTACCGATTTCTGTCCCACTCTCTTTATGTTAGTCAGGAAAGCACTTTTCACTTTCTGCTGGCTAAGAGTTTCTTTGTCAAAAGAAAAACTCTGGGTTACCCCAGAGTTAGTAATAGTTTTAAGCTTTCTTTGATTTAGAAATATAGAATAATTGTAGAACGATACCAAGGAGTGCCATACCAATAACGATGTAGAAGGCCATTGAATAGTCTCCCTTGTTTGCTTGAGCAAGTCGAGCTCCTAACTGTGGTCCGGCAATAGCTGCAACACCATAGGCCGTGAACATCCAGCCGTAGTTTGTGCCGACATTGGCCACGCCCCAATTTTCGGCTGTAATACCTGGGAAAGATCCAAGGAAGCCACCGAAGGACAGGGCGACAAGCATGACGCCTAAGATTGCAAGGATGCTTCCCTCCCCTTTAAAGAGGGCGGTCAGTGCCAAGCCACCAGCAACAGCGCCAAACATGGCGATTACAGTAGGGTAACGGCCGATTTTGTCCGATACAGCTCCCCAGAAGATTCGTCCAAAAGTATTGGCGATAGAAACCAACATAACGAATAGAGTTGCTTCTCCAACTAGTTTATATTGGTCGGAGATAGACGCTGCTGAGCCGATAATCATCATACCACCAGTAGCACCTAAAATGTAGATGAGCCACAGCAACCAGAAGTTGCCTTCTCGTAGCATTTCTTTGTGAGTTTTTCCTGTCGGTGCAGAACTTCCTGCTGCTGGAGTAGCCGCTGGGGCTTTTTCCATGACAAGAGAAGAGCAGCAGATAACGACAAGTAGGGCAATTCCCAGAACTTTAAATGTAGAATAAACGCCCATTGAAGCGATGAGAGTTTTGGCAAGTGGTCCGATGATTAGTGGTCCAAGTCCAAAGCCAGCAGCGGTTAAACCACCCGCGAGACCTTTTTTATCAGGGAACCATTTGGTAGCGACAGAAGTTGAAGCGCCATAGGCTGATCCGATACCGAGACCAAGGACAACCCCGTAGGTCAAGTAGAGTACAGGAAGAGAAGTTGCAAATCCTGTAGCAAACATACCAGCACCAAAGAGAATGCCTCCTAGAAAGACAAATTTCTTAGGGCCTAATGAATCGACTTTAGGTCCGAAAATAATCATGCCGATTGGCACCATTGCAAAAGAGATACTGAAGGCTAGAGAGGTTTGAGCTTGCACCCATCCTTGGCTAGCATTGGCTTCCAGTAGCGCTTTTTGAAAAACAGACCAGGCGTATCCAGCACCTAAAGAAAGGTTGGTTAAGATAGCTGCTGCTAAAATGAACCAGCGATTTGGTGTTTTTTTCATAATGATATCCTCATTTATATATTTTTTTCTAAAAAGTGGTAGAAAACCAGCCGTATCCAAATGTTCTTCGGCATCTTTTCTGCACAGCAGATAGAATAGCAGAAGTTTGGTTACAGAATTTCTTACGATAAAACCGATATTTCAAAATTAAGCGCTTACATATTTGTTAACATCTCTATCATATCGTGCTTTGAGGCAAAAATCTACTTAATTAAAATGAATAGGTCTATTAGGCAGATTAATATTTTTCCTTATTTACAATCATTCTTAATAGAAAATCTATGTTTGTCATGATATAATGGAAATAAGCTAGAAATGAATGTGGATGGAGTATAGAGAAGATGCATGAAGAGTATGAAAAGAATTATCAGGAAGTAATCGAACATCTGAGGCTGAAAGGTGTTCGAATTACAGAGACGAGAAAGGCCGTGATTGCTTTTATCATCAGCAGTCATGACCATCCTAGTGCAGAGATGATTTACCAGGCTCTCTTGCCTGAATTTCCCAATATGAGCTTGGCGACTGTTTATAACAACCTAAAAGTGTTGATTGATGAAGGCTTCGTCTCTGAGCTCAAAGTCCGTAATGATACGACGACCTATTATGATTTTATGGGGCATCAGCACCTCAATGTCATTTGTGAAAAATGTGGTCGAATTGCAGATATGGACTTGGATTTGCCAGACGTTCAGCAGGAAGCGGCAGAGCAGACTGGCTATCAAATCACCAAGAGCCAGATGGTCGTTTATGGCATTTGTCCAGAGTGCGCCCAGCAAGAACAAGTGGCTAGCTAGAAGTTCTCAATGGAGAATTGATTTTCTTAAAAGTCCGAGCAAGTGGAAAATTTCACAAATATCTCACTGAGACTAGATTTTTGAGAGAAAATTTTGTAAAATAGAATAGATAAACGGGGCAAACCCCGGAAAATAAAAGGAGAATCCATCTAATGGTAAAATTGGTTTTTGCTCGCCATGGTGAGTCTGAATGGAACAAAGCTAACCTCTTCACTGGTTGGGCTGATGTAGATCTTTCTGAAAAAGGAACACAACAAGCGATTGACGCTGGTAAATTGATCAAAGAAGCAGGTATCGAATTTGACCAAGCTTACACTTCAGTTTTGAAACGTGCGATCAAAACAACAAACTTGGCGCTTGAAGCTGCTGATCAACTCTGGGTTCCAGTTGAAAAATCATGGCGCTTGAACGAACGTCACTACGGTGGTTTGACTGGTAAAAACAAAGCTGAAGCTGCTGAACAATTTGGTGATGAGCAAGTTCACATCTGGCGTCGTTCATACGATGTATTGCCTCCAAACATGGATCGTGATGATGAGCATTCAGCACACACTGACCGTCGTTACGCTTCACTTGACGACTCAGTTATCCCAGATGCTGAAAACTTGAAAGTGACTTTGGAACGTGCCCTTCCATTCTGGGAAGATAAAATCGCTCCAGCACTTAAAGATGGTAAAAACGTATTCGTAGGAGCTCACGGTAACTCAATCCGTGCCCTTGTAAAACACATCAAACAATTGTCAGATGACGAAATCATGGATGTGGAAATCCCTAACTTCCCACCATTGGTATTCGAATTCGACGAAAAATTGAACGTAGTTGCTGAATACTACCTTGGAAAATAATTGATGATGAAGCTCTGCTTAGCAGGGCTTTTTCTCATTATTGGAGAAAAATTCTTTTTCGATCCTTTTAGATTTCCATGCTTCATTGCTGGGGAAATGTGGTAAAATAAAAGATAGATTTTTACGAGGATGAGAGAAGAAATGTCTAAGAGAAAATTTGATAGCCATTCTATCACGGGCCGACTCTACCTTCTATTTGGTATAGTCGGGGTCTTATTTTTGGTGCTGATCGCTCGTCTGGGCTATATGCAGGTCGTCAATCAAGAATTTTATACAGATAAATTAGCTAAAGCAAGTAAAACAAAGATAAAATCGAGTTCGGTTCGTGGGCAGATCTATGACGCTTCAGGTAAGCCCTTGGTGGAGAACACAACCAAGCAAGTGGTGACCTTTACGCGAGATAATAAACTGACAGCAGAAGAAATCCGTGAAACGGCACAAAAGTTACTGCAATATGTGTCAGTGTCTGACCTAAAGGTGACCGAGCGGCAAGAGGTTGATTATTATCTGGCGGATAATAAAGTTTACCGAGAAGTGGTTGAAAAATTACCCAAGGAAGAAAAATTTGATACAGATGGCAATCGTTTACCTGAAGCCAAGATCTATAAGGCAGCAACGGATAGTATTGATCCAAGCCAGCTAGGCTATACAGATGAGGAAAAGAGGATTATCGCTCTATTTAGCCAGATGAATGCAGTGCCAAACTTTTCAACAGGGACGATTCAGACGGATAATTTGACGACGGAGCAGGTCGCTACGATTGCGTCCATCGGCAAAGAGCTTCCGGGTATTAGTATTTCAACCAGCTGGAATCGAAAAGTCCTGGAAACATCGTTAGCTTCAATTGTTGGTCAAATTTCAACCGAAAAAACAGGTCTGCCAGCTGAGGAAGCGGATGACTATGTCAAGAAGGGCTATTCTCTGAATGACCGAGTGGGAATTTCTTATCTGGAAAAAGAGTATGAGTCTGTTTTACAAGGAAAACGAGCAGAAAAAGAAATTCGGCTGGACAAAAATGGCAACATGGAGAGCGTTGAGACCATTTCCGAGGGAAGCAAAGGGAACAACCTGAAGCTAACCGTAGATCTGACCTTCCAGCAGGGAGTTGAGGATGTTCTCAGAAATGCCTTTAATATGGAGCTAGCCAAGGGTAATGCGACCTATTCAGAAGGTGTCTATGCCGTGGCTATGGATCCCAATACGGGGTCAATCTTGGCCCTGGCTGGTGTCAAGCATGATCTGGAAACAGGAGAAATCTCGGCGGATGCGCTGGGTACCATTACAAATGTCTTTGTTCCTGGTTCTGTCGTCAAGGCGGCTACCTTAACCGCTGGTTGGCAGTACGGAGCCATTTCTGGGAATCAATCCTTGGTTGATCAGCCAATTCTTTTCGCAGGTTCTGCTCCCATCAATTCTTGGTTTACGGCCTATGGTTCACGCTCTATTACAGCGGTGGAGGCTCTGGAATATTCGTCTAATACCTATATGGTTCAGGTGGCCCTAAATATGCTTGGGACTCCGTATAGCCCAAATATGGCCTTAGGAACCAACAACGTCGATGCTTCAATGAAAAAACTCCGTTCGACCTTTGCAGAGTACGGTCTGGGGACTGAGACAGGGATTGATTTACCGACAGAATCTACAGGCTATATTCCCAAAAACTTCACAGTCAGCAATTATATTACGGATGCTTTTGGTCAGTTTGATAACTACACACCACTTCAGTTGGCTCAATATGCGTCGACGGTGGCCAATAACGGCAAACGGGTAGCTCCGCATCTGGTTGAAGGCATTTACGCCAACAATGACCAAGGTGGACTGGGAGACTTGATTGAGAAGAAGGAAACAAAAGAATTAAATCAGGTCAATATTTCTGAGGAAAATATGGCTCTGATAAAACAAGGTTTCTATCAGGTGGTCAATGGATGGAGTGGCTTTACAACTGGGCGGACGATTGCCCAAGGTGCCATGGTCTCGATCAGTGCCAAAACAGGGACTGCCGAAACCTTTGTCAACGGTGGCACATCTGCTATCAACACCAATGTCGTATCCTATGCACCAAGCGATAATCCTAAAATAGCTGTGGCCGTGGTCTTTCCGCACAATACTGACCTTTCCTCAACGGTCAGCCACAGTATTACCCGTGATATTATCAACCTTTATAATCAACAGCACCCTATCAATTAGAAAGGAAAGGCAGTAGAATCAGATCAAGATTTTACTGCTCAACGATTACTATTATGCTTTATCCAACTCCTATCGCCAAATTGATTGATAGCTTTTCCAAACTGCCGGGTATCGGCATCAAGACAGCTACTCGTTTGGCTTTTTATACCATCGGGATGAGTGACGATGATGTCAATGAATTTGCCAAAAATCTACTAGCTGCCAAGCGTGAGCTGACTTACTGCTCTATCTGTGGCAATCTGACGGACGATGATCCTTGTGCTATCTGTACGGATCAAACGCGCGATCAGACTGTGATTTTGATCGTTGAGGATAGTCGCGATGTGTCTGCCATGGAAAATATCCAAGAATACCACGGACTTTATCATGTTCTCCACGGCCTCATCTCCCCCATGAACGGTGTAGGACCAGATGACATAAACCTCAAGAGTCTCCTGACTCGTTTGATGGACAGCCAAGTGACGGAAGTGATTGTGGCTACCAATGCAACGGCTGACGGAGAAGCGACTTCTATGTATATTTCGCGGGTGCTCAAGCCTGCAGGTATCAAGGTGACTCGACTGGCCCGAGGACTGGCTGTCGGCGCTGATATCGAATACGCAGACGAAGTGACCCTGCTCCGAGCGATTGAAAATCGGACAGAATTGTGAGATGAAAGAAAGATTTCCTGCTGAAAAACAGCTTTGGGAGTCTTTTTTCTATTCAAAAATGCGGGGAAATATGATATACTGAAACAGTCTAAAAAGAAGATGGGGCAACCCAAAATGAACTTATAGCTAGAAATGTTAGGATAAGATAATGGTCAAACAAACCTTGATTTTACTATACGGTGGCCGCAGCGCTGAGCGAGAAGTTTCAGTCTTGTCGGCTGAGAGTGTCATGCGCGCTATCAACTATGACAAATTTTCTGTCAAGACTTATTTCATCACAAAAGCTGGCGATTTTATCAAAACGCAGGAATTTACAGAAAAACCAGCTGCAGATGAAAAGCTCATGACTAATGCAACGGTGGACTTCACGCAGCAAGTCAAACCGAGTGATATTTATCAGGAAAATGCAGTTGTCTTTCCTGTTCTTCATGGACCGATGGGCGAGGATGGCTCTATCCAAGGCTTCCTTGAAGTGCTACGCCTTCCTTATGTGGGCTGCAATATCTTGTCTTCAAGTGTTGCCATGGACAAAATTACCACCAAACGCATTCTGGAGTCTGCTGGAATCCCACAGGTTCCTTATGTAGCAGTGATTGAGGGTGAAAATCTGGAAGAAAAAATTGCCGAAATCGAAGAAAAATTGACGTATCCGATTTTTACCAAACCGTCTAATATGGGCTCTAGTGTCGGTATTTCTAAGTCTGAGAATCAAGAGGAGTTGCGAGCGGCATTGGATTTGGCCTTCAAGTACGACAGCCGTGTCTTGGTTGAGCAGGGAGTCAATGCGCGTGAGATTGAAGTTGGTCTCTTAGGAAATTATGACGTTAAGAGCACCTTGCCGGGCGAAGTGGTCAAAGATGTGGCTTTCTACGACTATGAAGCCAAGTATATTGACAATAGGATTACCATGGATATCCCTGCAAAAATCTCAGACGAGGTTATTTCAGTCATGCGTACGAATGCTGAGACAGCCTTTCGTGCCTTGGGCGGACAGGGATTGGCTCGCTGTGATTTCTTTTACACCGAAGAAGGGGACATTTTCCTCAATGAGCTCAACACCATGCCTGGCTTTACCCAATGGTCTATGTATCCCCTGCTCTGGGAAAATATGGGACTGCCTTATTCCGAGTTGATTGAGAAATTGGTAAGTCTAGCTGAAGAAGCCTTTGCTAAGAGAGAAGCGCATCTTTTATAATTATGATATAATAGAGGGAATGAGATGATAGACTGAACTTTTAATATTTGGTCTGAGCTCACTCCCTTCTTTTTTGGGAAAAAGCGGAAAAATGAGTTAAAAATATGAAATTAGATTTATATGAAATAGCAGAAGTCTTGGCTGCCAAAAATGATGTCAGTCAGTTTGAAAATGTGACTTTTAGAAAGGCCGAATTTGACAGCCGTTTGATTGAGGCGGGGGATCTTTTTATCCCGCTCAAGGGCGCGCGTGACGGCCATGACTTTATCGCGACAGCCTTCGCTCAGGGAGCTGCGGCTACCTTGTCTGAGCATCCAGTAGCAGAAGGACCTTATATTTTGGTCGATGATGTGCTAGCGGCCTTTCAAGCTTTGGCTCAATACTATCTGGAAAAGACAGGTGTAGATGTGCTCGCTGTGACGGGCTCCAATGGCAAGACTACAACCAAGGATATGCTGGCCCAGCTACTGGCTACTAGCTACAAAACCTATAAAACTCAAGGCAACTATAATAATGAAATCGGCCTGCCCTACACGGTGCTCCACATGCCAGATGACACAGAAAAGCTAGTTTTGGAAATGGGACAGGATCATTTGGGAGATATCCATCTTCTGTCTGAAATTGCCAAGCCAAAGACTAGCATTGTAACCTTGATTGGCGAAGCTCACTTAGAATTTTTCGGAAGCCGTACGGAGATTGCTAAAGGTAAGATGCAGATTGCGGATGGCATGAAAAAAGGCGGTCTGCTCTTGGCTCCAGCAGACAAGATTGTCAATGACTTTCTGCCAGATCAGCAAAAAGTGGTTCGCTTTGGTCCCGATGCAGATATTTGCTTGACCCGTCTAGAAGAGCGCAAGGATAGTTTGACCTTTAAAGCGAATTTTCTGGAGCAGGCGATTGACTTGCCCGTGACTGGCAAATACAATGCGACCAACGCTATGATTGCGTCTTACGTAGCTTTGCAGGAGGGGGTCAGTGAGTCGGCGATTCGTCAGGCCTTTGCCCAGCTGGAATTGACTCGCAATCGAACCGAGTGGAAGAAGGCGGCTAATGGAGCTGATATCCTGTCAGATGTCTACAACGCCAATCCAACAGCTATGCGCTTGATTCTTGAAACCTTCTCAGCGATTCCAGCTAGTCAGGGTGGCCGCAAGGCTGCCGTCTTGGCGGATATGAAAGAGCTGGGTGCTGACTCCAAGCTAATGCACGGAGCCATGATTACCAGCCTCAATCCAGAGATTATTACCGATCTTTTCCTCTATGGAGAGGACATGGAAGCCCTCTACGTCTATGCTCGGGAAATCTACCCACCAAATCGGGTACATTATTTTGTCAAAAATGCTGACAAGGATCAGTTTGAAGATTTGACTAAGACCGTTAAGACTTGGTTGCAATCGGCCGACCAAATCTTGCTCAAGGGCAGTAATTCGATGAAGTTGGATAAACTAGTGGAGGCCTTGGAGCATGGGGACAACTGATACAGCTTTAATTCTGCAACGACTGCTGGCTATAACGGATACAGGCTTGTCTTTTGCTGCCAGTGACTTTGATCGAGAACGCTATGCGGATATCAGAGACAATCTGAATCAGTTGCTCAGCGAGACCAGCCATCTGGAACCGGATGAGCTGTCTGACTTGCTCCGGCCGACAGATTTTTATGCGACTCCTTTGGTCGATGTTCGAGCTTTTATCGTTCAGCAGGACAAGATTTGTCTAGTACGAGGACAGCAAGAGGAGACATGGGCTCTGCCGGGTGGTTTCTGCGAAGTAGGCTTATCTCCCAGAGAAAATATAGTAAAAGAAATTCTGGAAGAAACGGGATTTCAAGCTAGCGTAGTACGCTTGCTGGCTGTCTTTGATAGCAATAAATTTCAGCCACAAAGTAAGCAGTATGTCAAGCTTGTGTTTGAATGTCAGCTGAAAGAGGGAGATTTTCAGCCCAATTTAGAAATCTCAGAACTGAATTTCTTTGACCCGCAGAATTTGCCTCTTTTATCTGAGAAAAGGATAACAAAAGAGCAGATGCAGCTTCTCTGGGAAATCTATCAGGGCAAACGAGAACAATACTTAGATTAGATTGAAGTTGATGCTGACTGGGTGCTTATATCCAGTAGACCAGATAATCTAGCTCAATCTGTCCAGAGTTATAAGGGCCAGAAGCTATTACCTCTAGAAAGTTGAAAAACTTTTTGAGAAAAATTAAGGACTTTGCTAGGAAGAACAAGCCCAGTGTCCTTAAAAATTATGTATTAGGATGAAAATTTGAAAGATGAATTTACTAGATTTTTTTACTAGTCACAAAACAGAACCGCCTGTGATGACGCCTTTTGTTTATATTCTGCTCATGATGAGCCTAGTGTCCGTCATCTATGTTGCTAGTCGCTTTTTTGAGCAAAAGAAAGTGCAGACTTTTTTTAGAGTTGCCCAAATTGTGCAATTAGTCTCTTTGTATGGCTGGTACTTGGCTATTCAGGAGCCTTTGTCGGAGAGTCTCCCCTTGTACCATTGCCGAGTCGCTATGTTTGCTGTCTTGCTACTGCCAGATAAAGTAGCTTATAAGCAATATTTCGCCTTATTGGGTGTATTTGGACCGATTTGCGCCATTGTCTATCCGATTTTGGACCCCTATCCATTTCCGCATATCACGCTATTTTCGTTTTTCATCGGTCATTTGGCTTTGTTAGGCAATTCTATTATCTACCTGATGAAGCATTATGATAGATTTAATCTGTCCTATCGACGTATCATAGAAATTACCTTTGGCTTAGATTTCCTCATCTTGCTTGGAAATATTGCATTCGGAGGAAACTACGGTTTCTTAAAGGATCCGCCTCTGGTGGGGGATCATGGTATGCTTGGGAATTATATGATCGTGTCTGTGGTCTTAGCGACGGCCTTGCTTCTATTTTCTTACTTGTTCAAAGAAATGAAGGAAAGACAGGCAGAGCGATTGACCCAATAAAGATTGGAAGAGGAAATGATTTCTCTAGCAACTAGGAAAATTCTGCCTAGATTTTCAATCTGACTGCGAGTTTGAACATACAGATTTTAGAAGTAGAAAGGAAATTGGATGCATCATTTTTTGACTACCAACCAAACTGAACCACCTTTTGTTTCAGCATTGGCCTATTCTTTGATGATGGCATTGCTTTTGCTGTCTATCTACGCATCGATAAAATACTATAAGAATCCTAGCTTTATCAAAAGCATGAAAATTCTTCAGTTGTGCCAACTGGCAGTTCTCTATAGTTGGTATGTGGGTTTTCAGCTTCCTTTAGCAAATAGTCTGCCTTTGTACCATTGCCGTTTGGCCATGTTTGCGGTGGTCTTTCTGCCAGATAAATGGCCTAGCAAGCAGTATTTTGCTCTTCTAGGAGCCAGCGGAGCAGTCTTTGCCCTTGGCTATCCAGTCTTTGATCCTTATGATTTCCCACACATTACCAGCTTTTCTTTCCTGGTTGGTCACTATGCCCTCTTGGTAAATTCCCTGATTTATCTGATGAATCACTACGACAAGACCCAACTCAAGAAATACATGATTGTTCTCTATACTTTTGTGCTCGATGCCTTTCTTGTCGGCGTCAATCAAGTGACGGGTGGAAATTACGGTCTGCTAAAAAGCCCGCCTTTTATCAGTCAGCACAATCTTTTAGTAAAATATCTAGCTGTGTCGATTATTTTGTCCGCTACCTTGCTTCTTTTTGATGAAGTATTTAAGAAACGGTGGAAAAAACAGCTGGAAATTGTTTAATATTGAATGTTACAGCTCCTGTCAAGTTTATTTGGCAGGACTTTTCTTAAATCTGATTTTAATCTTAATCTTTGTAATTTTCCTTTTTAGTAGTGTCATTGTCAGATCTCAAGATAAGTTAGCCAAATATAAAGAATAGAATCGCTGGCAAGGGCGATTTTTATCTTTCTTATATAATTGAAAAAAAGCGCTAAATCCGCTATAATAGGTAGGTTGAAAGGTTTGGGATATTCCAATGTAAAATAAAAAAATACTGACATTCACCATTATCCAAAAAGAAAAGAAAGAGAAGAAGATGACTTTACAAGAAGAAATTAAGAAACGACGTACCTTTGCCATTATCTCCCACCCGGACGCGGGGAAAACGACCATTACTGAGCAGTTGCTCTACTTTGGGGGTGAGATTCGTGAGGCTGGTACTGTAAAAGGGAAGAAAACAGGGACTTTTGCCAAGTCTGACTGGATGGATATCGAGAAACAACGTGGGATTTCGGTCACTTCATCTGTTATGCAGTTTGACTACGACGGCAAGCGCGTGAATATCCTCGACACACCAGGGCACGAGGACTTCTCAGAAGATACCTATCGTACCTTGATGGCGGTGGATGCTGCGGTCATGGTCGTGGATTCTGCCAAGGGTATTGAGGCCCAAACCAAGAAATTGTTTGAAGTTGTTAAACACCGTGGCATTCCCGTCTTTACCTTTATGAATAAGCTGGACCGTGACGGACGTGAGCCACTGGACCTCTTGCAAGAGTTGGAAGAAGTCTTGGGGATTGCTAGCTATCCAATGAACTGGCCCATCGGGATGGGGAAAGCCTTTGAGGGTCTCTATGACCTCTATAACCAACGCTTGGAGCTTTATAAAGGAGATGAGCGTTTTGCTAGCCTGGAAGATGGGGACAAGCTTTTTGCCAGCAATCCTTTCTATGAGCAAGTCAAGGATGACATTGAGCTCCTGAAGGAAGCAGGAAATGAGTTCTCAGAGGAAGCTATTCTTGCGGGTGATTTGACTCCAGTCTTCTTTGGCTCAGCCCTGACCAACTTTGGAGTGCAGACCTTCCTTGAGACCTTCCTCAAGTTTGCTCCAGAACCTCATGGTCACAAGAAAACAGACGGAGAAATTGTTGATCCTTATGACAAGGACTTCTCAGGATTTGTCTTTAAAATCCAAGCTAACATGGACCCTCGTCACCGTGACCGTATTGCCTTTGTCCGTATCGTTTCGGGTGAGTTTGAGCGTGGGATGAGTGTTAACCTGCCTCGTACCGGGAAGAGTGCCAAACTGTCTAATGTGACTCAGTTTATGGCGGAAAGTCGTGAGAATGTAACCAATGCCGTAGCAGGTGATATCATCGGGGTTTACGATACAGGTACTTACCAGGTTGGAGACACTTTGACGGTTGGAAAAAACAAGTTTGAATTTGAACCACTGCCAACCTTTACTCCAGAGATTTTCATGAAGGTTTCGGCTAAGAATGTCATGAAGCAAAAATCATTCCACAAGGGGATTGAACAATTAGTGCAAGAGGGAGCCATTCAGCTTTATACAAATTACCAAACTGGTGAGTACATGCTAGGGGCTGTGGGACAACTCCAGTTTGAAGTTTTCAAGCACCGTATGGAAGGGGAGTACAACGCTGAAGTTGTCATGACTCCAATGGGTAAAAAGACGGTTCGCTGGATCAAGCCTGAGGACTTAGACGAGCGCATGTCATCAAGCCGCAATATCTTAGCGAAAGACCGTTTCGACCAACCAGTTTTCCTATTTGAAAATGACTTTGCCCTCCGCTGGTTTGCGGACAAGTATCCAGATGTAGAGTTAGAAGAGAAGATGTGATTCAGTACCACCAATTGGAACTAAAGTTCCTAATTGGTGGACGCTAGCCGCTATTTGGCGGACTAGCTAGCTGCCTCACTAACTACGTTTGGCAAATGAAATCGATTTGCCAAACTCCGTGTCGTGGTATAAAAGCCGGTAACCGCTATGGCACTTACCTAAACGCTCCACTAGTAAAGTTATACGAATAGTATCGATTCGTAAAACTTTACGTCGTAACAGTCAGGCTACCTAACTACATTTGGCAAATAGAGTTGATTTGCTAAACTCCGTGTCGTGGTGTAAAAATCGGTAACCGCTATGGTGTTTTACCTAAACGCTTCACTAGGAAATAAGCGCAGTGCCTAACTGCCTTACAACTTATCGGTGAACAATAATCGTTTCCGCATCTTCGTGTCGTAGCTATAGCTAACTTCCATACAACTATGTTTAAAGAATAATATCGATTTGCTTGGTTATTGTCAGGATATGGGAGCTTTGGCTATGAGGCTAAGAGTGGACATTAGGTATGAGCTATTAGACAATCATTCTAGATCCCAGAAAGGAGTTCTATGTTTCTGGAAAGAAAACTAAAAGACCAATCTGTCTGGATCAACATTGACTCAGATGATGTTAAAAAGAATGGACAGATTTATCAGGATTATAATATCGACCTTGAAACTATCGAATATGCGCTGGATAAAAACGAGCGAGCTCACATGGACTACAATCGCGAGAATGGGACGGTTCTTTTTATCTATAATGTGCTGAATTTAGCAACAGAAAAGGACTACTATGAGACCATTCCGATGACTTTCGTGGTGCAGCAGGATCGTCTCATCACCATCAGCAATCAAGACAATGCCTATGTGGTTGATATCATGAAGGCCTACACGGAGCACCATGAGCCCGTGTCAGTCTATAAGTTTCTTTTTGCCAGTCTAGAGTTGATCTCCAATTCCTACTATCCGGTCATTGAGCAGATGGACAAGCGAAAGGATGAGCTTAACAGACTTTTGCGTCAGAAGACCACCAAAAAGCATCTGTTTGCCCTCTCGGACTTAGAAACCTCCATGGTCTATCTGGTAGCAGCATCCAAGCAAAATAGTATACTTTTAGAGCACATCAAGAGTCATGCTGTTTATCGTGGCTTTGATGAACTAGAGACCGAGCAATTTGAAGATGCCATGATTGAGGCACGTCAGCTGGTTTCAATGACGGATTTGATTGCTCAAGTTCTCAGTCAGCTTTCAGGCTCCTACAATAACATTCTGAACAATAATCTGAATGATAATTTGACTGTCTTGACTATTATTTCGGTTCTTCTGGCAGTCCTAGCAGTCATCACCGGCTTCTTCGGTATGAATGTACCCCTGCCTTTGTCAGATGATAAAAATGCTTGGCTTTATATTATCATCATTAGCTTTGTTCTCTGGACTCTTTTGACCAAGCTCCTTAACTGGGTTGTCAATAAAGAGAGATGAATGAAATACATTAAACGAATGAGGTTTTCGAGCCTCATTTTTTTGTGATATTAGTTGGAGCGAATTTCATATTTTACTTATGAAAAATAGAGGAGAAATTTTTTGTTCACTAGGACAAAAGGATGAAAAACTGCTTTCAAAGTAGTATAATAATTTTAGTATCATAATAGGAGGTTTCATATGCTTCATGTAGAAAAACTAGAAAAAAGTTTTGGGCAAAAGCAAGTCCTGTTCGGTATAGATTTTGAAGCCCAGCCGGGGCATATCCTTGGTTTGATTGGGAAAAATGGTGCTGGGAAAACAACGATTTTTCACAGTATTTTACGCTTCCTAGACTATAGTGGAGAGATTCGTTTCGAAGGGCAACCTATCAAGCAGGAGACCTATAGCAGGATTGGCTACCTGCCTGAGGAAAGAAGTCTGATGCCCAAGCTGACGGTCTTTGAGCAAGTGCGCTATCTGGCAAATCTAAAGGGTGTGCCAACAGCTGTTGTCAAAGAAAAACTGCCCCAGTGGATGGAAAAACTTCAGGTCAAGGGGAAATTAACCGACAAAATCAAGAGCTTGTCTAAGGGGAACCAGCAAAAGGTTCAGCTGATAATCACGCTCCTGCATGAGCCAGACTTGATTATTTTAGACGAGCCCTTCAGCGGTCTGGATCCTGTCAATACTGAAATCCTGAAAGAAGTCATTATTGAAGAGAAAAAACGCGGAGCAACGATTATCTTCTCAGACCATGTCATGACAAATGTGGAAGAGCTGTGCGATGATGTCTTGATGATTCGTGACGGGCAAGTGGTCCTCAATGGGGAGGTACAAGCAGTTCGTAACCAATATGGGAAAACTCGTCTTTTCGTCTCAAGTGACCTGTCACAGGCTGAATTAGAGGCCCTGCCCCATGTTGTCAAGGCGACGCAGACCAAGCAAGGCATCTGGAAATTGATTTTGGACGACGAAACAGCGGGTCCTGAATTGTTTGATCGCTTGACTCAGGGAAGCTATGTGGCAACTTTTGACCAGCAAGCACCGACAATTGATGAAATTTTCAAATTAGAATCAGGGGTGGAAGTATGAAACAAATGTTAATCGTTATCAAAGAAACCTACCTGCGTCATGTCAAGTCTTGGAGTTTTGTCTTTATGGTCTTGTCTCCTTTTCTCTTTCTTGGGCTGAGCTTGGGGATTGGCTATCTGCAGGGAAGCTCTATGGCTTCCTCTCAAAAGGTAGCAGTTCTGACCCAGCTTGATTCTGTCAGGGAAGTTTTGAGAGCTGAAGATCAGCTGACTTTTGATTACAAAGATGAAGCCGCAGCTAAGCAGGCTGTAAAAGATAAGAAAATCGCGGGCTATCTGACGATTGAGGAAAGAGATGGACAGCTTTCTGCCACCTACTACGCAGAAACCAGCATGAACGCTGCAACGAAAATGGCTCTGTCCAATTCCCTTATCCAGGTCCAGCAGGCTTTAAACTTGGCTCAGGCCGATTTATCAGATGAGCAGAGTCAGATTCTTGCGCGGACAGTCCAGTTTGAAGAAAAAATCGATGAAAATAAAGAAGGCAAGAAGATGGTTCAGACCTTTGCTGCAATAGGACTGGGCTTCCTACTCTATATGATTTTGATTACTTATGCCAGCATTACTGCCCAAGATGTGGCCAGTGAAAAGGGCACAAAAATCATGGAAGTCATCTTCTCCAGCATTAAGGCGACCGATTATTTCTATGCCCGTATGATTGGGATTTTTGCAGTGATTCTTAGCCATCTGGGCATTTATGTGCTTGGTGGACTGGCAGCCTTTCTCTTTGCGGACAGCATTCCTCTTGTGTCCCAAGTCTTGAAGAGCAATCCAGCCATTCAACAGTATATCGGAGAAGCTGTATCCTTGAATACTCTAGCTTTTGTAGCAGTTAGCATATTTATGTATGTTGTCTTATCAGCTTTTCTTGGTTCAATGGTGGCACGAGCAGAAGATACAGGAAAAGTCCTTTCGCCCGTTATCATGCTGATTTTAGTCGGCTTTATGGGAGTTTCAGCTTTGGGGGCTGCAGGAGACAATGTGATTTTGAAAGTTGGTTCTTATCTTCCTTTCATCTCGACCTTCTTCATGCCATTCCGATCTATCAATGGTTATGCGACCAGCTTGGAAGCTTGGCTTTCTCTAGGAATTACAGCTGCTTTTGCGGTGATGATGACCGTTTTCATTGCACGAATCTACTCCAGTCTTGTCTTGCAGACGGATGATTTGGGAGCTTGGAAGACCTTCAAACGTGCTTTAAGATATAAATAAATCACAACTTCACTGGAGTCATCTGGTGAAGTTTTCTTTTTGTATTTTAATTTAATATTTTGAATAATAGGGCTAGGTAAAAAGTGGAATTTATGGTAAAATAGTACAGATAAAACAAGGAGTGGAAAAATGGTAGAACCTAAATATAAGCGTATTTTGATTAAACTATCTGGAGAAGCTTTGGCTGGCGAAAAAGGTGTAGGTATCAATATCGCCACTGTTCAAAAAATGGCTGAAGAAATCAAGGAAGTCCATGAACTGGGCATTCAAATTGCTTTGGTTATCGGTGGTGGTAATCTTTGGCGAGGCGAGCCAGCAGCAGAAGCAGGTATGGATCGCGTTCAAGCCGATTATACTGGCATGTTAGGGACAGTCATGAATGCACTTGTAATGGCAGATTCCTTGCAGCAAGTGGGCGTTGACACCCGCGTTCAAACCGCAATTGCGATGCAGCAGGTGGCTGAGCCTTATATTCGTGGACGTGCTCTTCGTCACCTAGAAAAAGGTCGGATCGTTATTTTCGGTGCTGGTATTGGTTCACCATATTTCTCAACAGATACGACAGCTGCTCTGCGGGCTGCAGAAATTGAGGCAGACGCTATTCTCATGGCTAAAAATGGTGTAGATGGAGTCTACAATGCCGATCCAAACAAGGATAAAACAGCCGTGAAGTTTGATGAATTGACCCATCGTGACGTCATCAACAAAGGTTTGCGTATCATGGACTCGACTGCTTCTACTCTTTCTATGGACAATGATATTGACCTAGTCGTCTTTAATATGAATGAACCTGGCAATATCAAACGAGTGGTCTTTGGCGAGCAAATCGGGACAACTGTCTCAAATAATTTATAAAAATCAGGGAGAAAAGAAAATGGCAAATGCAATTGTAGAAAAAGCAAAAGAAAGAATGACCCACTCGCACCAAAGTCTGGCTCGTGAATTTGGTAGCATCCGTGCAGGCCGCGCCAATGCTAGCCTTTTGGACCGCATCCATGTGGAGTACTATGGAGTAGAAACTCCGCTCAACCAAATCGCTTCGATTACGATTCCGGAAGCGCGTGTTCTTTTGGTGACACCTTTTGACAAGTCTTCTATCAAGGATATTGAGCGTGCGCTTAATGCTTCTGACCTCGGAATTACGCCAGCCAGCGATGGCTCTGTGATTCGTCTGGTCATTCCAGCTCTGACAGAGGAAACTCGCCGTGATTTGGCTAAAGAAGTGAAAAAGGTCGGTGAAAATGCTAAAGTTGCCATCCGCAACATCCGCCGCGATGCTATGGATGAAGCTAAGAAGCAGGAAAAAGCTAAAGAAATCACTGAAGATGAATTGAAGACCTTGGAAAAGGATATTCAAAAAGTAACGGACGATGCTGTTAAACATATTGATGAGATGACAGCAAACAAAGAAAAAGAACTTTTAGAAGTTTAACATTTTTATCAGAATCAAAACTCAGTTGGCTTTGGCTGACTGAGTTGTTTTAACATCAAAAATCCTTGCTTAGTTTGAAGAAGCAAGGTAGAAAATAGGTCTATATGAATACAAATTTTGCCAGCTTCATCGTGGGTATCATCACGGATGAAAATGATCGCTTTTACTTTGTTCAAAAGGATGGTCAGGTTTACGCTCTTTCTAAGGAAGAAGGTTCGCATGAGCTAGGTCAGTCTGTCAAAGGATTTGCCTACAGCGATATGAAGCAGAAGCTTCGTTTGACAACTCTCGAAGTTACAGCAACCCAAGAGCAGTTTGGTTGGGGAACAGTAACGGAGGTTCGCAAGGATCTAGGCGTCTTTGTCGATACCGGTCTGCCTGATAAGCAAATCGTCGTGTCACTTGACATCTTGCCAGAAATCAAGGAACTCTGGCCTAAGAAGGGTGATCGCCTTTATATCCGTCTGGATGTGGACAAGAAAGATCGCATCTGGGGCCAACTGGCTTATCAAGAGGATTTCCAGCGTCTGGCTCGTCCTGCCTATAATAACATGCAGAACCAAAACTGGCCAGCCATCGTTTATCGGCTCAAGCTTTCTGGCACCTTTGTCTACCTGCCAGAGAATAATATGCTGGGCTTTATCCATCCGAGCGAGCGCTATGCAGAGCCACGTCTGGGGCAGGTCTTGGATGCACGAGTAATTGGCTTCCGTGAAGTAGACCGCACCCTTAACCTCTCCCTCAAGCCTCGCTCCTTTGAAATGCTGGAAAACGATGCTCAGATGATCTTGACCTATCTGGAGAGCAACGGCGGCTTCATGACTTTGAACGACAAATCTTCACCAGACGACATCAAGGCCACTTTTGGCATTTCCAAAGGCCAGTTTAAAAAAGCTCTAGGTGGGCTGATGAAGGCTGGTAAAATCAAGCAGGACACGACTGGAACGGAGTTGGTGTAAATGAGAAAATCTTTTTACAGTTGGCTGATGACGGAGCGCAATCCTAAAAGTAATAAGCCCAAAGCTATTTTGGCAGATTTGGCTTTTCAGGACACGGCCTTTCCTAAGCATACAGATGATTTTGATGAGGTCAGCCGTTTTCTAGAGGAACATGCAAATTTTTCCTTTAACTTGGGTGAGTTCGATGCGATTTGGGAAGAGTATCAGGCCCATTAAGTGGATAGTGGCTAGGGATAGTTATTTTCTGCTTGCTTTGATATAATAAAGGTAATTCATTCAATAAATTAAAATAGAGAGGTTCTTTGTTTGCAAGAACATTCAGTAGAATTAAAACTGGGCCATCCAGATGATGCCTTTCATCTCTTTGGCTCTAATGAACGCCATCTGCGCTTGATGGAGCAGGAATTGAAGGTAACCATTCATGCCCGAACCGAGATTGTGCAGATTTTAGGTACGGAGGCTTCCTGCGAGGAGACTCGACAGGTCATTCAGGCTCTGTTGGTCTTGGTCAATCGTGGCATGACCATCGGTACTCCCGATGTTGTGACAGCCATTACCATGGTCAAAAATGATGAAATTGATAAGTTTGTAGCTCTTTACGAAGAAGAGATTATCAAGGACAGCTATGGCAAGCCGATTCGCGTCAAGACACTTGGTCAGAAAATCTATGTAGACAGCGTTAAAAATCATGATATCGTCTTTGGGATCGGGCCGGCTGGAACAGGGAAGACCTTTCTGGCGGTGACCTTGGCCGTGACAGCTCTCAAGCGTGGGCAGGTCAAGCGAATCATCCTGACAAGGCCAGCGGTAGAAGCTGGTGAGAGTTTGGGCTTTCTGCCTGGTGACCTTAAGGAAAAGGTGGATCCTTATCTGCGACCGGTCTATGATGCCTTGTATCAGATTTTGGGTAAGGACCAGACGACGCGCCTGATGGAGCGAGAAATCATTGAGATTGCACCCTTAGCCTATATGCGGGGGCGGACGCTGGATGATGCTTTTGTCATTCTGGATGAAGCTCAAAATACGACCATCATGCAGATGAAGATGTTCCTGACACGTCTCGGCTTCCAGTCTAAGATGATTGTCAATGGAGATATCAGTCAGATCGACCTGCCTCGGAATGTTAAATCTGGCCTCATTGATGCTCAGGAGAAATTGAAAAACATCTCCCAGATTGATTTTGTGCATTTCTCAGCTAAGGATGTGGTTCGCCATCCAGTAGTGGCGCAGATTATCCGTGCCTATGAGCCGCCAGCTCCTAAGAAAGAGGATCGTGAAGTAGCTGAGGACGAAAGCGCGAGCTGATGATAAATGATAAAAAACGACTAACTTGCTCATCAAGTTAGTCGTTTTTTAGTGTCTGCAAATTATTTGGTTAAACCATAGTTGTAATCATCATCTTGCATGGCTTCAACTTCACCAAGAAGGTAACCATTTCCGACCTGAGAGAAGAAGTCGTGGTTAGATGTTCCTGTTGAGATTCCGTTCATGACGATTGGGTTGACATCGTCCGCTGAATCTGGGAAAAGTGGATCTTGTCCTAGGTTCATAAGGGCCTTATTGGCATTGTAACGAAGGAAGGTTTTGACTTCTTCGGTCCAACCAACACCGTCATAGAGGCTTTCCGTATAGCCTTCTTCGTTCTCGTAGAGGGTGTAGAGGAGGTCGTACATCCATTCTTTGAGTTTCTCTTGTTCTTCCTCAGGCAATTCATTGAAACCAAGTTGGAATTTGTAACCAATGTAAGTTCCGTGAACAGACTCATCACGGATGATTAGTTTGATGATTTCCGCAACGTTGGCTAGTTTGTTGTTACCGAGATAGTAGAGGGGTGTAAAGAAACCAGAGTAGAAGAGGAAGGTTTCAAGGAAAACGCTGGCAATCTTCTTTTCAAGGGGGCTACCATTGAGGTAGATTTCATTGATAATTTCTGCTTTTCTTTGAAGATACGGGTTTGTGTTGGTCCATTCAAAGATTTCTTCAATTTCAGCCTTGGTATTCAAGGTTGAAAAGATAGAAGAGTAAGATTTTGCGTGGACGGATTCCATGAATTGGATGTTGTTGAAGACGGCTTCTTCGTGGGCAGTACGGACGTCCTTACGTAGAGCATCTACACCAGATTCAGATTGGAGGGTATCCAGCAATGTCAATCCTCCGAAGACCTTGCCGACCAAGTCTTTTTCCTTGTTGGACAATTTTCTCCAGTCATCCAAGTCATTAGACAAGGGAATCCGTGTATCGAGCCAGAATTGCTCCGTCAGCTTTTCCCAAGTTGATTTGTCGATGACATCTTCGATAGCATTCCAGTTTATGGCTTTATAGTATGTTTCCATGATAATCTCGCTTTAAACTTCTAATACTTGCTTATGTCGCCCATGGAATGATTTCCTTGGCGACATTGCGATAAGTGTTTTTTATACTTTATTTTGTTGAATTTAAATGGTGTAATTGTAAATTGTTACTTACTAGATCACACAGCTTTCACATTGGTTAGCGCCTACTTCGCCGCCATCGTCAGTAAAGGTGCGGACGTAGTAGATGGACTTGATTCCCTTGTTGAAGGCGTAGTTACGCAGGATAGAAAGGTCGCGGGTTGTTTGCTTGCTTTCTTTTTTCCACTCGTAGAGGCCTTTAGGAATATCGCTGCGCATGAAGAGAGTCAGTGAAAGCCCTTGGTCCACGTGCTCAGTTGCAGCGGCGTAAACATCAATTACCTTACGCATGTCCATGTCATAGGCAGAGGTATAGTAAGGAATGGTCTCAGTTGACAAACCTGCCGCAGGATAGTAAATCTTACCGATTTTCTTTTCTTGACGTTCTTCGATCCGTTGAGTAATTGGATGGATTGAAGCAGAAACATCGTTGATGTAGCTGATAGAGCCATTTGGTGCAACGGCTAAGCGATTTTGATGGTAGAGACCGTCAGCCTTGACCTTGTCGCGCAACTCTGCCCAGTCAGCAGCGGTTGGGATAAAGATATCTTTGAAAAGTTCTTTGACACGGTCAGACTTAGGTACAAATTCACCCGTCAGGTATTTGTCAAAGTAAGTGCCGTTAGCATAGTCAGATTTTTCAAAGTTGTGGAAGGTCACGCCACGCTCACGAGCGATATTGTTAGACTCAACTAAAGTCCAGTAGTTCATGAGCATAAAGTAGATGCTAGTGAACTCGACAGCTTCCGCTGATCCATAATCGATCAACTGCTGAGCCAAATAGCTGTGCAGTCCCATAGCTCCCAGACCAAAGGTATGCGCCAGACTGTTACCGTTGTCGATAGAAGGCACAGCTGTGATGTGTGAGCTGTCAGTGACAAAGGTCAAGGCGCGTGTCATGGTTCGGATGGATTTTCCGAAGTCAGGCGAAGTCATCATGTTGACAACGTTAGTAGAACCCAAGTTACATGATACATCTGTTCCTAAGTGGAGATACTCTTGAGCATCATTCAAGAGGCTAGGCTCTTGCACCTGCAGGATTTCTGAGCAAAGGTTGCTCATGATGATTTTGCCGTCGATTGGATTTGAACGGTTAGCTGTATCGATATTTACGACATAAGGATAGCCGGACTCTTGTTGCAATTTAGAAATCTCTGTTTCTAAATCACGGGCCTTAATCTTAGTCTTGGTGATCTTAGGATTGGCAACTAGCTCATCGTATTTTTCTGTGATATCGATATAGGCAAATGGTACACCGTATTCACGTTCGATTGAGTAAGGGCTGAAGAGGTACATTTCTTCATTCTTGCGCGCTAATTCGTAGAACTTATCCGGAATGACAACACCGAGTGAGAGGGTTTTAACCCGAACTTTTTCGTCAGCATTTTCTTTCTTGGTAGAAAGGAAGGCAATGATATCTGGGTGGAAGACATTGAGGTAAACAACCCCAGCTCCCTGACGTTGGCCCAGCTGGTTAGAGTAAGAGAAGCTGTCCTCAAAGAGTTTCATAACAGGTACAACGCCAGACGCAGCTCCTTCATAACCCTTGATAGGTGCTCCAGCTTCCCGTAGATTGCTGAGGGAAATACCGACCCCGCCTCCGATACGAGACAATTGCAGGGCAGAGTTGATGGAGCGGCCGATTGAGTTCATATCATCTGTTACTTGGATGAGGAAGCAAGAAACCAATTCGCCACGACGAGCCCGGCCAGCGTTGAGGAAACTTGGTGTAGCCGGTTGGTAGCGCTGGTGGATGATTTCATTTGCGATATCCTTGGCAATGGCTTCATCTCCGTTGGCAAAGTAGAGGGCATTAAAGAGCACCCGATCTTCCATGCCTTCGAGATAATATTCACCATCATTGGTTTTCAGTGCATACTGGTTGTAGAATTTATAGGCAGCCATGAAAGATTTGAACTTGAAATCTTGAGCATGAATAAAAGCAGACAATTCTTCAATGTATTCAGGAGAATAGAGTTGGATAAATTCTTTTTCCAAGTAGTTCTCTTTGATTAAATATTGAATTTTTTCAGTAATAGAAGCAAACTTCATCGTGTTTGGTTCAACATTTTCTTTAAAGAAGGCTTCCAAGGCTTCTTTGTCTTTGTGAAGCATGATTTGCCCATTGACTGGACGGTTAATTTCGTTATTTAGACGGAAGTAAGTCACATCTTCTAAGTGTTTGAGTCCCATAATTTTCCTTTTTCTAAAATGTCTTTTGCTTTTACAAAATAAACGGCTCCTACGAATGATAGGAGCGGCAACAAAGCTCTAAATACTGGTGAGATTATGATAATTTTTTAAGTTTACCAGGCTGGAAACCAGAGAATGCTTCAGTTGGCGTTTGAATAACAGGCGCTGCATTGAAACCGAGGCTTTTAACATGGTCGATGTATTCTGGTTGCTCATCAAGGTTGATTTCGCGATATTCCACATTGTTGGTATCAAGAAAACGTTTGGTCATCTTGCATTGAACACAATCGTTTTTAGAGTAAATAGTTACCATTAGATGATTCCTCTATACTTTCATTTTCTTAAATTTAAATCTGAAACTAGTATATCTAAAAGCGAATTCGATGTCAACAGTTTTGAACTAAATATTGTATGATATTTTCTTATGGCAACTATAGAGATACAATATATAGTGTATAAAACATCGAAACAAAGAGAAATAACCACAAGGAGTCACAACGCTTACTGTACTTTAAGCGAAGCTAGACCAAGAAGAATTCATTATAAAGAAGAAAGCCTTGAAACTATTTCGGAAAGAGAGGGAGTTGACGATTGAATCTACTATAATTAAAACAGAATTCATTTTCAAACTCTAACGAAATATTTTGTAAGCGGGCTATAAAATTCTTGAAAAAGATTTCAAAAAGTGATATAATATCAACTTGTAAGGGTTATCACTTTAACTCAAAAAGAATTATTTTAAAGGAGAGTCTAACTATGGCTTCTAAAGATTTCCACATTGTGGCAGAAACAGGTATTCACGCGCGTCCAGCAACATTGTTGGTACAAACAGCTAGCAAATTTGCTTCAGATATCACTCTTGAGTACAAAGGTAAATCAGTAAACCTTAAATCAATCATGGGTGTTATGAGTCTTGGTGTTGGCCAAGGTGCTGACGTTACAATCTCAGCTGAAGGTGCAGACGCGGATGATGCTATCGCTGCTATCTCAGAAACAATGGAAAAAGAAGGATTGGCATAAGAAAATGACAGAAATGCTTAAAGGAATTGCAGCATCTGATGGTGTTGCTGTTGCTAAGGCATATCTATTAGTTCAACCGGATTTGTCATTTGAGACTGTTTCAGTCGATGATACGAATGCAGAAGAGGCTCGTTTGGATGCAGCTCTTGAAGCTTCACAGAACGAGCTTTCTGTTATCCGTGAGAAAGCAGTAGATAGCCTTGGTGAGGAAGCCGCTCAGGTGTTTGACGCTCACTTAATGGTACTTGCTGACCCTGAAATGGTTGGGCAAATCAAAGAAACAATCCGTGCGAAAAAGACCAATGCAGAAGCTGGTCTGAAAGAAGTAACGGACATGTTTATCACTCTCTTTGAAAACATGGACGACAATCCATATATGCAGGAACGTGCGGCAGATATCCGCGACGTGACAAAACGTGTTCTTGCTAACCTTTTGGGCAAGAAATTGCCAAATCCAGCGTCTATCAATGAAGAATCAGTTGTGATTGCTCATGACTTGACTCCTTCTGATACAGCACAGCTGGATAAGAAATTTGTTAAAGCTTTTGTAACCAATATCGGCGGCCGGACAAGCCACTCTGCTATCATGGCACGTACGCTTGAAATCGCAGCAGTATTGGGAACTAATAATATTACTGAGCTTGTAAAAGATGGCGATGTGATTGCAGCTAACGGTATCACTGGTGAAGTGATTATCAACCCAACTGAAGAGCAAATCGCAGCATTTAAAGCAGCTGGTGAGGCTTATGCTAAGCAAAAAGCTGAATGGGAATTGCTTAAGGATGCTCAGACTGTGACTGCAGATGGCAAGCACTTTGAATTGGCTGCCAATATCGGTACACCAAAAGACGTTGAAGGTGTCAATGCTAATGGTGCAGAAGCGGTTGGTCTTTACCGGACTGAGTTCCTTTATATGGACTCTCAAGACTTCCCGACAGAAGATGAGCAGTACGAAGCTTACAAGGCTGTACTTGAAGGCATGAATGGAAAACCAGTTGTTGTTCGTACGATGGATATCGGTGGAGATAAGGAGCTTCCTTACTTCGATATGCCGCATGAAATGAACCCATTCCTTGGTTTCCGTGCTTTGCGTATCTCTATCTCTGAAACTGGCGATGCTATGTTCCGTACACAAATCCGCGCACTCTTGCGTGCTTCTGTACATGGACAATTGCGCATCATGTTCCCAATGGTAGCCCTTCTGACAGAATTCCGCAAAGCTAAAGCGGTTTATGACGAAGAAAAAGCTAAGCTGCAAGCTGAAGGCGTTGCAGTAGCAGACAATATCCAAGTAGGTATCATGATTGAAATCCCAGCAGCAGCTATGCTCGCGGATCAATTTGCCAAGGAAGTAGACTTCTTCTCTATCGGTACCAACGACTTGATCCAGTACACTATGGCAGCTGACCGGATGAATGAGCAAGTCTCTTACCTCTATCAACCTTACAACCCATCTATCCTTCGCTTGATTAACAATGTTATCAAAGCAGCTCATGCTGAAGGCAAGTGGGCAGGTATGTGTGGAGAAATGGCCGGTGACCAAACAGCGGTGCCATTGCTCGTAGGTATGGGCTTGGATGAATTCTCTATGAGTGCGACTTCAGTTCTTCGGACTCGTAGCCTCATGAAGAAGCTAGATACGAAGAAGATGGAAGAACTGGCTCAGCGTGCACTGACTGAATGTGCAACGATGGAAGAAGTTCTTGAGCTTGAAAAAGAATATCTGGACTTTGATTAATCTGAAAAATTAAGATCAGGGAGATTTTCCTGGTCTTTTTTAGTTTTCTTCAAAGGCATAGTGAAGTTTGTTCAGAAAGTTGAAATCAAAGAAAATAGAAATAATCAGATATAATATGAACAAACTTAGACAATCTATCTTAATTGTGAAAAAATTCTTTAAATTTATAACTTTTGGTTGAAATTTTCAGAAAATTTGGTAAAATAATATTTAATAACATTTTGGAGGGGACACGTGACACAATATAAAAACTATATAAATGGAGAGTGGAAAGTTTCTGAAAATGAAATTACCATCTCATCTCCTATCAACAATGAGATTTTAGGAACTGTGCCTGCCATGACTCAGGCAGAGGTTGACTATGCGATGGAGAGCGCTCGTGCGGCTTTGCCAGCTTGGCGAGCTCTTTCAGCAGTTGAGCGTGCAGCTTATTTGCATAAGGTTGCGGATATTTTGGAGCGCGATCAGGAGAAGATTGGTGAAATCCTTGCAAAAGAAGTTGCCAAGGGGATCAAAGCGGCAGTCGGAGAGGTAGTCCGGACAGCAGACTTGATTCGCTATGCGGCTGAAGAAGGGATTCGTATTCACGGACAGGTTATGGAAGGTGGCGGCTTTGAAGCTGCCAGCAAGAAAAAATTGGCTGTGGTCCGTCGTGAGCCCGTAGGAGTTGTACTTGCCATTGCGCCATTTAACTACCCAGTCAACCTGTCTGGTTCCAAAATTGCTCCTGCCCTTATCGGCGGAAACGTCGTGATGTTTAAGCCACCTACTCAAGGTTCAATCTCTGGTCTGCTCTTGGCCCAGGCTTTTGCTGAGGCTGGTCTGCCTGCTGGTGTTTTCAATACCATCACAGGACGTGGTTCAGAAATCGGGGATTACATCATTGAGCATAAGGAAGTAAACTACATTAACTTTACTGGCTCCACTCCAATCGGTGAGCGCATCGGTAAGTTGGCTGGTATGCGTCCAATTATGTTAGAATTGGGTGGTAAGGATGCTGCAGTTGTGCTGGAAGATGCTGACTTGGAGCATGCAGCTAAGCAGATTGTTGGCGGGGCATACAGTTATTCTGGCCAGCGCTGTACGGCTATTAAACGTGTCATTGTCATGGAGAGCGTAGCAGACAAATTAGCGGCGCTGATTAAGGCAGAGGTAGAGAAACTGACGGTTGGTGATCCCTTTGATAATGCGGATATCACACCAGTCATTGATAACGCATCAGCAGATTTCATCTGGGGCTTGATTCAAGATGCTCAGGAAAAGGGAGCGTCAGCCTTGACAGAAATCAAACGTGAAGCAAATCTCATCTGGCCTGCCTTGTTTGACCATGTGACACTGGATATGAAATTAGCTTGGGAAGAGCCATTTGGTCCTGTTCTTCCGATTATTCGTGTGACTTCCGTTGAAGAGGCTATCCAAATTTGTAACCAGTCAGAGTTTGGTCTTCAATCTTCAGTCTTTACAAATGATTTCCCGAAAGCATTTGAAATTGCTGAGAAACTGGAAGTGGGTACTGTACACATCAATAATAAGACCCAACGTGGTCCAGATAACTTCCCATTCCTTGGTGTTAAGGGATCTGGAGCAGGAGTCCAAGGGATTCGTTACAGTATCGAAGCGATGACACAAGTGAAATCCATCGTGTTTGATGTGAAATAATGAGAAAGGCGGCTTTGTGCGGCCTTTTTTCTTACCTTTATGAACTTGTAATTCTAACAAGTGTTCGAACAATATAAAAATAAGCAGGCGTTGATATTTTTGATTGCTTATCATTTTAAAATGTAAATTTACATATTGGTCTATACAATTTTTAATCGTTTTATCTCTAATTTTATATCAAATAATTCGGGTAAAAGCCTGTAGAATCAGTATTTTATGAGATCTTCTTCAACGATCTATTGATATAGCAACTCATTCTTTTGAAGAAATTGGGCTTTTGAAATTTTTGAGATAGTTTTTGGAAATTTACTTGAAAAATATAAGAAAATGGGGTAAAATAGAAACATAGAAAACGCTTACAAATAGAAAGGTGACTAAATGGATAAAAAAGAAGCATTAAGAACCTTTACAACAGGTGAAAACTTTCATTTACAGCATTATTTGGGAGTGCATCGGGATGTGGTGGATGGCAAGGCTGGCTACACCTTTAGAGTCTGGGCTCCAAATGCACAGAATGTGCATCTGATTGGAGATTTCACCAATTGGTATGGAGAGCAGATTCCTATGACTCGCAATGAAGGCGGTGTCTGGGAAGTCTTCACGGATTTGCCTAAGGAAGGAGATATTTACAAGTACAATATCAAACGCAGTAGTGGTCAGGAAATCTTGAAAATTGATCCGCTAGCTATCTATTTGGAAGAGCGCCCAGGTACGGGGGCTATTGTTCGGACTATTCCAGAGAAGAAGTGGCAAGATGGACTTTGGCTGGCTCGGAGAAAGCGTTGGGGCTTTTTCTCAAGACCGGTCAATATCTATGAAGTACACGCTGGATCTTGGAAACGAAATCCTGACGGTAGTCCATACTCTATGGCTCAGCTTAAGGAGGAGTTGATTCCTTATCTGGTAGAAATGAACTACACGCACGTTGAGTTCATGCCGCTCATGGCGCATCCTTTGGGACTCAGCTGGGGTTACCAGCTCATGGGTTACTTTGCCTTTGAACATACTTATGGAACGCCAGAGGAATTTCAGGACTTTGTCGAAGAATGTCACTTGAATAATATTGGTGTCATTGTGGACTGGGTTCCGGGTCACTTTACCATCAATGACGATGCCTTGGCCTACTATGATGGAACACCAACCTTTGAGTACCAGGATCATGACCGAGCTCATAACTATGGCTGGGGTGCCTTGAATTTTGACCTAGGAAAAAATGAAGTGCAGTCCTTCTTGATCTCTAGCATCAAGTTCTGGATTGATTTCTACCATCTAGATGGGGTTCGTGTGGATGCGGTTAGCAACATGCTCTATCTAGACTACGATAGTGGTCCTTGGCAGCCAAACAAGGACGGCGGTAACCGTAACTATGAAGGCTATTATTTCTTGCAGCGTTTGAATACAGTTATCAAGCTGGCTCATCCAGATGTCATGATGATTGCTGAAGAGAGCTCGTCCGAAACCAAGATTACGGGCATGAGAGAGATGGGCGGTCTGGGCTTTGACTTCAAGTGGAATATGGGCTGGATGAACGATATTCTCCGTTTCTACGAAGAAGACCCGATTTACCGCAAGTACGATTTTAATTTGGTGACCTTCAGCTTTATGTATGTTTTTTCTGAAAACTTCCTCTTGCCTTTCTCTCACGACGAAGTCGTTCATGGTAAGAAGAGCATGATGCATAAGATGTGGGGTGACCGCTATAATCAATTTGCTGGTCTCCGCAACCTCTTGACCTATCAAATCTGCCATCCAGGCAAGAAACTGCTCTTTATGGGTTCAGAATTTGGTCAATTCCTAGAGTGGAAGTCAGAAGAGCAGCTGGAATGGTCAAATCTGGACGATCAGATGAACAAGCAGATGCAAACCTTCACTTCTGAGCTCAATGCCTTCTATAAAGACAATCGTCCGCTTTGGGAGATTGATTTGAGCTATGATGGCATCGAAATCATTGATGCAGACAATACCGATCAGAGCGTCCTTTCCTTTATCCGTAAGACGGAAAAAGGAGATATGTTAGTCTGTGTATTCAACATGGTGCCAGTAGAGCGCAAAAACTTTACCATTGGTGTGCCAGTGGCAGCCGTTTATGAAGAAGTATGGAATACTGAATTAGAGAAATGGGGAGGTGTTTGGAAAGAACACAACGAAACAGTGCAGTCTCAAGAGGGACTATGGAAAGATTATCCGCAGACCTTGACCTTTACGCTACCAGCTTTGGGAGCAAGTATTTGGAAAATCAAGCGTCGTGTGAATGTTCGTAAAAATGCTAAAAAAGATTCCACAAAGGAGTAGGATATGAAGAATGAAATGCTAGCTTTGATTCTTGCCGGTGGGCAAGGAACTCGTCTTGGAAAGCTCACACAAAGTATTGCGAAACCAGCGGTACAGTTTGGTGGTCGTTATCGTATTATTGATTTCGCGTTGTCGAACTGTGCCAACTCTGGGATTAACAATGTTGGTGTGATTACACAATACCAACCACTTGCTTTGAACAGTCACATCGGGAACGGTTCAAGCTGGGGCTTGGATGGTATCAATACAGGTGTATCCATTCTTCAGCCTTACTCTGCCAGTGAAGGAAATCGTTGGTTTGAGGGAACAAGCCACGCTATTTTCCAAAATATTGACTATATCGACAGCATCAATCCTGAATATGTTTTAATCCTATCTGGTGACCATATCTACAAGATGGACTACGATGATATGCTCCAATCCCACAAGGATAACAGCGCTAGTTTGACGGTTGCAGTCTTGGATGTGCCTCTCAAGGAGGCTAGCCGTTTTGGTATCATGAATACCGACGCTAACAATCGGATCGTTGAATTTGAAGAAAAACCAGAAAATCCTAAATCTACCAAGGCTTCTATGGGAATCTATATCTTTGACTGGCAACGTCTCCGCAATATGCTGATTGCTGCTGAAAAGAGCAATGTCGATATGTCCGACTTTGGTAAGAATGTTATCCCTAACTATCTTGAATCTGGCGAAAGTGTTTATGCTTACGAATTTAACGGCTACTGGAAAGACGTTGGTACGATTGAGTCACTTTGGGAAGCGAACATGGAATACATTAGCCCAGAAAATGCTTTAGACAGTCGTGATCGTCAGTGGAAAATTTACTCACGCAACTTGATTTCACCACCAAACTACCTTGGTGCAAATGCTCATGTTGAAGATTCTTTGGTAGTTGACGGCTGTTTTGTAGATGGAACTGTTAAGCATTCTATTCTTTCAACGGGCGCTCAAGTTCGTGAGGGTGCAGAAGTCATTGATTCTGTCATTATGAGTGGCGCTATTATTGGCCAAGGAGCTAAGATTAAACGTGCGATCATTGGTGAGGGCGCTGTTATTTCTGATGGTGTAGAGATTGACGGAACAGATGAAGTGCAAGTAGTCGGATATAATGAAAAAGTGGGGGTACCAACAGATGAAGATTGATAAATATTCAGCGATTTTAGGAAATACGGTCGGTTTCCACGACATGTCAACCTTGACAGACCATCGTCCAGTTGCTAGTTTGCCATTTGGTGGGAAATACCGTTTGATTGACTTCCCACTGTCTAGTCTTGCTAATGCTGGTGTTCGTAGCGTCTTTGGTATCTTCCAACAAGACAATATCGGCTCTGTCTTTGACCATATTCGTTCAGGTCGTGAGTGGGGCTTGTCTACACTTTTGAGTCACTACTATCTAGGAATTTACAATACCCGTGTAGAAAGTAGCACAGTTGGTAAGGAATATTATGAACAGTTATTGACTTATCTGAAGCGCTCAGGCTCTAACCAAACTGTAGCCCTGAACTGTGATGTGTTGATCAACATTGACCTTAATCAAGTCTTCCACTTACATAATACAACCCAGCAACCGATGACAGTGGTTTACAAGAAATTGCCATCTAAAGATATTTCAGATGTCAATGCAGTTTTGCAAGTCAGTGAAACAGACCATGTCCTAGGGCATAAGCTGCATAGTGATAGAGACGAGGGCGAGCTCTTCAATATGTCTACAGATATTTTTGTAGTAGATACGCCTTGGTTGATTGAAAAATTGGAAGAAGAAGCCCAAAAAGAATTCCCACAAAAACTGCGCTATGTTCTTCGGGACTTGGCAGCTGAAGTTGGAGCTTTTGCTTACGAGTACACAGGCTATCTGGCAAATATTTACTCTGTTGAATCATACTATAAGGCCAATAAAGATATGCTTGATCGGCAGAAATTCTACTCTCTCTTCTCACCAAATCAAAAGATTTATACAAAGGTGAAAAACGAAGAGCCGACTTACTATGCAACAGGATCAAAAGTAAATCGCTCTCAGTTTGCATCAGGTAGTATCGTAGAAGGTGAAGTTGTAAATTCTGTTGTTTCGCGGAATACAAGAATTTTAGCAGGTAGCAGTGTCAAAGACAGTCTCCTCTTCCCACGCGTTGTCGTTGGAAAAAATGCAGTGGTAGAATATGCAATTGTGGACAAGGGCGTTGAGATTGCTGAAGGAGTTGTCGTTCGAGGGACAGCTGAACATCCAGTTGTACTGAAGAAAGGTCAAAAAGTTACAGAGGACATCGTTTCATGAAAATTTTATTTGTAGCAGCAGAAGGAGCACCTTTTTCCAAGACGGGTGGCTTGGGAGACGTTATCGGCGCCCTCCCCAAATCCTTGGTCAAAGCTGGTCATGAAGTTGGGGTTATTCTGCCATATTATGACATGACGGATGCTAAATTTGGTGATCAAGTTGAAGACCTCTTCTCTTTTGAAGTCAGTGTCGGTTGGCGTCGGGAATATGTCGGTGTCAAAAAGATTGAGTTGGAAGGTGTCAACTTCTACTTTATCGACAATCAGCATTATTTCTTCCGTGGACATGTCTATGGTGATTTTGATGACGGTGAACGCTTTGCTTATTTCCAATTAGCAGCAATCGAACTGATGGAGCGCATTGACTTTATTCCAGATGTTCTCCATGCGCACGACTACCATACGGCCATGATTCCTTTCTTGGTCAAGGAAAAATACCGCTGGATTCAGGCCTATAACAACATCAAGACAGTACTGACTATTCACAATTTAGAGTTTCAGGGACAATTTCCGGATAGCATGCTTTGGGAACTCTTTGGTGTCGGCTATGAACGTTATGCGGATGGCACTCTCCGTTGGAATGACTGCCTCAACTGGATGAAAGCGGGCATTCTCTATGCGGATCGCGTGACAACTGTTTCACCGAGCTATGCCAACGAAATTCGGACAGCTGAGTTTGGCTGCGGTCTGGATCAGATTCTTCGGATGGAGTCAGGCAAGCTGGTCGGTATTGTCAATGGTATCGATACAGATATCTACAATCCAGAAACAGATAAATTGCTGGCTTACCACTTTAACAAAGATGATTTGACTGGGAAATTGGAAAATAAACGAGCTCTTCAAGCTAAAGTAGGCTTGCCGGTGCGGGACGATGTTCCTGTCGTTGGTATCGTCTCTCGATTGACACGTCAAAAAGGTTTTGATTTGGTGGTGGAAGAGTTGCATAATCTGCTTCAGGAAGATGTACAAATTGTGCTACTTGGAACAGGTGACCCTGCTTTTGAACGTGCCTTCGCTTGGTTTGGCCAGGCTTATCCTGAGAAATTATCCGCTAATATCCTTTTTGATGTTACTTTGGCTCAGGAAATCTATGCGGCTAGTGATATTTTCCTCATGCCGAGCCGCTTTGAGCCTTGCGGTCTGTCTCAGATGATGTCTATGCGTTACGGGACACTGCCACTTGTTCACGAAGTTGGTGGCCTGCGCGATACGGTTGAACCTTTCAACGTCTATAGTGGACGGGGAACAGGCTTTAGCTTCAATAACTTCTCTGGTTATTGGTTAACATGGACTTTCAAAGAAGCCCTCAATCTTTACTGGCATGACCAAGAAGCTTGGCGTAGTCTGCAAACTCAGGCTATGGAAAGAGATTTCTCTTGGGATACAGCTAGTCGAGCATACAGTGATCTATATGAGTCACTACTCTAGTATGTTGCAATAGAACAGCAATCCTCTCTTGTTTCTGACAAGAGAGGATTTGTCGGGTAAGTGGTCTTTCTCATGTTGACATCTTATCCAGACGGATGCTTTTCCCTAAAAGAAAGGAAGTTGATTGGTAAAAATGGAATTAAATAAAGAACAGTTTATCCGAGATTTCAAGGATACTTTGCACGAACGACAGCTGATTAAGATTGCGGATGCTACACCTGCCGAGCTTTTTCAAGCCCTCGCTAGTACCATTCGTAAATATATCACGCCACTGTGGCTGGAGCGCCGCAATAAACTCGTAGAACAGCAGCAAAAAACAGCCTATTATTTCTCAATTGAGTTTCTACCGGGACGTATGCTGGAAACTAACCTACTCAATTTGGGCATTCTCGATACAGTCAAGGAAAGCTTTGCTGAGTTAGGAGTTGACTTTGAGGATGTAAAAAATGCTGAGCACGATATGGCGCTGGGAAATGGAGGCCTTGGCCGCTTGGCCGCAGCCTTCATGGACTCGCTAGCTACAACGGGCTATCCAGGATTTGGAAATGGAATTCGCTATCGCTACGGTCTTTTCAAGCAGAGAATCGTAGATGGCTATCAGGTGGAAATTCCAGACGATTGGTTTGGCAGTCTGGGCAATGTCTGGGAAACTCGTAAGGATCACGGCATTGTGGATGTCAAAATCTTTGGCAATGTTTACCTCCGTGCCAATGAAGAAGGCCGTATTGTGCCGGTTTATGAACATTCTCAAACTCTGCGAGCAGTTCCTTATGATGTGCCGCAAATTGGCTTTGGCAATGACAATATCAACAATCTCCGTCTTTGGGATGTTGAAATCCCAGAAGAATATGAGTTGGACTATCCAACCATTGAAGCCCGTCGACGGGTACAGGATATCACTGCCATTCTCTATCCAGACGATTCTAGTTACGAAGGAAAAGAACTGCGCCTGATTCAGGAATACTTCATGACCAGCGCGGGTTTGCAAACCATTATCAAATCTTATCTCAAGCAAGGTCGTCCGCTCAAGGATATTCATGAGAAGGTGTCTGTCCATATCAACGATACCCACCCAGCAGTTGCGCCAGCTGAGTTTATGCGTCTTTTGCTAGATGAATATGGTCTCGAGTGGGCAGATGCTTGGAACACAACGGTTAAGACCATGAGCTACACCAACCATACCATTTTGTCAGAAGCCTTGGAAAAAATGGGATGCGGAGCTCTTCAAGAATGTCCTGCCACGGGTTTATCAAATCATCCTAGAAATCGACAATCGCTATGTGGCTGAAATGGCTGGACGTGGCCTTGATCCGCAAGTCATCGAAAATACTCGGATTGTCAAGGACAATCAAATCCACATGGCTCACTTGGCTATCATCGGTGGTCATTCAATCAATGGTGTTGCCAAACTCCACACAGAACTGCTCAAAGAAGACACCTTGCGTGATTTCTACAGTATTTACCCAGAGAAGTTTAATAACAAGACCAATGGGATTATCCAGCGCCGCTGGCTGCAGATTGCGGACCAGCCTCTGTCAGCAGAGATTGATAAGTTGATTGGCAAGGGTTGGAGAAGTGATATTCACGAGCTGCGCAAGCTTTTGGAATTCAAGGACAATCAGCAAGTACTGGGCGATTTCTACCGAGTGAAGCAAGAAGCCAAGGCTCGCCTGGCTAACTTCATCAAGGAATCAACAGGAGTAGAAGTTTCTACAGAAGCTATCTTTGATGTGCAGGTCAAACGGCTCCACGCCTACAAGCGTCAGCTGCTCAATCTGCTTCATATCATCAAGCTCTACTGGGACCTCAAGGACAATCCTGACAAGGATATGGTGCCACGCGTCTTTATCTTCGGTGCCAAGGCCGCTCCAGGCTATCACTTTGCCAAGTCTGTTATCAAACTGATTAATGAAGTGGCCAATCTGGTCAACAAGGATGAAAGCCTGCAAGGCAAACTCAAGGTTGTTTTCCTAGAAAACTACCGGGTCAGCCTGGCTGAGCTCATCATTCCTGCGGCAGATGTATCTGAGCAGATTTCTCTGGCTTCCAAGGAAGCTTCTGGTACTTCCAACATGAAGTTTATGATGACAGGTGCCATTACCCTAGCTACACTGGACGGAGCCAATATCGAAATCAAGGACGAGGTCGGGGACGACAACATTGTCATCTTCGGGATGGACAAGGACCAAGTCTACGAGCACTATGCCCGCCACGATTACTACTCACGCGGTGTCTATGAAAGTAATCCAGATATTCGCCGAGTGGTCGATACCTTTGTCAACGGTACCATTCCGAACGTTCGTGAAGAAGGCTCTGAAATCTACGAAGCCCTTATCACCCACAATGATGAATACTTCCTCTTGGAAGACTTCCATGCTTACGTGGAAGCTCAAGAGAAGATTGATGCTCTCTATCGTGACAAAGAAAAATGGGCCCGTATGAGCTTGATTAATATCGCTACATCTGACAAGTTTACCTCAGATGATACCATTGAGCAATATGCCCAGGAAATCTGGAACTTGGAGAAATAAACCTCTTCGGAAAATATGAACACTAAGAGATTGGGGCTTGAGTCTCAGTCTCTTTTGCTATCTATCTACCATCTTGTCTAGAAATATGCTATAGTAGAGAAAGTATGAGAGTCCAACTTTTAGAAAAGCAGGGTAAGCAAGCATGAAAGACTACACGATTTTTTATCAACAATTAACAGCTCCCTTCCGTAGCCGCCCTCAATGGCTGAAAGGGTTGGTTTACTTCAATCGGGGAATGACCCTCTTCATACCTATCGTTTATGGTCTAGTTCTAATCAGTGCCTTTCTGACGGAAGGCTGGAAAGGGTTGCTTACTTTTTTCTTCTTACCAGCTATCGGATTTGGTCTGCTGTCGGCTATTCGTAAACGGCTGAATCAAGCACGCCCTTACGAGAAATGGGCTATTCAACCCTTGCTGACCAAGGATACATCAGGCAAGTCCATGCCCAGCCGCCATGTCTTTTCGGCGACAGTGATTTCCATGTGCTTGCTCTATTTTTTCTGGCTGCCAGGGCTTCTCTGCCTCTTGCTTTCGGCAGGGTTGGCTACAGTGCGCGTGATTGGCGGCGTGCACTATCCAAAGGATGTAGTGATAGGATACCTTTGCGGAATTTGCTGGGGAGCTTTAATCTTTTTATTATAAATGTCTGGCGAGAGCCAGATTTTTCTTTGTAAAGTAAGTTGAGGAGTAGACAAAGTGCCCGAGTCTATATTATAATGTAAGCAGTACCAAACTTTTATCATCAAGGATTGCCTGATTTTGGATGATGAAAAATATTTAAGGAGACTATTATGTCAGAACCGTTATTTCTAGAGTCTGTGATGCAGGAGAAAATTTGGGGCGGCACTAAGCTGCGTGATGTTTTTGGATATGAAATTCCCAGCGATCATGTGGGAGAGTATTGGGCAATTTCGGCTCATCCTAATGGCGTGTCAACTGTCAAGAATGGCCGCTTTGCCGGTCAGAAGCTAGATGCGCTCTATGCTGAGCACTGTGAGCTTTTTGGCAATCGTCCAGAGCCTGTCTTTCCACTTTTGACGAAGATTTTGGATGCCAATGACTGGCTCAGTGTTCAGGTCCATCCTGATGATGCCTATGGATTAGAGCACGAAGGAGAGCTTGGCAAGACTGAATGCTGGTATGTTATCGCTGCAGACGAAGGGGCAGAGATTATCTACGGTCACAATGCCAAGAGCAAAGAAGAATTGCGTCAGCAAATCGAGAGCAAGGACTGGGATCATCTTTTGACCAAAATTCCAGTCAAGGCTGGTGACTTTTTCTATGTCCCAAGTGGCACCATGCATGCTATTGGCTCAGGGATTCTGATTTTGGAGACTCAGCAGTCTAGCGATACTACTTATCGGGTCTATGACTTTGATCGTAAGGACGATGCTGGCAATCTTCGTGAGTTGCATTTGGAGCAATCGATTGATGTTTTGACTATCGGAGAGCCTGCTAATAGCCGTCCCGTTACTATTCAGGCAGACGATTTGACCTCTACTCTTTTGGTAGCCAATGACTTCTTTGCTGTTTACAAGTGGGACATTGCTGGTTCTGTTGAATTTAAAAAGACTGCAGATTACAGTCTGTTTAGCGTTTTGGAAGGTGCTGGTGAGCTGACAGTAGATGGATTAGTGTATCCAATCGAAAAAGGCTCTCATTTCATCCTGCCGAGCGATGTCACAGAGTGGACCTTGTCTGGCGACTTGCAACTAATTGTCAGCCATCCATAGTGAAAAAATACATGGACCGAGTGCTCATCTCGGTCTATTTTTCTTTATTTTCGCAGAATGAATAGAGAAAACAGGACTTTAACTTCAATCAGTGAAAAAGTCCGATAAATAGGCCATTTCATCATGGTTGCTTGAAGATATTTTTTCTGAAAAATGTTACAATGAAAAGGAATATCCAAAGGAGTCGAATATGGAACACAAAGAAAAAGATTTTAGTTTATCCTGGTTTTTTAGATGGTTCTTGGATAACAAGGCTATTACCGTATTTTTGGTGACCTTGCTCATCGGTTTGAACATTTTTATTCTTAGCAAAATTAGTTTTATTTTTACACCAGTGATTGAGTTTATTGGTGCCATCATGTTGCCAGTGATTTTGGCTGGGCTGCTTTACTATCTGCTCAATCCCATTGTCGACTGGATGGAAAAGCGTAAGATTAACCGTGTGGCTGGGATTACAATTGTCTTTGTCTTGATTGGTGTTTTGATTGTGTGGGGCTTGGCGGTTGCTATTCCTAACTTGCAGCATCAGGTAGTGAGTTTTTCAAAAAATGTTCCCGCTTATCTCAAGCAAGCCAATAAAATGATTGATGATGTTTTGACCAATCATATTTCAGACGATTTGAAGCCACAAATCGAGCAAGTTACGAATAAGCTTTCGACTCAGATCACTTCATGGGCTAGTAATTTTTCATCTAAGGCAGTCAATTGGGCCAGCAATTTGATTAGTACGGCTTCACAAATCATTGTGGCTATTATCATCATGCCTTTTATTCTTTTCTATTTGCTGCGTGATGGGAAAAATCTCAAAGGCTATGTGGTTCAGTTCTTGCCAACGAAATTCCGCGAGTCATTTGGTCAGGTCATGACAGATGTGAATACCCAGTTGGCCAATTATGTTCGTGGTCAGGTGACCGTAGCGATTATTGTGGCCTTTATGTTTATGATTTTTTTCAAGATCATCGGCTTGCGGTACGGTGTGACTCTAGCGGTTGTGGCAGGAGTTTTGAACTTGGTGCCTTATTTGGGAAGCTTCCTTGCTATGTTGCCGGCTTTGGTTCTTGGATTGATTGCTGGTCCGATCATGCTGTTGAAAGTCATTATCGTCTTTATTGTGGAGCAGACTATTGAGGGGCGCTTCGTGTCTCCGCTGATTTTGGGAAGCCAATTAAGCATCCATCCGATTACGATTTTATTTGTTTTGCTGACTTCAGGAACCATGTTTGGTATCTGGGGCGTCTTGTTGGGAATTCCAGCTTATGCCTCAGCCAAGGTTGCTATCACAGCACTCTTTAAGTGGTACAAGAAGGTTAGCGGTTTGTATGAAGAAAGTGTTCAAGAATTAGGAGAAGGCAGTGAATAAGAGTGAACAAATGTTAACAGCTCTGCAAAATCAAGATTTAGCGCAGGCTGAAAAGTATTTTGAAGAGGCTTTGAGCCAAGATACCGATCAAGAGTTATTAGAATTAGCCGATTACTTAGAAAGTATCGGCTTTTTCCCTCAAGCCAAGCGAATTTACGAAAAATTGGCTCCGCTCTTTCCGGAATCCTATATTAGTCTGGCAACGATTGCTGCTGACGATGGTGATTTGGAGGAAGCTTTTGCCTATTTAGAGGAAATTGACTCAGAAAGTGAATGGTATGTGGCAGCTCTCTTGGCCAAGGCAGACCTTTATCAGCTAGAGGGATTGCCAGATGTGGCGCGGGAGAAATTGCTAGAAGCTGCCAAACTGTCAGACGAACCTTTGGTGACTTTTGGTTTAGCAGAAATTGAGTTTGAATTGGAAAATTTTGCCCAGGCCATCAAGGAATATGCCCAGCTAGATAATCGCTCTATCTACGAGCAGACAGGAGTGTCCACCTATCAGCGTATCGGCCTTTGCTATGCCAGTATGGGGAAAATCGAAGCTGCCATTGAATTTTTGGAAAAGGCTGTGGAGCTGGAGTACGACGAAGAGACGGTCTATGAATTAGCAGCTATCTTATATGAGCAAGAGGAGTACCAAAAAGCTAATTTGTACTTCAAGCAGCTGGATACGATTTCGCCAGATTTTGAAGGCTATGAGTATGCCTATGCGCAGTCTCTCCATGCGGAGCATAAGACGGAGGAGGCCTTGGAAATGGCAGAGCAAGGCTTGACCAAAAATCCTTTCGAGACTCGCCTTTTGCTCCTCGCTTCGCAACTATCTTACGAACTGCATGATGTGGAAAAATCTGAAAACTACTTGCTGGCAGCTCAGGAAAATGCAGATGATTTGGAGGAAATTGCTCTACGCCTGACCAATCTCTATCTGGAGCAGGAACGCTACGATGAGGTCTTAGCTTTTGAGGATCAGGAAGTGGATAATGTCTTAACTCGCTGGAATCTGGCACGTGCTTATCAGGCCTTGGAAAATCTGGAGAAAGCTGGGGATCTTTATCAGGAGCTGGCAGTTGACTTGCAGGAAAACCCTGAATTTCTGGAAGAATATGTTTATTTATTACGCGAACTAGGGCGTGTGGAAGAAGCAAGAGTACAGGCTGGTAAGTACCTGCGTTTGGTTCCAGATGATACTGCTATGGCCGATTTATACGAAAGTTTGTAAAGTTTTCTTGGAAAATCTCTTGCGTTAGTAGCTTTCCGTGCGAACACGATAGTTTGATTAAAGAAGGAGTGGAGATAATGTCCCAATTGAAACGAATCCAAGACATGGAAGAGCATTTGAATAAATACGCTCAGACGCTGGCTGCGGCTCAATCTGCTTTGGCTGAGCTGGAGGCTAGTCAGAAGAATTATATCCAGCTCCGAGATTATTACACCAGCCAAGTTTTCTTTGACGATTTGGAGTTTTCCAATCGGCCAGACTTTCCTGAGAATGTGGCCTGCGGCGTTTTGAGCGAAGATGCTGTCTATGACCTGATGGGAGAGCACTTTGAGACAGCGCTGCAGCTGCTAGACCTATCCAGTGCTATGCTGAAAGAAAGGTAAAGGCCTAGGATGAAATAAAATGACTTCTATCGAAAGCTAGAGCATGGATAACGTCAACGAGAGGATCGGAAATGTGGGAAATATAAAACAAGGGCCGACCAACCGTTGACATTATTAAAGGAACACAAGATTTGCAGAAAGGCGGCAAGCATGCGCGACAATCATCTTCATACCTATTTTTCCTATGATTCTGAGGCGGATTTTTCTGACTATCTGGACCATTACGAGGGAGAGATTGTCACCACTGAGCACTATGATTTGTCCAATCCCTACCCTTACCAAGCTGCCTCGCCCCACGATGATGTACCTGACTATGCGGCCTATTCGGCAAAAATTGCAGAGCTGAACCAGCAATATGGCAACCGCATCAAAAAGGGGATTGAAATTGGTTACTATGCTCCGCGTAAGGCTGATATTTTAGCATTCCTAGCCGATAAGAAATACGACCTGAAACTCCTATCTGTCCACCACAATGGCAGTTTTGACTATCTGGAAGAGCCAGTCTTGCAGCTGGACAAGATGGAGTTAATTCCCCGCTACCTGAGAGAGTTAGAAGAGGCCATCGAGGCTGTTCCGGCGGATGTCCTAGCCCACTTTGACTATGGCTTTCGCAAATTCGACCTCACCGTGGAGGAGTTAAAAACTTTTGAACCGCAGCTGCGACAGCTTTTTCAAAAGATGATTGATCATGATCTGGCCTTTGAACTCAACTGCAAGTCTATGTATCTCTACGGTCATGAAGATCTCTATATCTACGCTCTTGGTCTGGTCAAGGAGCTGGGTGGTCAGCGCTTTTCAGTTGGCTCCGATGGTCACAAACTAGAACATTTTCGACTTAAGTTTGACCGTGTGGCTCAAATCCTCGCTAATGCCGGTATTGAGGAAAGTCAGTTGATTTAAGGCATCCCGTGCGGATTCTCATTGTCCATTAAACGATTTTTTTGAATTTCGACCAGAATATGATATACTTAATTATCTTAGAAAATACAGAAATTTGTTGATATAGGAGAAAAAATGGCAGAGCCAGTGAAATTATTTCAGTATAACACCCTAGGAGCTTTGATGGCTGGACTTTATGGTGGGAGCATGACGATTGGGGAGCTCCTGAAATACGGCGATTTGGGGATTGGTACACTGGATTCCATTGATGGGGAATTGATAGTTCTTGATGGTAAGGCCTATCAGGCTAAGGGATCTGGCGATGTGCCTGAAGTTGTAGAAGTTTCAGATGATGTAACGGTGCCCTACGCTGCGGTTGTTCCCCACCAAGCGGAGGTCATTTTCCGCCAACGATTCGAAATGACAGATGAAGAGCTGGAAGAGCGAATTGAATCCTATTACGATGGAGAAAATCTATTCCGCTCCATCAAGATTCATGGAGAATTTTCCCACATGCATGTGCGAATGATTCCAAAATCAACCTCAGAGAAGAAATTTGCTGAGGTGGCCGTGAGTCAGCCTGAGTACCATGCTGATAATGTCTCCGGCACCATTGTTGGCTTTTGGACACCCGAAATTTTCCACGGTGTCAGTGTAGCCGGCTATCATCTTCACTTTATTTCAGATGACCATACCTTTGGTGGTCACGTTATGGACTTTGTTATCAAGGAAGGGATTGTGGAGCTAGGTGCTGTTGATCAGTTGGATCAACGTTTCCCAGTTCAAGACCGTAAGTTCCTCTTTGCAAAATTCAATGTCGATGAAGTAAGATCGGACATGGACAAGGTTGAGTAGTCAATTACTGTGACAATTGGCTACTTCTGATAAAAAAAGAGGCTAGGAATCTGCTGTCCCAACCTCTGAAAGATAACTAGAATTTTAAATTTAGTAAGTTTGAGGAGCCGAGGCTCCTCTTTTGTTTTTCAATATCCGCCAAATCCATATTTTAGAAACTGCTTAGTTTACATTTTCATGCTTTTAATCTTTTCTTCATCTGGTGTGACGCGCAGGGTTTTCTGGCCCGTATAGGTGACAAATCCCGGCTTGCCACCAGTTGGCTTGTTGAGCTTTCTGACTTCAATCATGTCCACTTGGACCAGATTGGAGAGTCTAGCCTTGGAGAAGTAGGCTGCTAGCTCGGCAGCATCTGTCTTGACTTCATCGCTGGGCTGAAGATTACCGGTGATGACCACATGGCTACCCGGAATATCCTTGGCGTGAAACCAAAGCTCGTCCTTCTTAGCCATCTTAAACGTCAGTTCATCATTTTGTAGGTTGTTGCGACCAACTAGGATAATGGTTTGACCGTCAGTTGCCAAATATTTCTCCGGTTTCTGCCTTTTCTGGATTTTCTCTCTCTGGCGTCGTCGGATAAAGCCGGTCTGGATTAGTTCCTCTCGGATTTCCGCAATTTCAGTTAGGCTGGCCTGAGCAAGGGCGGTTTCCACGCTCTCTAGATAGAGAATCGTAGCCCGTGTCTCCTCAATCAAGCCGGTCAGATGTTTGACAGCTTCCTTGAGCTTCTGGTAGCGTTTGAAATAGCGCTGGGCATTTTGATTGGGGGTCAGGGCCTTGTCAAGTGCGATGATAATCTTCTCACCCGTGTAGTAATTGTCCAGCTCCACCTGATCCTGATCGTTGGGCACCTGATGGAGGAAGGTGGTCAAGAGTTCCCCTTTTTGGCGGAATTTTTCTGCATTCTCCGTTGCTAGAAGCTCCTCCTCTTGCTTGCCCAATTTTTTCCGGTTCTTTTCCAACTCATTTTCTACTCGGCGAATCAGTTCGCTGGCCTGCTGGTTGACCCGATCACGCTCAGCTTTGTCCTTGTAGAAAGTGTCTAAAAGCTCGGATAACGTGGACATTTGGGTCTTGCTGTCGGAAAATAGCAGAGCAGAGAAGGATCTTTCGGTCAGGCTAGGCTGAGTTGGACTAGCAAAAAATGTACGGAAGGTTTTGAGATTGTCAGCTGTCAGACGGCCACTGAGTTCGGTAGCTGTATCCCGACCCAATCCCTGAAAAATCTGCTGCAGGCGTTTGGGCTCGATATCCTCTGTCTGTAAGATTTGGAAGAGTTTTTCATCACCCACAGTGAAAGGATTGAGACTACCTGTTTGAGGCGGTGCGACATAGGTTGAGCCCGGCAGGATCGTTCGATAGCTATTTTGTGAAAATCCGACATGTTTGATGGCTTCAATAATCTTACCGCTAGATTTGTCCAAGAGAATGATATTACTGTGCTTGCCCATGATTTCAATAACCAGAGTCACGGCCACGCTATCTCCGATTTCGTTCTTATTTGAGACACTGATTTCTAAAATCCGGTCATTCTCCACTTGCTGGATTGCTTCAATGACGGCGCCCTGCAGGTATTTGCGCATGACCATGATAAAGGTATTGGGAACAGCTGGATTTTCAAACGTGGTATCTGTCAGCTGGACACGCCCAAAAACCGAATGAGCTGATAGGAGCAGCTTGTGGCTTTGGCGGTTGCTCCGAATTTGTAAAACCAGCTCTTGCTCAAAGGGCTGATTAATCTTTTGAATGCGGCCGCCCAGCAATTCGCGGCGGAGCTCCTCTGTCATGTGGTGTAAAAAAAATCCGTCGAAAGACATACTTTTCTCCTTGAAAGTTGCTAAAGAAAATTATAACAAAAAACCAAGCTAAAAGCTTCTAAAGTCTCGGCAAAAAGCAATTTAATTTTTTGCTATAACTGCCTCTATAAATCAAATCCGAACATTTTATAAAAATTTTCAAAAAGGTCTTGACATCTTTTCAGGAAAAACTTAAAATATAGGAAATTAGAAAAGTAGTAGATGAATTTGTTTTTAGCGAGCTTGTGGTTGGTGGAAATGAGCAGCAAATCTTTACGAAATTGGGCTAATGGATAAAATGAATTTGAAACAATAAGAATTCGGTAGGCACACCTTACAGTGCAGCTTGTTTGATGACAAGACAGAGATATGGGGAATATTAGTTATTTTCTATAATTGAGGTGGCACCGCGATTTACGCCCTCACACAGAGTACCTGTGTGAGGTTTTTTGTTGCTTATTATAAAAAACAAGGAGAACTGCCTATGTTTAAACGATGGCGTCCCTAGGGATTAAACAAAAAAATATAAAACATAGAAATGGAGAAAGAACATGAAAAATAAACGATTAATCACTATCTTAGGCCTTCTGGCCATTTTGGCAATCGGTGGGATTGTCTATTCCAGCTTGAACAGCAAAGGAAACACCACTAAGACTAGTGGCGACAGTCAGACAGTCAAGGTAGGCGTGCTGCAGTATGTCAGCCACCCTTCGCTGGATTTGATTTACAAGGGGATTCAGGATGGTCTGGCTGAGGAAGGCTATAAGGGCGACAAGATTAAGATTGACTTTATGAATGCTGAGGGAGATCAGAGCAAAGTCTCTACCATGAGCAAGCAGCTGGTGTCCAATGACAATGATGTGCTGATTGGGATTGCCACTCCATCTGCGCAAGGACTAGCTGCGGCTACTAAGGACAAGCCTATCGTCATGGGAGCTATTACAGATCCAGTCGGAGCAAACCTAGTGAAAAATCTGGAAAAGCCAGGTGGTAATATCACAGGTGTTTCTGACCACAATCCAGCTAAGCAACAGCTAGAGTTGATTAAAAAATTGACGCCAAACGTGAAAACAATCGGTGCCCTTTATTCTAGCAGTGAAGACAACTCCAAAGCTCAGGTAGAAGAGTTTAAAAAATTGGCTGAAGAGGCAGGCTTCAAGGTAGAGGAATATTCTGTTCCTTCAACCAATGAAATTGCATCAACCATGAATGTCATGACTGGTAAGGTTGATGCTATCTGGATTCCAATTGACAATACCATTGCGTCAGCATTTGCGACAGTTGTGTCCAGCAATAAAGAAGCTAAGAAACCGATTTATCCAAGTGCGACAGCCATGGTAGAAGAAGGCGGTCTTGCCTCTGTCGTTGTAGACCAGTATGACCTCGGTGTTGCGACAGGTAAAATGGCTGCTAAAGTCCTTAAAGGTGCTAAACCAGCTGACACTGCAGTAGATATTTTTGATAAAGGTAAATCTGTTATCAATACTAAAAATGCCAAAGAACTCGGTATCACTGTACCAGAAGATACTCTCAAAGAAGCAGGACAAGTGATTAAATAGAAAGAAAGGAAGTCTGTTGCTCAACGGACTTCCTTTTCTTCTTGTAAATTCTATAACTGAGCTTGCGAAATGTTTAGAAATCTGTTAGAATGAATTATAATTGAATAGCAATCCGCAAGACCAGTAACCTAGGGGAAGTTTAACAGGGAGGGGAGCCAGCGACTGAAAGCTCTCTAGATGAAAGCTAGGCGAATTCACTTGCTCTAGGATTGATAAGTAAGGTCTGGCTTGCCAGATAAAAAACGGATGGTACCGCGTGTCAACGCTCCGCTTCGGTGTGAGTGAGACCGCGGTTTTTATTTTTGGAGGAACTATGTCAACAATTGAAGAACGATTGCAGAGTCTGCGTGAGGAAACTTTAGCCCAATTGCAGACCATTACTCTGGAAAATGCTAAGGATATGCAGGAGCTGAAAGTATCTGTCCTAGGGAAAAAAGGAAGTCTGACTGAGATTCTCAAAGGGATGAAGGATGTTTCTGCGGAGATGCGCCCAATTATCGGGAAGCACGTCAATGAAGCACGAGATGTGCTGAATGCAGCCTTTGAAGAAGCTGCTCAAATCTTGGAAGAGCAGAAAGTCGCAGCCCAGCTGGCCAATGACGCCTTGGATGTGACCTTGCCAGGACGTAAGATTCCAGCTGGAAATCGCCATATTTTGACCCAAACAAGTGAAGAAATCGAAGATATCTTTATCGGCATGGGCTATCAGGTTGTGGATGGTTTCGAAGTTGAGTCAGACTACTACAACTTTGAACGGATGAATCTGCCTAAAGACCATCCTGCGCGAGATATGCAGGATACCTTCTACATCACAGAAGAGATTCTCTTGCGTACTCACACCTCTCCTGTTCAGGCTCGTGCGATGGATGCCCATGACTTTAGCCAAGGACCGCTCAAGATGATCTCTCCGGGACGTGTTTTCCGTCGTGATACAGACGATGCGACTCACTCTCACCAGTTTCACCAGATTGAAGGTCTGGTCGTAGGGGAAAATATCTCTATGGCTGATTTGCAAGGAACCTTGCAGCTGATTATTCAAAAAATGTTTGGTGCGGATCGTAAGATTCGTCTGCGTCCATCTTACTTCCCATTCACAGAGCCATCTGTCGAAGTAGATGTCTCTTGCTTTAAATGTGGTGGTGCCGGCTGTAATGTCTGCAAGAAGACTGGCTGGATCGAAATCATGGGAGCTGGGATGGTGCACCCAAGTGTCTTGGAAATGAGTGGCATCGACTCAGAGAAATATTCTGGCTTTGCCTTTGGTCTCGGTCAAGAGCGGGTGGCCATGCTTCGCTATGGTATCAACGATATTCGTGGCTTCTACCAAGGAGATGTGCGTTTTTCGCAGCAGTTCAAGTAAGAAGTCAGTAGAATAGGACTTGATTTGAACAATCCCATCACGACAAGCCTGATTAGCAATGTTTGCGAGTTTGAAATGCGTAGAAAAGGTGTTCAGCAGTTTAGCTGCCTATAAGATAAATTTTAGCTGGGAAGCTTACTCTCAGCCGCTTCTGAGAAAGGAGTGCCCTATGTTAGTTAGAGTTCGGCCAGAGGAACTGGATATTTTGCGGGACTTGGAAGTGCAGACCTACCAAGAAACTTTTGGTCCTTTCATCAAGCAGGAAGATTTGGAACATTATTTTGCCCACGAGCTGGCGCGTGAAAGGCTGGCGTGGGAGTTGGCGAATCCTGGGTCTGAGCATTATTTTGTGCTGGACAAGGAGCAAAAGATCGCTGGTTTTCTCAAGTGTAACTGGGGGCAGGCTCAGACAGAGCAGGAGTTGGAAGATTCCTTTGAAATTCAACGAATTTATGTACTTGCCTCCCATCAGGGCCTCGGCTTGGGCAAAGAAATGTTTGAATTTGCCTTAGAAAAAGCCCAAAAACGTGGTTTTAGCTGGGCTTGGCTAGGTGTTTGGGAAAGAAATTTTAAGGCGCAGAATTTTTACTTTAAATATGGCTTTGAAAGATTTAGCCAGCATGAATATATCACTGGTGATACAGTCGATATTGACTGGCTTTTAAGGAAGAAATTAAACTAAAAAGACTATAGTATCGCTACTTATTGGGCTTTTAGTGAAAACAGAAATTTATAGAGAGGAATCAAATACGACCGAAAATTGAATAGACTGGTTTTGTCAATGAAATCAAAGTTAGCGCTGCTCGGTCGTAAAATCATACATATGTTAGTTAGTTATAAATGGTTAAAAGAACTGGTTGATTTGGATGTGACGAGCGCCGAGCTGGCGGAGAAAATGTCTACAACTGGTATTGAAGTAGAAGGAGTCAGCTCGCCAGCTGAAGGCCTTTCGAAAATTGTTGTCGGAGAAGTTCTGAGCTGTGAGGATGTACCTGAAACTCACCTGCACCTCTGTCAGGTCAATGTCGGGGAAGAGGAGCCTCGCCAGATTGTCTGTGGCGCACCGAATGTCCGTGCTGGAATCAAGGTTATAGTGGCTGTACCAGGCGCTCGCATTGCAGATAATTATAAGATTAAAAAAGGAAAAATTCGTGGGCTAGAGTCACTGGGCATGATTTGCTCTCTCGGTGAGCTGGGGATTTCTGATTCGGTCGTGCCAAAGGAATTTGCGGATGGAATTCAAATCCTGCCTGAAGAAGCAGTGCCAGGTGAGGAAGTCTTCTCTTATCTGGACTTGGATGATGAGATTATCGAGCTTTCCATCACGCCAAACCGGGCTGACGCTTTGTCTATGCGTGGGGTGGCGCACGAAGTGGCTGCCATCTATGACAAGTCAGTACAGTTCAAAGAATTTCCTTTGACTGAAGGGGATAAAGAGGCTGCGGCTAGCTTGTCTGTTGCCATTGAAAGCGAAAAAGCACCGTTTTATGCAGCTCGCATTTTGGACAATGTGACCATTGCTCCGAGTCCTCAGTGGCTGCAAAACCTCCTCATGAACGAAGGGATACGTCCGATTAACAACGTAGTGGACGTGACTAACTACATCCTGCTCTACTTTGGTCAGCCCATGCATGCCTTTGATCTGGACACATTTGAGGGGGATCAGATTGTTGTGCGGGAAGCGCGTGCTGGTGAAAAACTGGTGACGCTGGACGGCGAAGAGCGTGAGCTGGAAGTCGGTGATTTAGTTATCACTGTGGCAGATAAGGCAGTAGCCCTTGCAGGCGTCATGGGCGGAGCGGCAACCGAAATTTCTGATAAGTCGACTCGTGTCGTTCTGGAAGCGGCTGTCTTTGATGGCAAGTCAATCCGCAAGACAAGCAGTCGTCTGGGATTGCGTTCTGAGTCTTCTTCTCGCTTTGAAAAAGGGATTAACCTTGCAACAGTAACCGAAGCTTTAGATGCTGCTGCAAGCATGATTGCTGACTTGGCAGGTGCAACTGTTCATGCTGGCATTGTCCAAGCAGGACAGTTAGATACGACTGACAAGCAAGTTTCGACTAGCCTTTCTGATGTCAACCGAGTTTTGGGAACAGATTTGACTTATGCGGATATTGAAGATATTTTCCGTCGTCTAGGCTTTGGCCTCAGTGGATCTGCGGACTCCTTCACAGTCAGCGTGCCTGCTCGTCGCTGGGATATTAGTATTCCAGCAGATCTTTACGAAGAAATTGCTCGTATTTATGGCTACGACCGCCTGCCAGTTTCCCTGCCACAAGATGCTGGAACGGCTGGTGAATTGACGGCCACTCAGAAGCTACGTCGCAAGGTTCGGACGGTGGCTGAAGGAGCAGGGCTGACAGAGATTATTTCCTATGCCTTGACCACGCCAGAAAAAGCTGTCGAATTTACGCTTAATCATACAAATCTAACGGAGCTTATGTGGCCTATGACAAGGGAGCGCAGTGTTCTTCGCCAAAATGTGCTCTCAGGCATGTTGGATACTGTCAGCTACAATGTTGCTCGTAAAAATAAGGATTTGGCCCTTTATGAAATTGGGAAAATCTTTGAACAAACTAGCAATCCGAAGGAAGAATTGCCTAACGAAATCAATAGCTTTGCCTTTGCCCTAACTGGCTTGGTAAGTGAAAAAGATTTCCAAACGCCAGCGACTCCTGTGGACTTCTTCTACGCTAAGGGAGTGGTTGAAGCGCTCTTTGATCGCCTAGGATTAGCAGCTGATTATCAAGCAACTGACCAGCTTAAGAGTCTGCATCCAGGTCGGACAGCGCTGATTTCGATCAAGGGTCAGCCAGTGGGCTATGTTGGGCAGGTTCATCCAGTGACGGCCAAGGCTTATGATATCCCAGAAACCTATGTGGCAGAGCTTAATCTGACGGCTATTGAGGCGAGTCTTGAGCCAGAACAGCCTTTTGTAGAAATCACCAAATTCCCAGCTGTTACTCGCGATGTGGCCTTGTTGCTCAAAGCAGAGATCAGCCACAGACAGGTGGTGGAAGCGATTCAAGCTGCCGGAGTGAAACGTTTGACGGATATCAAGCTCTTCGATATCTTCTCTGGTGAAAAATTAGGTGTTGGCCTCAAGTCTATGGCCTACACGCTGACCTTCCAAAATCCAGAAGACAGCCTGACTGACGATGAAGTGGCTAAATACATGGAAAAAATCCAAAAATCCTTGGAAGAAAATGTCGGAGCAGAAGTGCGCTAGTATATACAGAGAGAAGCAGTCCTTGAGGGCTGCTTCTTTAATAAAATGATACTTTATAAAATGCCTAATTTATGGTATTCTTGTTCCATTAAATAATGTGGTGTAAAGGAGATTTGTGTGGAATATAAGAGGAGTTATGCTGGTGAGGTTATTGGCATTATTGTCATTATCATCGGAGCAATTATTGCAATCACTACAATTCAATCTCCCCCAAGAACTGGTGATAGCTATAATGATCGCTTAGAACAGCTAGAGTCTGAACGAAAAGATGCAAAGTTGAATGAAAGCCCGATGACTATTGAAAAAGCCAAAACCTTGGTTAATTCGGATTTTGCACCTGAGAATGAAACACCAGAAGAAGAGCAAAAAAGACTGCAAGCTTTTGTAGAGACCTATAATAAACAATTAGAGTCCGAACAAGCTTCTATCCGAAGAGAAAAGGAATCTGAGCAAGAAATTCTCAATCAAAATAATGAATATGTGGGTCCAATTCTAATTGGTGCAGGTATTATAGTTACTATTTTAGGTGTTTCGGCTTATAAGAAAGCTCATGAGCCTGCAGCTTTTACTATTTCTGATGATAAGATTGATGTTAAACCCTCTGTTTTCCAAGATATAAATCACATTAATTTAACAAATATTAAGCAAATCGAGTATGAAATTAGAAGTGCTTATTCTAAAAATTCGAGATCAACTTATCGCATACTTTATTTTAAAGACGAAGAAGGAAAAATACTGGAAGAGATTGACTTGAATGATCTTGCTGATGCTGATTTCAATACCATTCATAGAGAAATTAGCAAGCGAGCTCCACATATTGAATGGATTTTTCCGGAATAAAAGGAAAGATTATAGGAAAAGTAATCATGGAAAATTCAAACCAAATATCCCAATGTCAGACTCTTTGGGCTAGAAATAAATATCTGGTTCTCAGTCATTCTAGTAAGATTTATCTGGAAATCCGCCAATATCTAAAAAGTGACTCGGTGGAAGCAGCACATGTCCAAGACTTGATTGATCAGGCGGTAGCCCTGCCTGAAAATCGCGGTCAGGTCTGCAATACTTTTCAGCACGTTTGGGGCTATTTTAAGAAAAAAGCCAGCCCAGCTGAAAAAGAAAATTTTATGCTTCTTTTAGAGCGATACCAAGCAGGTCAGGTGGAGCAGGAGGTTTTGGTAGAATCCGTGAAAGATTTGCTTCGAAAGTACCCCAATCCCTATCTGCAACAGTCGACCTTGATATTTGGGGATGATGCAGAAGGCTCGTCCATCAAGGATGACTAACTTTGATCCTCTAGAAGAAGCAATAGATTGTATATCTCCAGTCAAGTAAGGCTGGGGAATTTTTTATTTTTAGATAAAAAAAGTTATATGATTGACAAATAAAACAGACAATTGTAGAATATAATTATAAACTACAAATGTAGAAAAAGGAGAAAGCGATATGACGATTACCAAAAAAGCCTTTATCAGCATTCTATCTCTGACAGCAGCAGTTTCACTGGCTGCTTGCTCAAGCAATGCTAATCAGGGAGGAAATGCTAACTCATCACAAAATACCCAAAGCCAAACATCACAGCCTGCGCAAGAACAGACTTCTTCATCCAATGCAGGTCAGACCAGCAATCTAAACGCACGCTACCAAGCAACCGATCATGATGGTGACCAGTATGTCCTAGAAATCAACGGTAAGACTGGCACTTGGACTGAGACCGAGGTCGATGGCAGTAAGGAAATCAAACAGGTACAAGTAGATGCAGCGAAGCAGAGACTAATTGTCGGTGACGATGTCAAAAGCTATCGTCAAAATGGCAACCAGCTGATTGTGAACGAATTGGATGATGATCCAGATACTCTGACCTTTAGCAAGCAATAAGGCGATTTTCAATCTGCTCTGGGAAAGAGAAAGTGCAGGCCAGATAGCGGTCGAAACCTATAGAAAAGAAACGAGGCAAGATTCGGTAGATGAACTGAAGTCTTTGCTTGTTTCTTTTTATTTTATGAATTTCTTTCATGGAAAGTTTCTTACTTAGGAAATCGCTATACGATTTAGTGATTTTCGTGTGAATCTAGTTACCATTAGTCTCATATGTTTTTCTAGCTTGCTTCTTTATGATATAATGATCTTTAATATCTCAAAGGAGGACAGCTTTGTTTTTAGCTTTTAAAGAGATTATCTACAGCCGTGGACGCTATCGTTTAGTGGTTGCTGTGGTCTTTCTCATTACCTATATGGTTTTCT
>CAUUSJ010000006.1:0-53205 GCA_963547765.1 uncultured Streptococcus sp. | reverse complement strand
TTTTAACCTCCTTTCTGTTGAAATTTTGACTAAAACGGTGAGAGGTCCTAGTCAAGAATGATTATAGCATAGATAGCAGAAACACACAACATATTGTTATTTAAATATATTTGCTTAACAATATATAGTGGTTGGAGGTGTAAAATGTGGGAACAATTAAACAGAATCATGCAGGAAAGAAATTTAAACGGTAGTCAGTTATCTAAAATGGCTGGAGTTAATCGTAGTTTCTTTTCGGATTTGAAAAGCGGAAAGGTAAAATATCTTTCTTGGCCTAACATATGCAAAATTGCTGATGCATTAGAAATCAGCATAGATGAACTAAGATAAAACAAAAAAGCACCTGACGGCAATCAGGCGCACAACAAAATATTCTACGAGAGGATTATACCATGAATGACTTAATGAATCAATTATTAGACCAGTTTGAAGCTGGCTTGATGGATAGGACGCTCAAGGTCATGACGATTGTGACCGACGAAACAAGGCGCTTTCCGATGGAGCTGAATAAGTCTCAATGCTCAGAAATGCTTCTGGGCACGAGAGATACAGGCACATTCGATTCGCGTTTTAACTGTCACAAGGATTTTCCGAGAATCGAAGGAAAGCGTGAGAAATATCCACGAGATGCAGTTATTGATTGGTATCACAGAAATTGGCAAAAAACAGCTATTTAAAAACCACTTGGGTTACTAGCGAAATAAAAAGCTACCGACAAGGCTGTCGGTATCTATACAGAAAGGATTTAATCAATGAGGTTGATTGACAAAATTAAAAATTACTTTTTCACGGAAGAACCAGAGATTCTCACTCTGCCGGATGAAGCCGAGCGCTGGCGATCGTTGGCAATCGAACTAAACGACGACTTGATAGAGACTCGAAAGGCGTACAGACATCTTTTTGATGAATGGCAACGTCAAGGAAAATTGCTAAAACTCTATCAAGAGTTATTGGCTGCAAAGGAGAAATAATATGTTTAAAGCACAACGGACGCTTAACCAAGTAAAACAACTGCAGAGAGAAATGCACGATTTCAGCCTTGCCTTTTTACTCGGACAAGAAATAGGACTTTTCCCAGAAAACGAAATTGCCAAAGCGAAGGCTCAGGCGATGCATGATGCGAGCCATCTTTTAGACGATGTCCTGAAAGGCAAATCGGTTGACGAAGCGACAGCTCGCTTGAAGAAGACTATGGTTAAAGAGGTAGAAGAAACGAAGGAAGAGGTAAAAGAAGATGACGAGAGTTGAGCTTGAAAATCGGGTGTGGCTGTTGGCCAACCATGAAGAAAAAAATGAATTATTGGATCTAGGTTTAGAATCCAAGGCTAGATATGTGAAGCGAGTCCTCGAGCTCGGAAAGGTGTACGCTCATGTTTAATTACGACAGGATAGATACGCTTCAGCCACCGATTGAAGAACCTGAGCGCCCTGATCCGGACAATTGGGTCTGGAATGGGAGCGAAAAGATCTATGTAGGTGATGATGTATGATTGAGGAATTACAAGAAGAAATCGCCGAATGGCGCAGAGCTTACGCTCATTTAGGCGAGGAGCTCGGTCAGATTATCAATGAACAGCAGGACACAATCCTAACACTACGACGTGAAAACAAGCGCCTGAAGCGCAAAAATTGGAATTTGAAGAAGACGAAAGGAAGAAGAAAATGACACAGATAGCCAGCAAAGGGAAGTCATTTATAAGAGCAGAGATCTCTGAAAAACAAAAAGAATATATCAGACTTCTTGCTGAACTAAGAGGTGTGACAACGCAAGAGCTTTTAGGTCAAGTTGTAGAGCGTTTTATTGACAGGAATTTGCAACTTATTCAAGACTACAATAATGAATTAGATGCCCTGAACAGTATTTCTAGACGCAGAATTGATATGAATACATAGGAGAAAACAAAAATGACGAATGAAATAGCTAAATTTGACACACTAACACCGCAACAAGCATTCAAAAGCCCGGCAGCGTTAGAGAGATTTAAGTCGGTATTAGACGGGAGTGAATCGCAATTTGTCGCAAGTCTGCTATCGATTATAAACAACAATAGTTATTTGGCCCAAGCCACAAACACAAGCATTATGAACGCAGCCATGAAAGCAGCGACTTTGAAGCTGCCGATTGAGCCAAGCCTTGGAATGGCGTATGTAGTACCGTATAACCGAAGCGAGAAGCGCGGAAATACTTGGGTAAAAATAAATGAAGCCCAATTTCAGATGGGCTATAAAGGCTTTATTCAATTAGCTCAACGAAGCGGGCAAATTAGGAATATAAACTGTGATGTCGTCTACAAAGAAGAATTTTTGCGGTATGACAAAGTTTACGGCACATTGCATCTAACGGATGAGCAAGTCGATAGCGGAGAGGTTGAAGGATATTTTGCAAGCTTGGAATTGATCAATGGATTCCGAAAGATGATTTTCTGGAAAAAAGAAAAGGTCATAGCACATGCTCGAAAATATTCCAAAACTTACGACAAGACAACTGGTGATTTTAAACCAGGGACACCTTGGAAAACTGAATTTGACGCCATGGCTCAAAAAACGCTTATAAAAGAGCTTTTGAGCAAGTATGCGCCGCTTTCAATCGAATTGCAAAAGGCCATTCTGGCTGATAACGAGGATTCGAATGTAAATGAAGTGAAGAGAGCGAAAGACATCACACCTCAAGAACCAGAGAATCTCTCTGATTTGCTGAGCGTTCCAGAGGAAGAACAAGCTAAAGATGCTACTCCTCTTGAAGATGATGCTCAAAATTCAGCTGCAGATAACGTCCTAGATTTCGATGAAGAAACAGGCCAAATGGACATGCTAGAAGGGGAGGATTTCTAGAATGACTGAAGAATTAAAAGATGTAACGGATAGCCTAGAACTCGTTCCAGTAACGGATTTAGAAGTCGGCTTTGTCCTAAAAGCTGCTGAAATTGAAATCCAAGGCAAGGAAGTTTTGGAGCAAGCTTTAGCAGCTTATCAAAAGAAATATGCTGGCTATATCGTAACAGAAGCTACTCTAAAAGATGATACCGAGGTCAAAAATGAATTGGGTCGTGTACAACGTCAAATTGAACAAGAACTTAAAGTTCAACTCAAAGACTACTCTAAGCCGCTTGACGAAGCGAAAACATGGGTAGAGGAAATTTTGACCCCTATCAAAACTTTGCAGAAAGACATTGATAGTCAGATTAGAGAATTTGAAGAGAGAGCGACGGAAGCCCGCAAAGAGACGATCAGAGAAGCCTTTGAAGCAGCAATCGCAGAAAGCGGCATAGAGCTTGATATCAAATTATTTGCCATCTACTTCGACGATCTCAGTAAGAAGAAATGTTTTATGGCCGACAATGTGCGAATCAATCAAGCAACCTCTAAGATAATTGTTGATCTAGTAGCGGAAGAAGCTGCAAAAAAGCAACAACGTGAAGCTGGACTTATCCAGATTACAGAAGCAGCTGCAAAGGCTGGCTTTGGGCCAGCTGTCTACATTCGCAGATATGACGAAGGGGCAAAGCTAGCTGACATCTTGCAAGCAATCCTTGATGATAAAGAGCTGGCCGACCGCACAAAAGCAGAAGCGAAGCTAAAGCAACGAATCGAAGAAATGACGGCTATCGCAGAAGCCAAAGACCTGAATCCTGAGAAATATGTTGATTTGCTCAATGAAGGTCGCTCTGCTCTGGATGTTATCAACATTTTGCACGCAGACGCAGATGAGTTGAGACAAGCTCAAGCAGAAGCAGAGCGAAACACCCAGAATCAATCCTACACCCAAAATCAGGCCGAATTTGAGCCTGAAACGAGTTCAGAGGGTAATAGCGCCCGCGAACAAGAAACCGGCCAAAAATCGCAAAATACGGCTTCTAATGATGTGGCTAAAAAATATGGTTACAAATTTACTGTGGATTTGATTTTCCCAGAAGAGAACGCAAAGGAAATCAAAGAGCAGTTCAAAGAGTGGCTTAATTCTCACGGCGTTCGTTTTGAGCCGAAGTCAAAATCAGTGAAGGTGGAAATGGAATGACACAAGATTTGCTTGGCAAAGATTACTATTCAGCAGCTTCTGCACGTCGCTACTGGTCTATCTCGCAATATAAGCGGTTTAGAGAGTGTGAAGCGCGAGCATTGGCGGAGCTGGAAGGAGAATGGGAAGATCAGAGAGATAACACGGCTCTTTTAGTCGGGAACATGGTACACAGCTATTTTGAAAGTCCGGAAGCACATAAGAAATTTATGGACGAAAACGCAGATGCCATGATTTCAAAAGCTGGAAAAACCAAAGGTCAGTTAAAATCAGACTTTCTGGTTGGTCAGCGCATGATTGAGCGACTGGAAGCTGACAAGCAGTTCATGGACTATTATGTTGGCCAGAAAGAGGTTGCTGTAACAGGCAACATCGAAGGTGTGGAATTTAAAGGCAAGATTGACTGTCTCAATGTTGAAAAAGGGTATTTTGTAGACATCAAGACCACAAAATCAGACATTGATAGCATGGTCTGGGTTCAGGATGAAGTAAGCGGACGAAATATTCAGGTTCGCTGGTTTGAGGCTTGGGGCTACGTCTTGCAAATGGCAGCGTATAAGAAAATGCTGGAAGAAGAATACGACCGTGAATTTACACCCGTAATTTACGCGGTGACAAAAGAGCCAGCGCCTGACACCCGAGCGATTGTTTTTCAAACCCAAGAGAAACTTGGATATGAGCTGACTGAGCTGTCTATGCTTATCCAGCGACTTGACAAGGTGAAGCGAGGCGAAGAAGAGGCGAAACCGTGCGGCCATTGTGAATACTGCAAAACGAAGGCGTTGACCCAGCGTGTCGAGGTGATCTGATGAGTGTATTGCTTTGTTTGGTCGTTCTGGTTGGCCGGGACTAAAACCTTAATTTATTTGTTGGAATGAAAGTGTTAAAAACCAAACAACATACAAAACTGAGGAATCCTTACTTAATGCCTATGTTTGTGATGTAAAAAAAACATCGGAAGATTTTATTGTCATTCAATTATTGCCCTTTTAAGAGGGGAAAATAATCAAAAACCAACTATTTCCATTTTGTAAACAACTCAAAAAACAACGTGCCGTGAACCACGAAAAAAGCGAACTAGAAAACGTCAATCGGTCATGTGACCTTGGACGAGCGACTGCCCGTATTTAGCCAATTCTCACAAAGGCAGTCGCGTTTTTTTGAAAATAGATGAAATTTTTAGATTTATTTGCAGGCATTGGTGGTTTTCGTCTTGGGATGGAATCCGCTGGGCATGAATGTGTAGGGTTTTGCGAAATTGACAAATTCGCAAGAGCCAGTTATAAAGCTGTACACGACACGAAGGGAGAAATTGAATTACATGACATTACAAGAGTCACAGATGAGTCTATTCGAAGAATCGGACGTGTGGACATTATCTGTGGAGGATTTCCGTGCCAGGCTTTCTCAATTGCAGGAGACAGACGAGGTTTTGAAGATACACGAGGAACTTTGTTCTTTGAAATTGCACGGTTCGCATCTATTCTCAGACCTAAATATCTATTCCTTGAAAACGTCAAAGGATTGCTCAATCATGACAGAGGAGCTACATTCGAGACTATCCTCAGAGCCTTGGATGAATTGGGGTATGATGTGGAATGGCAAGTGCTTAACAGCAAGAATTTTGGAGTCCCCCAGAATCGGGAACGTGTGTTCGTTATCGGACATCTTAGAAGAGAACGTACCAGAAGAATTTTTCCTCTCAGCGGAGATGGTGCAGAGATTGATCATGAACAATCGAAAATAAAAAAAGTTGGGAATGTCAGAAAAAAAGGGAAATCACAAAGTGGTGATGTCGTATCAATTGACTCATTAGCTCCTACTCTATGTAGCACTACGACACAAAAAGATCCTTTGAAAATTGCAATCCCGGTATTAACACCAGAAAGACCAGAAAAACGCCAAAATGGACGCAGATTTAAGTCTGACGGAGAACCTATGTTTACTTTGACCGCGCAAGATAAGCATGGAATCTTAATCGCGGGAAAATTGCCTGGAAATCATGACCAAAACTCAAGAGTATATGATACAAATGGACTAGCTCCTACTCTATCCACTATGCAAGGTGGTGGGCAAGAACCTAAAATCATTCAACGTGGTCATGGCTACAACCAGGGCAGAGAGCATAAGATAGCGCCTACTCTGACAAGTAATAGCTATCACGAAAACAATCATTTATCAGATGGCTTTCGAATCAGAAAACTAACCCCTCGAGAATGTTGGAGACTGCAAGGATTTCCAGATTGGGCTTTTGATAAGGCGCAAGAGGTCAACTCTAACAGTCAATTATACAAACAAGCAGGAAACAGCGTGACAGTAAATGTTATTTCAGCGATAGCAAAGGAATTTAGATAAATAGGAGAAAAACAAATGCAAAACAAAATCGATATACCAGGCACGACCATCAGTCTTGAAATCGTAGACAAGATTATCACAGTAACAAATAAGATTAAGTATGATATCCAGATGCAATTTAAAAATCAGGATGCTGAACCATCCCTTGATGAGAGCGGGGACGTCTTTGAGCCACTTTATTAGTTAGACGTGAAGGCAATCCCGAAAGAGCCGACAGAGTACCATTCAAGCTTGGGAGTCAAGGCAGAAAAACGAAACTTGGCCGAGCTTCAGAAGTTCTTTGAGTTCATTGAGAACAACAAGCAAAACCTCTTTGACTTATGCGGGTTTAGAGGAGAACTTGAATGAGCAATCTGACATTATCATTAGACATTTCAACTACTGCGACAGGATGGGCCGTATTTCACGGCTCTGACCTTGTCCAGAGTGGTGTCTTAAAACATAAAAGCAAGTCATACTTTGAGCGCGGGCGCTTCATGGCCAGCGAACTGCGAGCGATCCAATCACGAGCCTTACAAAAATACGATTGCCCTTTCGAGACAATCGTGGTCGAGAAGAACTCAGTCATGGGGCCAAATCAGCAGTCTATGATCAGCATTGGAATTGTGACAGGTATCATTCTTGGACGGTTGATTGCTGAAAATGTTGTGTTTGTCAACGTTTCGACCTGGCGCAAGTATTGGAAGTTCAGCTACAAAGACCGCAGTAAGAAGTCAATGAAGCTGCAGGCAGTAGCTAAGGTTTCGGATGAATTTGATTTGCAAGTCAAAGATGATGAAGCTGATGCAATCCTGATCGGCTCTTATTTTGTCAATTATGGTCAGGATTTCGGAGACCTGGAAAGTCATAAGATAAGTTGAGGAGGTGGATTTGACATGAGAGAGCATGGAGTCTTTATTTTCAGCATCGTTATTTTACTAGCGATCTTGATGGCAGCAATCATCAAGATTAATAGGCTTAATGAGCGAGTAGAGCAGCTCGAAGCTAGAAAATTAATTACGATTCATAGGGCTGATAACGCTGGTGCAGAAATGCACGGCAGAATCACGGACAAGGAAATCATAGAGGGTCGCTACACGGTCACAGCAGGGGCTTACGGCAAGTTTCTGGTGACCAAGGAGCAGTACGAGGCTATCAAGGTTGGAGACCCAATACCGGATTATTTGAGAGGAGTGGGAAACTGATGTTGAAAATAAGAGTATTTGTGAAAGAGTTGTCCAAGATGTTTTGGCCTGAAGATATTGTCTATATAGACTACAGAGATAAAACCGTAACAGTTAGAGGCTGTCAGCATTTGGATTGTGACACATGTCATGATGAATATAGTTGGGAGCAATGTGAAATCATGTGCTATACAGATGTCTTGGATAATTCAGAGCAAAGAAAAGAAATATTCGAGGGGGATATTGTGAAAACCACTAGATTTGTTGGTAGAGCTGATGAAACAGGAGGTTACTATGAGTATGACAAGGACTTGATAGGAGTTGTCAAGAAGCTTGAAGGAACTTGGGTAATTGACACGGGAAATGACGCAGTGCTCCTGTGGTCTGAAATCGAAGAAAATGAAGTTGTGGGCAATATTCATGAGCAACCAGAGCTATTAAAGAAAGTAGGTAGCTAGATGATACCGTATATAGTAATCAATGGGATTGAGCCGGTCGTTTTCCATGACTCTTTTGGAAATTTTAAGAGGCATGAGTATCATTTTCCGAATGGGTACGGCGCTAGTGTTATTTGTAACAGTTTTTCCTACGGATTAGAATTAGCTGTATTAAAAAACCTGGATGAAAAGTGGCAGTTGTGCTATACAAGTCCAATAACAAATGATGTTGTTGGTTATATTGATGGAAAAGAGGAATTAACAGAGCTGCTCACAAAAATTTATAATTTGCAAGGAGGTGTAAAATGACAAATCTTTGGGAGGAGACCTTAGAGGTTTTAAGAGACTACGGCAAAACGTTTGAGGGAGTCAGATATATTCAAGGCTCAGACTTTAAAATCACTAAAGAAAATTTTGAGAGACTTGCCAAACAAGCTAATTATCATAGCGGATACGGTGCCGCTCACGTTCCTACTGATTTAGTCATTGTTGGCAAAGGCTGGTGGTTAGAGCGAGGAGAATATGATGGTTCTGAGTGGTGGGATTATAAAGAAACGCCTAAACAAATCAATGAAGTCAGAAACATTTCTCATCTTGTAGGCGGAATGTGGCCAAGGCTTAGAGAATTGAATGCCATCGATCCGATACAAGAAAGGCTTGAAGAAATAAGAAAAGAGAGGGAATCTAATGAAACCTTGTAAATATCCTTATTTAGGATTTAAAAACTCAAAAAAATCAGTTAGTGTAGATAAGTTGGAGCTTGTAGTATTTCCGAATGCAGCTATCAAAAAAGACTTACTCAAGCACATCAGCACAATTGTTAAAAACCCTGATGACACTACTACCATTCACTTCAGGATTCCAAAATTTTTCTCATACGAGGAGAAAAGAGTAAGAGTCGACCTGAGTTATGAGGAGACTCTCGAGCTACTCAATGATTATTAAAAGCAAAAAAGCCAAGACACTCTCTGCCTCAGCTAAAAATCCAATAAGATAATTATATCACAAAGGAGACAGAGAGTGAACAAGGCAAAAGCTATTTTAAAGGATTTGAGAAACCTTGATCTGTATATTGCAAGTTTGATTAGACGAAGAGACAAGGTCGAAGCCTCGCTCTTGTCTAGTCAGAAATTTTCCCCAGATAAAGTTTCGGGAGGAATTAAACGTAAGCAAGATGATATCTATGTCGAATTGCTAACGGCCAAGGAAGAAATAGAGCAGAAGACCGCTGAAGCGATCAGAAAGCAAAGAGAGCTGCAGGGGTTGATTGACTCTCTGGATAACACGGATAGTCAGGCAATACTGAGCTTGGTTTATATCGATAAGATGACGAGATGGCAAGTCATGGACGAGTTGAATTGTAGCGAGAGCACCTACTTTCGATTGTTGCGTATAGCAACAAAGGAATTAGATGCGGTGACAGCATTTGACAGTAAATGACAGTAAAAAAAGTATTTGACAGCGCATGACAGTTTTAACGTGCTATTATAGTATCATCAATAAATAAGGGTTAGGCAGTTTATGTCTGCCCTTTTGTTTTGCCGGAAGGAGGGGTAGTCATGAATGAGCGTGAAAAACTAGCAATTGAAGAATTGAAGACAATAGCAAATGACCTTATGTCAGACTGGCCTGCTTCTAGGAATAGACAGAAATCCTTTGTGCTCAATTACATGGCCAATGGTTTTCAAAACGCTACGCAAGCAGCAAAAGAAGCTGGTTTTAGCGAGAAAAGTGCCCACACAACCGCGCATAAAATGCTCTCTGGTTCTGAAAAGTTCCTACATATCCCACCAGTCGTTGAAAAACTCAAAAATTCCTTTGATGAGCGCAGGACGGAGCTTTCTTTGCTTAATTCTGTTGATATTCAGCAGTTTTGGGCAAAAATTATCAGGCGTGAGATTAAAGATATAAAACTGGTTGGCGACGGCGAAGGCTATCAGTCTGTCAAGGAAGTACCGCCTGACTTATCTGTAATGTTGTCAGCGTCGGACAAGTACGCTAAAACGTTAGGCATGTATCAAAACAACATCGATATCACTCAACGCACTATCGAAATTAAAGTAGGTGATTGGGATGCTGACGAAGACTAGGCCTAAAATCAATATCGTCATCGAACGACCTAGCAGAGTCTTTAATAAGCACATCTACGATAAGCTCAATGACTACTCAACCTTTACTGAGGTTCACTACGGCGGCGCTTCAAGCGGTAAAAGCCATGGCGTTATTCAAAAAGTCGTGTTTAAAGCTTGTCAGGACTGGAAATATCCACGCAAGATCCTCTTTTTGCGAAAAGTAGGCTCAACAGTCTACGACTCAATCTTCGAGGATGTGAAGCAATGTCTGGATAATTGGCAGTTATTCGACAAGTGCAAGGTCAATAATTCGGCTTATCGGATTGAGCTGCCGAATGGTGCTCAGTTCATCTTCAAAGGGCTGGACAACCCAGAGAAAATCAAGTCAATCAAGGGTGTGTCTGACGTGGTCATGGAAGAAGCTTCTGAGTTCACGCTAGACGATTACACGCAGCTCACATTACGTCTCAGGGACAAAAAGCACGAGCAGAGGCAAATCTTCCTGATGTTCAACCCTGTATCAAAAGTAAACTGGACCTACAACGCTTTTTTTGTTAAGAAACCAAAAAATACGGTCGTTTATCACACATCCTACAAAGATAATCGCTTTTTAGATCAAGTCACGATTGAGAATATTGAGGAACTGGCCAACAGAAACGAAGCGTACTATAAGATTTACGCTCTGGGTGAGTTCGCAACATTGGACAAGCTAGTCTTTCCAAAATATGAGAAACGATTGCTTAATAAAGACGAGCTGGCGCATCTGCCGACTTATTTTGGTCTTGACTACGGTTTTATCAATGACCCGTCGGCTTTGATGCACGTCAGGATTGATGATGTAAACAGAAAGCTTTATGTGGTCGAAGAATTTGTTAGAAAGAATTTGACTAATGACAAAATCGCAGAAAGTATTAAGGCCCTTGGGTATGCCAAGGAAGAAATACGGGCCGATTCAGCAGAAAAGAAATCGAACCAGGAATTACGAAATCTTGGAATTTCTCGGGTCATCGATGTGCAAAAAGGCCCTGGCTCGGTCATGCAAGGGATCCAGTACCTCTTGCAATACGACTGGGTAGTCGATGAGCGGTGTGTGAAGCTGATTGAAGAGCTGGAAAATTACACATGGAAGAAAGACAAGAAGACAAATGAGTACATCAACGAGCCAGTGGATAGCTATAATCACTGCATCGATGCGATCAGGTACGCTTTGCAAGATAGGATCTTCCAAACCAAAAAAGAAGTCAATGTAGACAAAGCAATCAGCAAAATTAATAAGATGTTTAGGAGGTAGAAAGTGGATAAAGTAAACGAATTTGAACACGGAATAGATACTGTTACTAAAGCAAGATCGGACAGCTTGCATTTTGACAGCTTGTCAAATGAGCAGTTTAGGCACGTCTCAAGCGATGAGCTCTTGACAACAGAAAAAGGCAAAAAGGCGTTTCGGGACATGGTCGAAACGTTTTTTAATCTTCAAAGAAAAAGGCTGCAAGTGCTGGCTTCGTATGCACAGGGCGATAATTACAGTATCTTGGCTGGCAGCAGACGGTTGGACAAAGAGAAAGCGGATTACCGCGTTCGGCACAAATGGGGCGGCTATATTTCAAGCTTTGCGACAAGCTATGTCATCGGAAATCCTGTCACAATTGGTATTTTAGAAGGCGCAGAAGAAGAGCAATTGAAGTTCATCGAAGAAATTGAGTGGCAAAACGACATCAATTCGTTGAATAGTGATCTTGCTTTTGATGCTTCTGTCTATGGTCGAGCCTTTGAGTATCATTTTAGGGATAAAGATAATACGGATAGGGTTGTTTTGATCAGTCCGCTTGAAATGTTTGTTATTCGTGACTTGACGGTCGAGCAGAACATTATAGCAGCGGTGCATCTGCCTATTTTTGCAGATAAAGTTTCTGCTACTGTCTACACAAAAGACCGAATTATCTCTTATAAGCCGTTTTCGGTCAATTTCATCAATTTGGTTGTTGAATCCGAAAAGAAACATGAGTATAAGGATGTACCAGTCGTCGAATGGTGGAACAATCGCTTTAGAATGGGTGACTATGAGAGCGAAATTTCTTTGATAGATGCCTACGACGCAGGCCAATCAGATACTGCGAATTATATGAGCGACCTGAATGATGCTTTGCTTTTAATTAAAGGCGACCTGGAAGCCATTGGAATGAGTGCTGAGAACGCAGCGAAGATGAAAGAAGCTAACACGCTGCTGCTTCAAACAGGAGTAAGCACAAACGGCCAGCAAACAAGCGCAGATGCTGGGTATATCTACAAGCAATACGACGTGCAGGGCACAGAAGCCTACAAAAACCGTCTAGCAAACGATATCCACAGGTTTAGTCGCATTCCGAATCTCGAAGATGACCGTTTTAATTCAACGCAATCAGGGATTGCTCTGCTTTACAAGATGATCGGTCTTGAGCAAGTCCGGAAAGACAAGGAAGCTTATTTTACTAAGGCTTTGCGTCGCAGGTACGAGCTCATCAGCAATATCCACAAGGCAATCAACAAGCCTGCAATCGAAGCAAACAAGTTGACTTTCACATTTCACCCTAACATCCCACAGGATGTCTGGACGGAAATTAAGGCGTATATCGAAGCGGGCGGAAATCTATCTCAAGAGACCTTGATGAACAGCGCTAGCTTTACTGATTACAAGACTGAGCAAGCACGAATTTTGAAAGAAAACGGAGCTAGTGACAGTGAAATTGGCCAGATTATAGGTAAGTCAGATGACAAGCAAGCAGACGATTAGTAACCAACGCTACAATGCCGAACGTAAGGCGCAGGCTGAGTTGATAAAGCGGGATATAGATAGAGATAAGATACTTGCTCAACTTTATCAAGAGTCTTTTGACCGCATGCAATCAGAAATAGACAGATTTTATCTAGCTTATGCTAAAAAAGAAGGTCTAACCAAGCAAGAGGCTATGAAAAAAGCTTCTGAATTTGACGTTACGAAGTTTGCCAAGAAGGCTGAAAAAGCAGTAAAAGAGAAAGACTTCAGTCCTAAGACGAATTCGTGGCTCAGGACATACAACCTGAAAATGAAGGTCAGTAGGCTGGAGCTTTTAAAGTCTGAATTAGCTCTTGAAATCCATAATTTAACATCAGATGCAAACGAAGTCTTCGAAAAGGCTCGGAGAGACGAATTCCTGAACGAATACAAGCGTCAAGCGGGGATTTTGGGGATTTCGTCCAGCGGAGCAAAGAAACGAATGCAGAGCGTTTTAGATGCTGATTTTTACGGCCAGAAATTTTCAAGTCGTATTTGGGGATCTAAAGGTCTTCAAGCGAACTTGCAAGGCGAAGTTTCGAGCACTCTCAACCGCATTTTTACGGATATGATGGGTTACAAGCAGGAAATGGGCCGTCTGGCCAAGAAGTATGAGACAAACAAAGCGAACGCCCAGCGATTGCTCAAGACTGAGATTGCTCGAATAAATGCAGATACTCAGCTTGCTATGCTAAAGGATAACGGTTTTACTCACATGATCTTTGTAGCAGAGCCGGGTGCTTGTGATATATGCGGGCCACTTGATCAAAAGGCGATACCTATTGACAAAGTTGAAATGGGCGTAAATATGTTTCCGATGCACCCCAACTGCAGATGCTCGGCCTATGGCCATATCAAGATGGATTACAAGACGGGTGGAAGTACACTTGATGAGCATGAACTCTGGGGTTCTACCGTTGAAGCTGATGATGAAAAAGTGTATAATCAGGATATGTTTACAATGGACTTAATGGCTAAGCAGCGCTCTTTCACAGTAGGAAATGATATCAGAGTTAAAACAAAGAAATTGAATGGAGCGGATTTTGATTTCTGGGCGCAAGATAACACAAAGAAAATCAGAGATACTGTTTTCAATGTTCAATCGAGCCTCAGGGAATTAAACGATTTTCAAACCCCAACAGTCGTTTTTCTAAAAAAATCAAGATTACCTGGTTTTGCGGGATATGACTATAAGCAGGATATTCTATTTGTGAGTGATGCACTTCATTCAGAGAAAGAATTTGCTAAAGTTCTATCTGACAATTATTTTGCTGCTCAAAACATTAAAGATACCATGGTGCATGAACTAACACATAAAAAACATTGGGACTCTGCTAAAGCATTTTACAAAGCCAACAAAAAGCGTTATAATAATGTTGAACAAGCAATGTCTGAATTAAATTCCCCGTTGGTGTCATATGTCAAAGAGCAATTGAAACATGACTACAATTATCTTTATAACATCAGCGATAATGCAGCTATTGCATTTTACAACGATAACATCAATGAGTTGGTTGCCGAAGTTGGGGTATTGGGGGATAAAGTTACAGACCCAAATCTGTTAAATAAAGTTAAGGAGGTACTATCATGGAAGTAATGGCTATGCCTAGCAAAGAAGTTTTGATTTTTACAAAACAAATTCGTCACTGGATCGTTGGCGATAAAACTATTTCAGGAAAGAAACAGTTTATCTTCCGTGAAGATACTCCTCCTGAAATCTTAAAACTTTATCAAGATATAAAATCAAAACTAAACTTTGCTTACTAAACAATCAAGCACCTAGAGAAATCTAAGTGCTTTTTTTGTACCCAAAATCAGGAGGAAATCATGAACAAACGTATCAAAAAGAAACGTGAGCTAGAAAACTCTTTGCGAATAGCAAAAGGAACTATTGTACTCTTACTCGACCAAAACAAGCAACTTTGGAAGATTGTTGAAAATATGGAGAAAATCAGCTCACAAAATACTCAAGCGACAAATGAACGCTTTGACAAGTTGGAAGCTGCCAACGAGAAAATGAAGCTTGATTTAGACAATGCTGTCGTTACGTTTAGCAGGCCGAAGAAATCAAGTTGGTTTGGTAGAAAGTAGGAATAAACTGCTATAAATCACTATAAACCGTGTCGAATTGATGCGGTTTTTTGATATTCAGAAAAGGTGTAGAAAATGAAAGTTAAAGAACTTTGTGAGGCAATTGATAAAGAGGCTTACGTTTCTGTGTGTCACAACAATGAATATTTAGACGGAGGTTATCCGTGCGATTTCCTTGATTGTGAATTGGAAGTAAAAAGAATTTCTGTGGTGGCTTGTGAAGTTATCCTTATAGAAACCTAATCATATGGGATCCCGTGCGGTTTTTATATTGCCCAAACCGTGCTAGCGGCATAAAACCTTGCATGAGTTCGGGGAGGTTGCCCGTAAAAGCGTAAAGAAAGGAGCCAAAAATGGCAGAATACAAATATATGTTGCGCATGAACTTGCGCAATCTTCAAATGTTTGCTGAAGGCGGAGAGCCTCAAGGAGATCCTGAAGCTTCAGGCAACGGAGATGGTGCTGCAGAGCCTAAGCCAGAAGCCGAAAAGACAGTCTCGCTTGCGGAAATGCAACGACGCTTGAAGCAAGCAGAAGAAAAGCATGCACAAGCAACGCAAGACGCAATTGAGAAAGCTTTGGAGAAATATAAAGCGGAATCTGAACTCAGCGGAAAAGAGCTGGAAGAATACCGCAAAAAAGAATCCGAAGCTGAAAAGCAGGCTTTACTAGATAAAATCGCAAGTTTGGAAAAAGAACAAACCAAGCGAGAATTGACAGACGAAGCCATCAAGACGCTTTCCGGTCGAAAATTGCCAGTAAATGAAAAAGTGCTTTCTTTTGTGGTTAAAGATACCGCAGATGGCACCTTGCAGGCGATTTCTGACTTTGAAAGCATCATCAGCGAAATTAAAGCTGAATACACTCAATCTGAGCCGCCGGGCGTTTCATCGTCTTTTGGTAGCTCGGATTCGAAAAGTCCCGGAGAAATCTTCCGCGACTCACGCATTATCTGAAAAAAGGAGAAATAAATGACAGTACAAACTTTTAATCCTGAAAAGGTTCTGGTTTCTGAGAAAAAGGACGGAACTTTTCACAAGAAATTTACGGACATCATCATGAAAGAGGTCTCTAAGAACTCGCTCGTGATGCAACTTGGAAAATACCACGAAATGGACGGAGAGCAAGAGAAAACGGTCTATGTTCAAACGGACGGGGTGTCTGCTTACTGGGTTAATGAAACTGAAAAAATCAAGACAGATAAGCCAGAAGTCATTCCTGTTAAGCTGAAAGCCCACAAGCTTGGTATCATCCTTCTCGCTTCTCGTGAAGCGCTGAATTACACTTGGGAGAAATTCTTTAACGACATGAAGCCTCAGATCGTTGAAGCATTCTACACTAAAATTGACGAAGCTGGTCTTCTCGGCCATGAAACGCCGTTTGCTAATTCGGTTGCAAAAGCTGCCAAAGATGCAAGTAAAGTTATTGGCGGACCGATCAATTTTGAAAATATCCTAAAACTTGAAGACAAGTTGCTAGATAGCGATGTTGAAATCAATGCGTTTGTATCTCGTGTGTCAAACCGTTCTGCCCTTCGCGAAGCTCGTGACGGTGACAAGAAGACGATTTACGACAAAGAAAACAACAAGCTTGACGGAATTGTGACCGTGGACATGAAATCTAAGAATTTCAAAAAAGGCGACTTGCTCGCTGGTAACTTCGACAATCTTATTTACGGTGTACCTTACAACATCAACTATAAGATTTCAGAAGAAGGCCAAATCTCAACGATCCAGAATGCAGACGGAACCCCTGTGAACCTGTTTGAACAAGAAATGATCGCTATCCGTGCCACAATGGACATCGCAGTCATGATCACGAAGACAGATGCATTTGCTAAATTGACAGACGCTGCTAACGTTTAAGAAAGGAGTTTGTAAATGACTTACATTGTAACCACAAACATTATCGATACTAAAGATAACGACCGCTTGTACGAAGCAGGCGAAGTTTATCCACGGGCAGACTTGACGGTTTCTGATAATCGAATCAAAGAGCTACTTGAAAAAGGGGTTATCGCCCTCGAAGGCGCTGAGGGAGAAGCAATCCCTGCAGAAGAAACAGCTCTTGCAGCCGAACCTGAAGCTGAATCTGAAGCCGAACCTGATCCAAGCGTGAAAGAGCTCAAGGCTAAACTTGACGAGCTTGGTATTAAGTACGGTTCACGCGCTAACAAGGAAGAATTGAAAGCTCTACTTGAAGGCGCTGAGGGAGAATAGACATGGAAAATACTCAGCTAGCCAAAATTAAGCGTCGGCTGGGTATTACTCCCGACGACACGAAAGAAAATGACTTGTTACAGGATCTAGTTGAAGATGCCGAAAGCTATTTCAAAAGCTTGACAGGAACAACAGAGATTGATCAGAAGTACAATTTCATGATTGAGAATGTTGTTTATAAGCTTTATGGACGTAAAGGGTCTGAGGGTGTGACTTCCGAGACCGTGGACGGCTATTCTGTGACTTATCAAGATTGGGATAACCTGTTTAAGCCTTATATGGCTATTTTAAACAAAGATTTTGGTCTAGATGGCTCCCCGAGAGAGAAAGGCAAGGTGGTTTTTTTATGAAAACGCCGCACCGAATCACCCTTATTAGAGAGACTGAGGCGCCAAAATACAATCCAGAAACAGACGAATACGAAAATCAAGGGGGGCGGTCAGAAACCGTTCCTTGTTTGGTTAATTTTATTCGTCAAGCAAGAGTCTTTAAAGACTACGGAAATCAGACTGATACAGTCATGATTTGTCGCTTTCAGCAGTCACAGAAGCCTTTTGCTACCGCTATTTATGACGGTAGCAAATATGTCCCTACGGATCAGATTGATGCCCCTATAAAGGGAGCTGTCAGGCTCAAAAAGGTAGGTGGTTAGTATGGGGATCAAATGGCAAGGTATTGAGAAGCTTACAGCCACTATCAGCAACGCTCATCCAAAAGCGGTTGAGCAGTCTTTGCAAGTTTTGAAAAATAATGGCGAAAAAGGGAAAAGAATCGCTAGAGACCTAGCGCCCAAGGATACTGGATTTTTGAAAGACCATATCACCACCTCGTATCCGGGAATGGAAGCTCATATCCACGGTGAAGCTGGTTACGACGGCTATCAGGAATACGGTACCCGATTTCAGCCCGGCAAGCCCCATTTTCGTCCCATGCTGGAGCAAATTCAGCCTGAATTTCAAAAGGACATGACAAAAGTGATGAAAGGAGCGTTTAGGTGACCCCGAATCATGATTTATTTAGGAATTTATTTTCAATCTGCAGCGTAAGAGTCGATACATACGACTACTTACCAGATGCTGAGACTAAATATCCCTTTGTTTATTTGGGAGAGAGCAACGGCTCTGACATCCCAAATAACGATATCTTAGGGACAGTAAGGCAGACAATCCACCTCTACGGTTTAAGAGAGCACAGAGCTCGTTTAGATAAGATTTCAGCTTATTTAGAAGGAGCAGTGAAGCTGCTAAAAGATGGATACGAGCATAAGCTAGCCCATCTTTCAACCTCAAAACAAGTCATACCAGATAACACAGACGTCCAGCCTTTGCTTCATATTGCGCTGGATGTTACTTTTAATTACACGAAAAAGGAGACATAAATGCCAGAATTAATGTTAGGGAAAGACTATGTGGTGTTTTTCCGACGACTAAAAGACCAAGCAAAGCAGGACGCTGGGAAAGTCCGCTTTCAGGTTGAGTTAACAATCAATCCAGAAAAAGAGATTGAAAGTACCAAGACCAAGGATGGCGTAGTCAATTCGATTTCCGACGGCGAAACAAGCGGTGAGTTTAAGTCACTTGCTTACCGCGAAGATGGTGACACGGTCAATATGTGGAAGGAAATGCGAAAATGGTTCATGAACAACGAAAAAATCGAATGTTGGGTCGTGGATATTGGCAGTGTGCGCCAATCTGGAGGAAAAGAAATCTATGACGTGGAATACTACCAAGGCTACTTCAAGAGCTTTGAGCTTTCCGCTCCAGCTGACGACAAGATTGAATTATCTTACGAAATGGCTATTGACGGCAACGGCGTTATTCACACAGACTCGCTGACGGACTCTCAAAAGAAAGCTGTCGCAACAGCACAGTACGACTATCATACGCTTGCCAAAGAAACGACTGCTGCAGGTCGTTCTGTCTAATAATTCTTAAAGGGGTTAAACACCCCTTTTTATTTTTTTGAAAAGGAGAAAATATGATTTTACACATTGACGGACGTGATTATACTTTGCGATTTGGTCTTGGATTTTTGCGCGAAATGAACCGACTACATTCCGCAGAGTTGGAAGGGATGAAAACAGGTTACGGAGCAATGACCCTCTTTAATGCCGGGCAAGCTCTCAATGATCCAATGGCCTTTGTGGACATCATCAAGGCCGGAACGGTTACAGAAGGCAAAAAACCAAGCAACGAAGGTATTGAAGCGTTTCTGGAAGACTTGATCATCAATGAGAAGTACGACGAAACAATCAAAGAGATTGTTGCGGAATTAAAAGCGTCACCCCTACTCAAAAAAGCAATGAACCTAGCAGAGTAGAGGGGACTTCAGGTTCAAATTTTGGCTATGACGAAGCTATAGCTCTGCTAATTGCAAGGCATGGAATGAGCTTTTTAGAAGCGGCTAGAACAACACTTGTCGAGTTCGAGATTTACAATCTAGCTTATGCAATTCAACAGGAGGATAAGCGCTATAACGCAGCAATCCAAGCTTGGATGAATCAACGAGTCCAAGCCACAAAAGGAAGCGGCAAGAGCGTTAGGTCGGCATTTAAAACCTTTGACGATTTTTACAACCGAAAAGAAGAATTTGAAAGAATTTTTCAGACCGAGAGTAAAGAAAACAAAAAAGGTCTAACGATGGCAGACCGAAATAGAAGGCTCAATCATGATGAGAAAGGAGGTTCTTGATGGGAGCAACATTTGATGTCACGGCGATTTTAAAAGCGAATGTATCAGACTTCGCAAATGGTCTTAAAGAGGCTAAAATGTCTCTTCAAAGCCTCCAGAATCAGTCTGGCTCGAGCTTTGACAAGATCAGCGGTAGCTTGAGCGCTATCGGAGGCTCCATGATGAAAGTCGGCGCTGGAATGACTGCTGGCTTCACTGCTCCAGTTGTTGGGGCAGTTGGAGGTGTCGTGAAATCTTTCGCAGACCTCGAACAAAGTTTAGGTGGCGTTCAGACGCTCTTCAAACAAAACGGAACAAGCGTAAACAATCTTGCTAAAGAGTACGGGATGACCCGAGAAGAAGCTAGAAAATTGTATCAAACAATGGCAAATGACGGCACCAATGTCATTGAAAATGCCAATAAGGCTTTTAAAACAGCCGGAGTTTCAGCCAATTCGTACATGGAGCAGGTCACGTCTTTCTCGGCAACCTTGTTACAAGGCCTAGGAGGAGACACAGCCAAAGCTGCGCAATATGCAGATAAAGCCATCATACAGATGGCAGATAACGCAAATAAAATGGGTACTAGCATGACCGATATCCAAAACGCTTATCAAGGATTTGCCAAGGATAATTACACAATGCTGGACAATTTGAAGCTAGGCTATGGGGGAACTGCTAGCGAAATGGCCCGTTTAGTCAACGAATCAGGTGTTTTGAACGGCGAATTCGAAGCAACGGCTGAAAATGTCAAAGACATTCCTTTCCACACCTTGATTGAGGCCATCGGAATTACTCAAGATCGCCTCGGAATTACCGGTACGACCGCTAAAGAGGCTAGTGAGACCGTGTCAGGCTCGTTTGCAGCTATGAAAGCAGCGGCTCAGAACCTCGTGGCTGGTCTCGGGAACAATGAAGCAGACATCAAAGCGTTGATGGAAAGCCTGAAAGAGACCGTTCTCACATTCAAAGATAATGTGGTGCGGGTCCTTGGGACAATTTGGGATAATTTACCGCTAGCACCTTGGCAGAAGTGGCTCGGAGCTATCGTGGTGGCAGCAGGACCTGTTTTAGTTGCAATAGGTGGAATAGCTACTGGAATTAGTAAAGCAATAGACACGTTCAGGATTTTAAGCGCTTTTGGTTCTAAGATTTCGGCGCTATTTTCAGCATTACAAAGCGGAAGTGGTATTTTAGGCACTATTGCAAGTGCTTTTGGAGCTATCAGTGCTCCAGTGCTTGTTGTTATCGCTGTTGTAGCTAGCTTGATTGCGGTTCTGGTTGGTGTCTACAACACCAGTGAGGAATTTCGGAACAAGGTGAATGCAGCTTGGGAAGCCATTAAGACAGCAATCAGCTCAGCGGTTGAGGCCGTGGTGTCTTTTGTCATGGATTTATTTGGTCAGCTGGTTTCGTGGTGGAACGAAAACCAAGACTTGATTTTATCCGTGACAAGCACAGTCTGGAACGCTATCAAAGAAGTGGTTGAGACAGTTATGAATGTTTTGGCACCAATCATTGAAACAGCGTGGAATCTCATTGTCACTATCGTGAAAACTGCTTGGGATGTGATTAAAACCGTCATTCAGACGGCTTTAAGCGTTGTATTAGGCATCATCAAAGCCGTAATGCAGGTCATGAATGGAGATTGGTCTGGAGCTTGGGAGACCCTCAAAGGAGTCGCTGGAGCGATTTGGGAAGGCATCAAATCTCTGGTGCAGATCGCTCTGGATGGTCTAGTTCAAATCCTGCAAGCTGGCATGGCTTTCTTACAATCGATTTGGGATGCCATTTGGAACGCTATCATGTCAGTTGTGACCCCGATTTGGGAATGGATCAAAACAACCATCAGCAATGCTATCACAGCTGTTTGGGAAGTTATCCAGAACATTATGACTGCCATCCAGACTGCTTGGGATGCGGCGTGGAATGCGATTTCTGCGGTTATCGCGCCGATTTGGGAAGCTATTTCTACAACGATTGTCTCTGTTTTAACTACTATTTGGAACACCATCCAAACAATCCTGAATACCATTTCGACCATTTGGTCTGCCACTTGGGAAATTATAAAAGCGGTCTTCGCAGCAATCCTTTTGACCATCGTAGGTTTGGTGACTGGCAATTTTGATCTCATCAAACAAGCTATTTCAAATGCCTGGGATATTATCCAGACCAAAACAGGAGAAATCTGGAATGCAATCGTCGCTTTCTTATCAGGAATTTGGGACGGAATCAAGTCAGCAGCTAGTGCAGCTTGGGAGTTCATCAAAACCACTATCAACGCCGCGCTAGACGGTATCAAGGCAATCGTCGAATCAATTTGGAATGGGATTGTTTCGTTCCTCACAGGCGTTTTAGACAATATCAAAAATACTATCTTGAATGCTTGGAATAATGCGAAATCAACCGTTTCAAATGCCACCGAGAACATCAAATCCACGGTAACAAACGGATGGAACAATCTGGTAAGCACGGTCACGAATGCCGGGCCAAGGATCGTATCGGCTGTCAGAAGTGGCTTTGACAATGCAGTAAATGCTGCAAGAAACTTTATCAGTAGCGCGATAAGCGTTGGTAGAGACCTCATCATGGGTTTTGTCAACGGGGTTAAAAACGCTGCAGGAGCGTTGATAGATGCAGTCGGCGGTGCAGTGAGAGGTGCCATAGACTGGGCAAAAGGCCTTTTAGGCATTCATTCGCCTTCGCGGGTGTTTAAGCAATTTGGTATCTACACGGATGAGGGTTTTATCATCGGTGTTAACAACAAAGCTGGCCAAGTCGCAAGAACAGTCGGAAACATGGCTCAAGGAGCTATTGACGCTTTTGCCGGCAAAGATATTGCTGGCAGCTTGCAGAGTGAGCTTGGCGCAGTTGATGGAGAATTAGGACGCTTGACAGCCTATGACCCGTCTGTGTCCTTTGATGGCGGCACGTTAACCGTTGGACAACAGGCAGCGGATATCGTGCTGAAAATGGGGAATACGGTCTATCGCGCATTTACTGAAGACATCACAAATGCGCAAGAAATGGAATTGATTTTGGACAGTTACTAGAAAGGAGAAAGCAATGTATGGTTATTCAAAGTTAGAGAAAAATAATAATATCACAGCTTTCGAGCCTAGTGACAATATGTCCATCAACGGAACACCTCTCAATCGATTGGTTGACGGCTACACGCATTTGACGGTAACAGGAAGAGGCTTGCTTGGTCAAACGGTCAAAAAGAGCTCAGTACCAGGGCGGCGTGGTGTTTGGGTAGAGGATGTTTCAGATGACGAGCGTCAGCTTGAGATCAAGTACAAGCTCGAAGCTGATACTAGCCCCAAGATGCGTGATAAATTTGCGAAATTAAATAAGGTCTTGCGAACTCACGCAAGCAGCGGCTTCCTCGAAATCACTTTTAAAGACGAACCTGAGTATATCTACTACGGCTATTTCAGCGAAGCTGATAATATCGAAGAAAAAAGCTTGTCTATCATCAGCAAGTTTACCATCCTTGTGCCGGACGGCTATAAGAAAAAGCAGGCTCAGAATTCAACTGGGCCTATTGCTTTATCGGATGCCTTGGAAGTCCTGCCTGAATCCATCACGGTCACACCGACCGGGACAGTGAACCAAGTACAAATCATCAACGGAACGAAAGTATTATCTTTTTCTGGCTCGTATGCAGCAGGAAAGGATATTGTTGTAACTTTCGGAGATGAAGAGGTGACTGCCGTTTACAACGGTAGAAACATTCTTAGCGAGCTAGAGAGATTTAGTCCGCTAGAGCAGTTTACCGTAAAAAACGGCGACACCATCACAGCTAAGAATGCAACGGTTAAAAGAGTAGTTTGGAGGGATGAGAGAGCATGATTTATTTGTTTGATAAAGATGAGAGATTGATCAAAATCATCAGAAAACCAGCTATTAAGACAGCTCTCCAAAAATACTCTCTGACCAAAGAGCGCTATGTGTCTGATCGATTGACTGTTGAGATGAAGGCTCTGAATGATGATGAGCTTAAAAAAATTGAATACATGGCCATTCAGACGATGGAAGATGCTCACACGTTCCACTATTTCTACGTCGCTCAAAAGTCATCTGACCAGTTGACTACATTGATCGGTGTCCAGTCAGGAATCGAGGAGTTGAGAAAGTCTCCGGTTTTTGACAAGCGTCCTCAAAACGCTTTGGCCAGAGAAGTTATCAACGATCTGCTGTCTGGCACCAACTGGCAGGCTCGCTTTGTGGGAGAAACCACCCCGCACAGCACGAATTTTTACTACATTTCGGTTTTTGACGCCTTGAAAAAGGTTTGCGAAGTTTGGGATTTGGAAATGCAATTTTTCGTCGAGATGAACGGGAACCGAATAGGTGCCCGGTACATCGATTTTAAGCGGAAGATTGGTCAAGCGGTTGGTAAACGTGTGGTCTATGGTCATAATGCTTTGCAAATCCTCCAAGAAGTTGAGCGAACCAATATTTTTACGGCTTTAATCGGTCGCGGAAAGGGTGAGCAAGTCAGCTCTGCTGAAAACTCTGGAAAGCAAGCGAATGGCTTTGGCCGTAAAATTACCTTTGAAGATGTGGTCTGGTCAACAGCTGGTGGAAAACCAGTCAACAAGCCGAAAGGTCAAAAGTATGTTGAACTACCAGCTATGACCGAGCTTTACGGTATCAAGAACGCTGACGGGTCTATGCGCCCTAAAATTGGCTTTGTGGATTTTGCAGAAGAGGAGAACCCGGAGCAATTGTTAGAGCGCACCTACAAGGCATTGGTCAATGCTGCACGCCCTCAATTGGCTCTAAAAACCTCAAGTGTGTATTTGCGGGGCGCAAAAATCGGAGATACTATTCGTGTCGTTCGGCACGATAAAAGGTTAGATTATGATACCCGTATCTTTGATATTACTTTTAACCGTCTCAATGATCAGTCAAGCGATATCAAGCTGGGCGATCGGATAGGAGAGAGTAACGAAGTCAAGGCTCAGACGATTGCTGATAAGGCAATCGATGAGTTTGTGGCCAACGAATTTACAAACTTTGTTAAAAACCTACCTGATTATCTGCCGACTGCAGACGGTTTTAACAATAACTGGTACGGCTCTGAAGATCCTACTGGGAAATACCCCGGAAAAGTCCTAATCAACGATATTTGGTACAAGCCAGACCCTGAACATGAGGGGCATAAAATCATGCTCAGATGGACAGGGGAGGTCTGGGAAGAGCTCCTGCGCACTTTTAGCAGTGAGGCCTTGCGTGCTAAGATTTCGGACGAAATTGAAAAACTGAACAAGGCTATGAAAGCTAGTGACCTAGATTTGAAAGAGCAAACCGCCCAAGCCCTCCGCACGTCAGGCGCTAACGCCTCAGCTATCGAGGCGGCCAAGGGCGCTATCACCAAGCTCAATCAGGACTTGACCGGTGCTAAGCAGACTAATCAGGCTGCGATTGACCGCTTGAAATCTGACTTTGCCAGTGCGCAGAAGACAGCGAGCGACCAAACAGCGCTCCTGAAAAGCGACTTGGCCAACATCCGCACCAAACAAAGCCAGCAAGAAACCGAAATCGGCAAGCAAGTGCAGGCGCTCAATGCGGCCAAGAACGAGCTTGCGGGCGTGAAGTCCGCTCAGGCGAATTATGAGCAGACGACTACCCGCAGGCTGGCAGAGCTGGCCGACGTGGCCGATGGCAAGGCTAGCAAGTCTGAGCTCACGCAGACGGCGGAGGAGTTGAGTAGTAAGATTGCGAGTGTGCAGGCTGGCGGCCGAAATTACTTTCTAAATTCTGGTGTCGAAATCACATCAGGAAGTAAAACAATCAAGGTCCATCCTGATTTTGTCAAGCATGCGAAAGGCAAGAAATTTGTTATAAGCGTGCAGGTTTCGGGCGAAAATGTTGTTGCTGAAAACCTAAGAAGATTTGGGTTATCAGCTTCAGCTGGAATTGCTGGATCGAAAAATAGAGCCTGGCCTGAAGTTTGGGAGACAGGAATAGGAAATATCTCAAAAAAACGAATCTATAAAGTATTTGAATTTAGAGATGACTGGATTGATTTTATTGCAGGTTTACACATCCAAACTGGATCTGGCGCTGTGGCTGGCTATCCAAAACTCGAAATTGGTACAGTTCCGACTGACTGGTCACCAGCATACGAAGACCAAGACGAACGTGTCTCGGCAGTCGAGTCTGGCTTTAAGCAACGGGCTGACTTACTGGAAGCTAGTGTCTCTAGCTTGCGTGAGGGACTCAGTACCAAAGCGGACTCAAGCGCCCTGACCCTGCTCTCAGACAGGATATCAGCCTCAGTCAAGAGCCTAGAAACTGATACCCAGAACCAGTTGAACCAAAAGCTCAGCACGACTGAATTTGATGTGCGAGCGAGTGGAATCCGTCAGGAAATCGTCAACGCAACCAGGGACAAGGCTGATAAAGCTTTGGTCACGGCTGAAGCCGGGCGGTTGCGTGAGGAACTGGCTAGCCTGCAGGTTGGCGAGAATCTGTTTATCAACTCAGAATTTAAAAATCTGAGAGATAGCGGACAGCGTTACACAGCTAACGGCAAAACCTATCAAAACATGATTGCGCCTTACTGGTACAATCCATACAACGCAGGCCTACCAAACGCTCAAAATATCCAGCATGGGTATTTTGACACGGAAACGTTTAGTGATACTGTCTTTGCTTTTAACGAGAGTGATGGCACCCGTCATTGGAAAGCACTGTCAACTGATTTTAAAATCGGAGTCATTACAGCTGGAGAGTATTACTTTTCGGCTGATTTGTATGCGACTGATTTAGGCACTCATATCAAATTTGGATTTTACTATCACAATTCGACTGGCAAACTCAATTTCTACGCAGGTCAAGCAAAAGTCGAAGTAAACGAAAAAGGTCGTTGGGTACGGTTAGGAGCACCGTTAAAGGTCAATGATGACATTGACCTGACCAAAAAAGTCCAATTTTATATTTACGGCTATAATTTTGCTAGCAACTCAATTTTGTACCTTAAAAAGCCTAAAGTCTCGAAAGGTCGCTTAAAAAGCGATTGGAGCCCAGCTCTCGAAGATGTTGACGGCCTCATCACAGAGGCCAAGGCCAGCTTCGAGCGGACGGCTCAAGGCCTGAGAACAGACTTGTCAGCTATCCAGTCGTATGTCAACGCTGACGGCACACGCTCAGAAGCCTTGCGCACCTACTCCAGAGAAGAGACCGCACGCCAGCTGGCAGCAGAGCGTAAGCTCATTGAATCTGGATACGTTGCCAAAGCTACACATACCGAGGATGTGCGAGGGCTGACGAGGCGGTTCGAGGAGCTAACGGTAGGTGGTCGGAATTTGATGGGTGTGTTTAACACAAAACCTGTCAAATCAAGCTTTGACAGAGAAACATACAAGTTTACAGCAAAGACTAGCCAAAATACAACTAGGCCAACACTGATGCTGCAATTTCGCTGGGCAGATGGTTCTTATAGCGCTGTAGTATCGATTAGCGAGACTGGCCAATTTGCTCGCAAGTTTAAAATAACAAAACCATATTCAGAATTACGAATAAAATTTAATTGTAACAAGGAAGATGCCGTTTTGTTGTTTACAGGCAGACCATTTATCGAGCAGAATACAGACTATTATTTTACTGGTGACTTGATTAACCTGTCCCCAAACGACAGTCAAGCAGATTTTTTAAAAATCGAAAAAGCGACTATCACATCCGACTGGTCACCAGCTCCAGAGGACGCCACAAGCTACGCAGATACCAAGCTAGCCGAGTATCGTCAGACAGTCGACGGCCAACTGGCCAGTGTGCAGGCTGCCCTTAATACAGCCAACGGCTCGCTGACAAGCTTTAATACGTGGAAGCAGTCAGCGCAGGAAACGCTGAATAAAGTTGGCAGAGTCGAGTCTGGTCTTAACGAGACTAGGGCCAACTTTGCGGAGTTTAAGCAGACGGCTGAAGGTCAGCTGACTACGATTACTCAACAGGTCGCAGGGAAAGCTAGCCAGACCGATTTCCAGAAGGTGCAAGAGACCAGCAAGCTCTATGAGCGGTTGATTGGCTCGACCGAAAAGGAAATCACGGACAAGATCTCACGTATAACTATGACTAACGAGTTGTTTCAGGTCGAGGTTTCAAAAAACCTTGACCTTCGCACGGTGCAGTACCAAATAGCAAATGCGTGGGCAGTGCAGAACCTTAACTCAAACGGGGATATCGTCAGTCAAATCAATATGACTGGTCCAAACGTGCGCATCCAAGGCGAGTCTATCCACTTGGACGGAAAGACCTTGATTGATAACGGGATCATCAAAAACGCCATGATTGAAAGCATGCTTGCAGATAAAATCACGGCTGGCACACTCAATGCTGGAAATGTAAATATAGTCAATCTAAATGCTAATAAAATCGTCGGTTTAGACGCGAATTTCATCAAGTCTAAAATCGAGTTGGCATTTATTGATTGGATGAAAGGAAAGACGATTTCAGCGCAGAATGACGCAATGCAAATCAATCTAAATGATGGTCATGTGCTGTTTTACAACGATGACGCGTCCATCAAGCGGGTCTTAGCGGGTTATCCAACCCAATTCATCCGCTACGAAAACAAGCAGGAAAACGGCCAGAATCACGGCCGCACTATTATCGGAAGTAACCGAAATGGCACGAACGCTTGGAAATCGGCGTCATTTGCGGGTCTAGTTATTGATAATAATTCGAACAACAGCGTTGATAAAATCTACCAGTTTGGGGACTATAATCACATGAGGCACGCGCAGAGCGATGATGGTTGGAATTTTAGCGTTGTGACGCAAGCAATGACACCCGGTGTTTGGAACAAAAACTCAGAAATTTGGGCGCGACATTTCGTCGTGCCTCGTAATACAAAAGGAGACACAGATAGCCCGACGCAGTTTATCCGCTTAGAAGAAAGCGTGGCAGCAATATGGAATATCTTAAATCACGCTGCGAGCGGCCAAGTCACAATGACTCAAGCAATGAAAAACTTGATCAACTCAAGAAAAGCAGCTTGGGATATTGTCCGAAACGTAGGATAGAAGGAGAAAACATGAACGAAAATATCCAATCTAAGTTAGCGATCGAAATCGCTAGCAAATCAATAAGAATCGCAACACTTGAAGCTCAAAACGAAGAGCTACAAGTGCAATTGCAGCAAGCACTTGAACGTAACCAAGAGCTTGAAACAAGTACAGCACCAGAAACAGAAAAAGGAGAATAACCATGACTTTAGAAATCGTAAAAACTACAAAATTGGTTGGAAGCATTAAGGTCGGTGATACGGTCGTTAAGACAATGACTGCGGATATCGACGATAAGGGTGTGACCACGTTTACCGAATGGATCAACGACAGCGAAGCATATGCTACGAATCGTCGAGAAGTACGGAAGCAAGAACAGGCATTCCAAGATGCGGTCTATGCCGCTGAAGATGCGATCATTGCAGAGCTAGAAGCTGGAGCTAAGGAGAAAAAGGGGTGATGAATGCAGGAACCAGATGGAATTTGGGCGATCATAGAGGTCGTTAAAGACTTTTATGAGACAGGGATCGATGACCATTTCTTTGTATTTGTCTTGTTTGTTTTGGTAATAGCTGATGTGATTACTGGCTTTTGTAAGGCTTGGGCGTTGAAAAACTTTTCGAGTCGCAAGGCTCGGACAGGCATTGTGACTCACTCAGCTATCTTCATCATCACAGCGATTGGCTACCCGTTTTTTCTTTTCGCTAATGCTGGGGCGTTGGCGGATATGATCATTACGGCATTGTGCGCCAGCTATGGTGCTAGCTTGGTAACCAATTTAGACATTTTAGGTCTTAGAATCCCCTATGTGACTACGTTTATCAATGAGCGTGTGGACAACCATAAGACGAAGGAGTGATGAAAATATGAATCAAATTACAGAGCTTGTTTTAAGCTCAGCAATTGGTATCTTGACCATTTTGGCAGGAGCCATGGTTAAAGCAGTCAAGGAGTTTCTGATCGCAAAGGGCGGGGAGAAATCAATCAAGATTGTTGAAATCTTGACCAGAAATGCCGTGAACGCCGTCGAGCAGGTTGCGAAAGAGACCGGTTTTAAAGGCGAGCAAAAGCTCGCTCAGGCAAAAGGCGCGGTGCTAACCGAACTTGAAAAATATAATATCTATATGACAGATAAAGACCTCGATGTCTTTATTGAGGCCGCAGTAAAAGAAATGAATGAAAATTTGAAAGGAAAATAGAAAAATGACAACAGTAAACGAAGCATTACAAGATCTAGCCGCTTTGGTGGGCTCTGGCACTCCCGTCGGAAACGGTGAGTGCTATGCACTTGCAAGCTACTATGAGACCCTCATCAATCCAGACAGCACAGTTGGATTGGGAGCTGGCGTTGGCTATGTAAGTGGAGCAATCGGTGACACTATCTGCGCCGCGAATATCGGCACAAGCTATGACTGGGAAGCGAACGGATGGACAGTTACTAGCGATGGAGTCTTGCAGAGCGGTCAAATCTTGACCATCGAGGGAACGGAGTGGAACCCATACGGCCACGTTGTGGTTGTCGAAACCATCGACGGTGATCAATTGGTTGTAATTGAGCAAAATTACGCTGGCGCTCGTTACCCTGTACGCAACTATTATAGTGCGTCTGATTACCTCCAAACAGTCGCGCACTTTATCACGCCAGCGCAATCAGACGGCGAAATTGCTGACGAAACCGCTAGCGTATCTGGCTCAAATCAATACGCCGAAAACGGCACAATGACCGTGACCGTGGATGCTATCAATGTCCGTCGTGCTCCTGATACATCAGGAGAGGTAGTGGATAAATATACCAAAGGACAAAGCTTTAATTACGACACAGTTATTGTGGATGCTAATGGCTTTGTCTGGGTTTCCTACATCGGCGGAAGTGGTAATCGCAATTATGTAGCAACTGGTCCTACTCAAAATGGCAAGCGCTACGGCGCAGCCTGGGGCACGTTCAAGTAATAAAAAACCGCAGCGGAAACTGCGACAAACAAAAAAATATAATTTCTTAAATTTTAATCTACCCCGGCCTTTCGGCTGGGGATTTTTCTGTTATAATGGAAAAATTTAAAATTTTCCGTAGTGATAGACTTGAACAGACTGGCAGCGATGCTGGTCTGTTTTCGCCCCAAATCCGCCCCAAAATATTTTTAAAGTTAGTCTAGTTTAACCTAACAGAAAATCAAAAAAGCCCGATTTTACGGGCTTTTCATTAGGTTGATTCCTGATAAGTCAGGTATTGAAAGGCGGTAGACGGATTTGAACCGACGATCAAGCTTTTGCAGAGCCGTGCCTTACCACTTGGCTATACCGCCACAACTCTTACTATTCTACCTTAAAACGGCCTGTTCGTCAAGAGCTTGACCCGACTTAAGTGATAATTTCTTGAAGGAATCCTAATAGATGAACTGGATTAAGGAGAGAAAATACTGCCCAAAGACTTGTCAAAAGCTAGAAAATTTGATATGATAGTAGATGCCGTTTAAACGGCAGAAATACTCATTTTAGATGAATTGTGGAGCCGTTGCCAATTGGTAGCTCTGCGAGCTGAAATCTAAGAGAGGAAAAAAACAAAAAGGAGAATTTACTCATGGCAGTAATTTCAATGAAACAACTTCTTGAGGCTGGTGTTCACTTTGGTCACCAAACTCGTCGCTGGAACCCTAAGATGGCTAAGTACATCTTCACTGAGCGTAATGGTATCCACGTTATCGACCTTCAACAAACTGTAAAATACGCAGATCAAGCTTACGACTTCATGCGTGATGCAGCTGCAAACGATGCAGTTATCTTGTTTGTTGGTACTAAAAAGCAAGCTGCTGAAGCTGTAAAAGAAGAAGCAGAACGTGCTGGTCAATACTACATCAACCACCGTTGGTTGGGTGGAACTCTTACAAACTGGACAACTATCCAAAAACGTGTTGCTCGTTTGAAAGAAATCAAACGTATGGAAGAAGAAGGAATCTTCGAAGTTCTTCCTAAGAAGGAAGTAGCACTTTTGAACAAACAACGTGCTCGTCTTGAAAAATTCTTGGGTGGTATCGAAGATATGCCTCGCATCCCAGATGTAATGTACATCGTTGACCCTCATAAAGAGCAAATCGCTGTTAAGGAAGCTAAGAAACTTGGTATTCCAGTAGTTGCGATGGTTGACACAAACACTGATCCAGACGATATCGATGTGATTATCCCTGCTAACGACGACGCTATCCGTGCTGTTAAATTGATCACTGCGAAAATGGCTGATGCTGTTATCGAAGGCCGTCAAGGTGAGGACGCTGTAGCGACTGTTGAAGCAGAATTTGCTGCAACTGAAACTCAAGCAGACTCAATCGAAGAAATCGTTGAAGTTGTAGAAGGCGACAACGCATAATTTTCATAAGTCAATTAACCTAAAGGGGCGGGGCTCAGCCCAGCCCCTTTATTTAAAAATAGTAAACATAGGAGAAGAAAAATGGCAGAAATTACAGCTAAGCTTGTAAAAGAATTGCGCGAAAAATCTGGTGCTGGTGTCATGGACGCTAAGAAAGCATTGGTTGAAACTGATGGTGATATCGAAAAAGCGATTGAATTGCTTCGCGAAAAAGGTATGGCAAAAGCAGCTAAGAAGGCTGACCGTGTTGCCGCTGAAGGTTTGACAGGCGTTTATGTGGATGGTAACGTTGCAGCTATCGTTGAAGTCAATGCTGAAACTGACTTTGTTGCGAAAAACGCTCAATTTGTTGAATTGGTAAATGCTACTGCAAAAGTAATCGCAGAAGGCAAGCCAGCTAACAACGAAGAAGCATTTGCATTGACAATGCCTTCAGGTGAAACTCTTGAAGCTGCATACGTATCTGCAACTGCGACTATCGGAGAAAAAATCTCATTCCGTCGTTTTGCTTTGGTTGAAAAGACTGATGCTCAACACTTTGGTGCTTACCAACACAACGGTGGCCGTATCGGTGTTGTTTCAGTGATTGACGGTGGCGATGACGCTCTTGCTAAACAAATTTCTATGCATATCGCTGCGATGAAACCAACTGTTCTTTCATACAAAGAATTGGATGAGCAATTTGTTAAAGATGAATTGGCACAATTGAACCACGCTATCGATCAAGACAATGAAAGCCGCGCTATGGTTGATAAGCCAGCACTTCCACACTTGAAATATGGTTCAAAAGCTCAGTTGACTGCCGAAGTGATTGCACAAGCTGAAGCTGATATCAAAGCTGAATTGGCTGCTGAAGGCAAACCAGAAAAAATCTGGGACAAGATCATCCCAGGTAAAATGGATCGCTTCTTGCTTGACAACACTAAAGTTGACCAAGCTTACACACTTCTTGCGCAAGTGTACATCATGGATGACAGCAAGACAGTTGAAGCTTACCTTGAATCAGTGAATGCTTCAGTAGTTGAGTTTGTTCGCTTTGAAGTTGGTGAAGGTATTGAAAAAGCAGCTAACGACTTCGAATCAGAAGTTGCAGCAACAATGGCAGCTGCTCTTGGCCAAAACTAATCTAAGTTTATAACAAAAAAAGATTGAAAAGAAATTATTTCTTTTCAATCTTTTTTATTATGCTTGCCTGAATAGTTCTTCTTTTAAATTGAGAAGAATTGGCCTACGAGATAGGTGACAGCCATGGTCAAAAGTCCGATAGTGAGGTTACGGATCATGGCATTTTTAATGGGTGCCTGTCCCAATTTTGCACTAGTATAGCCGGTTCCCAAGAGGGAAAGAGCTACAACAAGGACGGTCGCTGGAATCCTATAGGCAGCCGGAAGCAGAACGATGGTCAGCATAGGGAAAATTGCACCTATGGCAAAGGCTAGAAAGCTGGATATGGCTGCGTGCCAAGGATTGGTGAACTCTTCGACCTCAATGCCGTACTTTTCCTCTACCAAGGCCTTGAGCGGATCCTGCAAGAAGGCGCGATTGGTCAAGAGTTGGGCAGAAGTCTCGCACTCACCATTTTGGACGTAGGAGGCGTAGAGGGACTGTCTGGCAATATCGGGATTCTTTTCCAAGAGTTCTCGCTCTCTAGCCACTGCAGCCTCCTCAGTGTCCTTCTGAGTGGAGACGGATACGTACTCCCCGCCTGCCATAGAAAAGGCACCGGCAAAGACAGCAGCCAGACCAGATAGAAAGATAATCCAAACATCTTCCGTTGCACTGGCCACTCCGATGACCACCCCTGCGATAGAAATAATACCGTCGTTGGCCCCCAAAACTCCAGCCCGCAAAATATTCAGGCGTCCGCTAAAATTTTTGTCAATCTTATGTTCTTCCATTCTGAAACTTTTCTCTTTTCTTTTTATTTATAATGATTATAAATAAAAAGAATAATGAAGGCAAGTGAAAGTCGGAAAATGAGAAAAGTCCAACGATTTAAGGGAAAATTCCTATCAAAAAAGAGAGTGGGATATAAATCGGTAATTCGTTAGAATTCGATTTCGTCATCCCACCTCCGCACAGTTGAGTAGGGCTGTAAAAGCTGATGAAATCAGCGTAGTAGAGCCCACTCAACCACTGCGTCTTGCTCAACAATCCAAAGACAATTGAGAGGCTAGGACTTTTGTCCCAGCCTCCTATTTTATAATCACCATAAGGCTACCCCAAACTGCTTATTTTACTACGATATTAACCAATTTATTCGGCACGCTAATGACTTTTACGATTTCTTTGCCGGCGATTTCGGATTTGATTTTCTTATCTGCCAAAGCGATTTCCTGCAGTTCCTCACGGCTCAGGTCTTTGGCTACAACTAACTTAGCACGAACCTTACCCTTGATTTGAACGACGATTTCGACCTCTGCTTCAACCAGTTTGCTTTCGTCATAAGTTGGCCAAGCTACATAGGAGATGCTCTCGTCTGTTTGAGCTACTGCCTGCCAGAGTTCTTCAGCCAAGTGCGGTGCAAAAGGCGCTAGCAATTGAATGAATCCTTTAGCATATTCGACATAGAGTTTTTCTTCCTTGTTGGCTGCATTGACAAAGATCATGAGCTGGGCAATGGCTGTGTTAAATTTGAGCTCCTCAATCTGCTCTGTGACAGACTTGACTGTTTCATGGTAGACCTTGTCCAATGCTCCGCTATTTTCAGTGACCAGTTCCTTAGAGTTAAGGAGACGATAAACCCGATCCAGGAACTTACGGCTGCCTTCCAGACCTTCTTCTGACCAAGCGATAGATGCATCCAGCGGCCCCATGAACATTTCATAGACACGAAGCGTATCGGCACCGTATTGCTCTACTACATCATCTGGGTTGACCACATTCTTCAGAGACTTAGACATCTTAGCAGGCGCCTGCTCCAGCTCTTCTCCAGTTTCGATGTTGAAGAAAGAACCATCGCGTTTTTCCACCTTGTCTGTCGCCACTAGAGCACCGCGACTATCACGGTAGCTAGTTCCCAGAATCATCCCTTGGTTAAAGAGTTTTTGGAAAGGCTCTTTGGTCGGAACCGCTCCGATATCATAAAGGAACTTGTGCCAGAAGCGAGCGTAGAGAAGATGGAGCACGGCGTGCTCCGCACCTCCGATGTAAATATCAACTGGAAGCCAAGCCCTGAGCAAGTCTTCGTCTGCTAATTTCTCATTGTTGTGCGGGTCAATGTAACGCAGGTAATACCAGCTGGAACCAGCCCATTGAGGCATGGTGTTGGTTTCACGGCGTCCTTTGACACCATCTTCCCTAGTCACTTCCAGCCAGTCAGTCAGATTGGCCAGAGGGCTTTCACCGGTACCAGAAGGGCGTATATCCTTGGTTACAGGCAAGACAAGTGGCAATTCATTTTCAGGGACAGCTGTTGAAGTCCCGTCTTCCCAATGAATGATTGGAATCGGCTCACCCCAGTAACGCTGACGGCTAAAGAGCCAGTCGCGCAGACGATAGGTGACTTTTTCATTTCCGACACCTTCTGCTTCCAGCCAAGCAACCATCTTGTCAATTGCGGCAGCCTTGTCTAAGCCATCTAGGAAGCCAGAGTTAATATGCGGACCATCTTCTGTGTAAGCAGCGTCAGCAACATTGCCCCCCTCTAAAACAGGAATAATCTCCAAATTAAATTGCTTAGCAAACTCCCAGTCGCGCTCGTCATGCGCAGGAACGGCCATGATAGCACCTGTTCCGTAGCTTGCAAGCACATAGTCGGCAATCCAGATTGGGATTTCCTTGCCATTGACAGGATTGATGGCATAAGCTCCTGTCCAGACACCAGTCTTATCCTTAGCCAAATCAGTCCGAGCAAGGTCAGATTTGAGACTGGCTGCATGTTTGTAGTCTGCAACTGCTTGGGCTTGTTCTGCACTTGTAATGGCATCGACGAGAGCATGCTCTGGAGCCAAAACAGCATAGGTCGCACCAAAAAGGGTGTCCGGACGAGTCGTAAAGACAGTAAAATCCTTGTCTCTATCCTTAATCTTGAAGGTTACATTGGCACCGGTTGACTTGCCGATCCAGTTGCGCTGCATATCCTTGATAGACTCTGGCCAGTCCAGCTCCTCCAAGTCATTGAGCAAACGCTCTGCATAGGCTGTGATTTTCAGCATCCACTGACGCATAGGCTTGCGGATAACTGGATAACCGCCGCGCTCAGATGTTCCGTCTGGCAGAACTTCCTCATTAGCAATAGCTGTTCCCAGCTCTTCAACCCAGTTTACTGGGACTTCAGCTTCATAAGCCAGACCTTTTTCATAAAGCTTGGTGAAAATCCACTGGGTCCACTTGTAGTAGTTGGGGTCAGTGGTATTGACTTCCCGATCCCAGTCATACGAAAATCCTAGGGCATTGATTTGACGCTTGAAGTTGGCAATGTTTTCTGCTGTAAAGTCAGCTGGGTCATTGCCTGTATCCATAGCGTACTGCTCAGCTGGTAGTCCAAAAGCGTCCCAACCCATTGGGTGAAGGACATTGTAGCCTTGGGCGCGCTTGTAACGACTGAGGATATCCGTCGCTGTATAGCCTTCTGGGTGTCCTACGTGCAAACCAGCTCCTGATGGATAAGGAAACATATCCAGCGCATAAAAGTTAGGCTTTTCCTTGTCGGTACCTGTCTTGAATGTATGGTGCTCAGACCAGTATTTCTGCCACTTGGGCTCGATTTCTTTGTGATTGTAAGTTGCCATAATCATTTACTCTCCAACGATCTTTTCTGTGTTCTAGACACGTTTCTATCTATTATACCATTTTCAAGGGATTTTGAAAGCAACCGACGAAGGAGAATGAAGAAAATCTTTGCGGATCGACCTTGACTTATTTTTAAAAACAGATAGAATGAAAGCAAGTTTAAAAAAGTGAGGTTGAGGATGACAAGAAAGATTTTATTTCAGATTATTGAGCCCCATCAAAAGGAAAATGCGATTGAAAAATCCTATGATGTGATTACGTTCCTGACTATTATTGTCAGCCTGATCCCCCTGACCACCAAAAGTCACACAGGAATCTTCATGTGGTTGGACTTTGTATCAACGATTATTTTTGTTATGGACTATGTGCTTAGACTCGTTACTGCCGATTATAAATTGGGAAAGGGGAAGCTTTCTTTTTTCCTCTATCCTTTTACCTTTCTGGCGCTGGCTGATTTGCTCTGCATTTTACCTTCCCTTTTTTTGTTGAATAATAGTTTGCGGCTCTTTAAGATTTTGCGTATGCTTCGGATCTTGCGGGTCTTTAAGTTTATTCGCTATTCTAAAAATATCCAAATACTGACCAATGTCCTAAAAAAGCAGAAGGACAGTTTGATGATCGTGGGTCTTTTGGCTCTTGGCTATATTTTCATTTCTGCCCTTATCATTTTTAATGTCGAGCCTAGCACGTTTCCTAATTTTTTTGACGCTCTCTACTGGGCAACCATTTCCCTGACGACGGTTGGTTATGGTGATATTTATGCAGTTTCAACGACTGGAAAAATTATTACTATGATTTCTTCCTTTTTAGGAATCGCTATTGTGGCTCTGCCCGTTGGTATCATCACAGCCGGCTATATGAAAGAAATTAAAGAACTATAAAAACCTGTTCGAGAAGGCTCTATTGCCCTTCCTGAACAGGTTTTTTGATTGATTAATTATTATTGAAGTTGTTACCAAATCACCACGCGCTCTTCTGGGCTACGCCACATGCCGTCTCCTTCTTGGACATCAAAGGTCGTAAAGAAGTCGTCAAAGTTAGGCAGTTGGACATTGGTCCGAAGTTTAGCTGGCGCATGGACATCGACGCTGGCTAGAAGCTTCATGTACTCTTCGCGCCCCTTCATCCGCCAGATGCGGGCAAAGTTGGTGAAGAATTCCTCCGCAGAGAAGTCAGCTTCTTTCTTGGCTGCTTCGAGAGCTGCTGCAATACCGCCCAAGTCCGCTACATTTTCTGAAACAGTCAGCTTGCCATTGACCTTGGCACCGTAGGAATCTAGACCTTCAAACTGGTCGATGACTTTCTGAGTTCGCTCGGTAAAGGCTTGGTAGTCATGCTCTGTCCACCAGTTGTTGAGGCTGCCGTTTTCATCAAAGGAAGCGCCGTTGGTATCAAAGGCATGGGAAATCTCATGGGCAATAACCGCCCCAATCCCACCGTAGTTAGCAGAAGATGACTGGTGCAGGTCATAGAATGGCGCCTGCAGGATAGCCGCTGGAAAGACAATCAGGTTTTTCTGAGGATTGTAGTAGGCATTGACCATATGGGCAGGCATTCCCCATTCTTTGTAATCCACTGGCTGGTTCCACTTGCTCCAACCATACTTAATTTCCACTTGTCGAAGCTTTTGAGCATTTTCGAAGAGGCTGAGATTTTCATCCACAATCTTGTCTGCGTAGCGTTCAGGCAGCTCCTCTGGGTAGCCGATATAAGGCTTGATGACATTGAGTTTGATAATAGCCTTGTCCCGAGTTTCTGGTGTCAGCCAGTCATTGCTTGCGAGGCGCTCCTTGTAGACTTGAATCATGTTGGCTACTTTTTGCTCCACATCGGCCTTGGCCTCTGGGGAGAATTTTTGACCAGCATACCAGAGCCCGATGGCTTGATTGAAAGGCGCTTGAGCTAGGTAAAAGGCAGCTTTTTTCTTGTCTTGCGCCTGAGGTGTTCCAGATAGGGCACGGCGGTAAGCGCCTGCTAGGACACGGATTTCGTCAGTCAAGTAGGCTTCAGCTGACGCGATAGCGTTAAAGATAAGCACGGCCTTGAGGAGGGGCCAAGCTTCTTCGCAGTAGAATTGGTCAGCAGCTTGCCAGAAACGCTCCTCTGGTACGATAATCTGGTCAGGAATTTGCCCAATGAGTTGGGTGAAGATCGCATCTAAAGGTAGATTCGGTGCTAAGGCTTTGAAATCTTCCCACTTGTAAGGGCGGTAAAGCTTGGCATATTCTGAACTTTCCTCCCGTGACAGAACGACTTTGGCAATTCGAGCATCCAGTTCTAAAACTTTATCCAGCAAATCTTGGATTTCTTCTGCTGAAAATTCGAATTTTTGCAGCAAAGCTTCGGAAGATTCGCGCCATTTTTTCAAGAGCTTATCCTTTTGAGGATGTTCATCGGCATAGTAGGTTGTGTCTGGGAGAATAGTACCTGGTGCATCTGCCCAGAGGACATTGATACGGGCGTCCATAAAGTCAGGCGCTACACCAAAAGGAAAGAAATTGGGCTTGCCAGCCAGCTCAAACTCGGCAATCTTTGTGGTAAATTCTGCAAAGGAGTTGAGTGCTTGGTATTCCGCGATCAAAGGTAAAACAGGCTTGATACCGAGTGCTTCCCGCTTGTCATAGTCAGCTGCTAAACGATGGTACTTGATAAAGTTTTGCAAAATAGCATCATCAGGGACTTCCTCCCCCCGCAGCCATTGATCAGTAGTGGAGAGCATCAGCTTTTCAATCTCATCTGACAGATCTGTGAAGCCGCCGGTTACGGGCTTATCATCTGGGATAACCGCTGTTTTGGCCCATTCACCATTAATGGCATCATAAAAATCATCTTGTAAACGTGTCATCTTGTTCTCACTTTCATGCTTTTGATATAACCTTATCAAAATTAGCTCCTTTTTTCAAATATTTCCTATATTGATTGTAAGGATTTTTTAAAAATTAACTTGACTTAATTTTCATTTTAATGTATATTAAAACAAAAGAGGTATAACAATGATTGAAATGAAAAATTTAAGTGTCAGCTATCAAGGACAGCTGGCCTTAGAACCAACTTCTTTGACAATAAAAGGACCGACTATCACAGGGATTATCGGACCAAACGGGGCTGGGAAGTCAACGCTCATCAAAGGTATGTTAGGAATTGTTGAGAGTGAGGGGCAGACCTTTCTAGACAGAAAACCCATGAAGCAAGAATTAAATAAGATTGCCTATGTGGAGCAGAAAATTCACATTGATTATAATTTTCCTATCAAGGTCAAGGAGTGTGTGTCTCTGGGCTTGTATCCTAAGATCAAGCTCTTTCAACGCCTCAAAGCGTCTGACTGGGAAAAGGTTGCCCAGGCTTTGAAAATCGTTGGTTTAGAAGATTTTGCTGAGAGGCAGATTAGCCAGTTGTCTGGTGGGCAATTTCAACGGGTCTTGATTGCCCGTTGCTTGGTTCAGGAGGCAAAATATATCTTTCTAGATGAACCTTTTGTTGGGATTGACTCGGTCAGCGAAGAGATTATTATGGCGACCCTCCGCCAGCTAAGAAAAGACGGGAAGACAATTTTGATTGTCCACCATGACTTGAGCAAGGTGGTCGCTTATTTTGATCAAGTCTTGTTACTTAATAAAAAAGTCGTCGCTTTCGGATCAACTGAGAGTACCTTCACCAAAGAAAATATGCAGCAGACCTACGGCTCTCAGCTCTTTATGAATGGAGGTGCCTAGGATGATTCAGGAATTTATTCAAGGCTTACATGACTTTCATTTCCTGCAAAATGCTTTGATTACAGCCATTGTGATTGGAGTGGTGGCCGGTGCCGTTGGATGTTTTATCATTCTACGGGGCATGTCGCTCATGGGGGATGCCATCTCTCACGCGGTGCTGCCCGGTGTGGCTCTGTCTTATATTTTGGGGATTAATTTCTTCATCGGTGCCATTACCTTTGGCTTACTAGCTTCCATCATTATCACTTATATCAAAGGGAATTCTATTATCAAAAGTGACACGGCTATCGGGATTACTTTTTCTTCCTTCTTGGCTCTGGGGATCATTTTGATTAGCGTTGCCAAGAGTTCGACCGACCTCTTCCATATTCTCTTTGGGAATATCTTGGCGGTACAAGACCTTGATATGTGGATTAGTATTGGCGTGGGTATTTTAGTGCTGCTGGTCATTAGTATTTTCTTCAAGCAACTTTTGCTGACGTCCTTTGACCCGCTCTTAGCCCAAGCTATGGGAATGAAGGTGAATTTTTACCACTATTTGCTGATGATTCTATTGACTCTGGTATCTGTCACAGCCATGCAAAGTGTCGGAACGATTCTGATTGTGGCCATGCTGATTACACCAGCTGCGACAGCCTATCTCTATGCCAAGAGTCTCAAGACCATGATTTTATTGTCATCTGTCTTGGGGGCTGGTGCATCTGTTTTAGGTCTCTTCATCGGTTATAGTTTTAATGTTGCAGCAGGTTCTAGTATCGTTCTAACCTCTGCCCTGATCTTTTTGGTTTCATTTTTTATCGCACCAAAACAGCGGTATTTAAAAAGAAAAGTAAAATAATATATTTATGGAGGATTTCCAATGAAAAAATGTCGTTTCTTAGTTCTGCTTTTGCTGGCTTTTGTCGGCCTAGCAGCCTGCTCTAGTCAAAAAAGCAGTACCGAGACTGGTTCTTCAAAATTGAATGTTGTTGCGACCAACTCGATTATTGCGGATATTACAAAGAATATCGCTGGCGATAAGATCAATTTGCACAGTATCGTACCTGTTGGGCAAGACCCGCACGAATACGAGCCTCTGCCCGAAGATGTAAAAAAGACTTCCCAAGCGGATCTCATTTTCTATAATGGGATCAACCTTGAAACCGGCGGAAATGCTTGGTTCACAAAATTGGTAGAGAATGCTAAGAAGAAAGAAAACAAGGACTACTACGCTGTCAGCGAAGGCGTTGATGTCATTTATCTTGAAGGCCAAAATGAAAAGGGCAAGGAAGACCCGCATGCTTGGCTTAACTTGGAAAATGGGATTATCTATGCGAAAAACATTGCCAAGCGTTTGAGCGAAAAGGATCCAGCTAACAAAGAAACTTACGAGAAAAATCTTAAGGCTTATGTGGAAAAATTAAGCGCTTTGGATAAGGAAGCCAAAGAGAAATTCAACAACATTCCTGAAGAAAAGAAAATGATTGTAACCAGCGAAGGTTGCTTCAAGTACTTCTCTAAGGCCTACAATGTGCCATCAGCCTACATTTGGGAAATCAACACTGAAGAAGAAGGGACTCCAGACCAAATTAAAAGCTTGGTTGAAAAACTTCGTAAGACCAAAGTGCCATCACTCTTTGTGGAATCAAGTGTAGACGACCGTCCGATGAAGACCGTTTCTAAAGACACCAACATTCCGATCTATGCTAAAATCTTCACTGACTCAATCGCTGATAAAGGCGAAGAGGGTGATAGCTACTACAGCATGATGAAATACAACTTAGAAAAGATTGCAGAAGGTCTGTCTAAATAATAATAAGAGGTTAGGAAGATAAAATCCTAACCTCTTTATTTCTGAAAGGCAAGCTTCATATGGAGTCGCTCTCAAATTTTCGGTCAAATTATTCGAAAAAAATCACTATTCGCAGTACAATGGAGTTATCAAACATGAATGGAGACTTCCTATGACAACTTTTCTCGGAAATCCTGTAACCTTTACGGGTCAGCAATTGCAAGTCGGCGACACAGCCCATGATTTTAGCCTGACAGCTACTGACCTTTCAAAGAAAACTCTGGCTGACTTTGCTGGTAAAAAGAAAGTCCTCAGCATCGTGCCGTCTATCGATACTGGCGTTTGCTCAACTCAGACTCGTCGTTTCAATCAAGAACTGGCTGATTTGGACAATACTGTTGTAATCACGATTTCAGTTGACTTACCTTTTGCTCAAGGAAAGTGGTGTGCTGCTGAAGGTATCGAAAATGCTGTCATGCTATCTGACTACTTCGACCATTCTTTCGGTCGCGACTATGCTGTCCTCATCAATGAATGGCACCTGTTGGCCCGTGCAGTTCTTGTCTTGGACGAAAACAACACTGTGACCTATACTGAATATGTCGACAACATCAACACCGAGCCAGATTATGATGCAGCCATTGCAGCAGTCAAAAGTCTGTAAAGAATTATACTTTTCCAAAAAATGCACTTAATTCTTCATAAGAGTTGAGTGTATTTTTGTCTTCTTGACTAAAAAATTTGGAGAATATAAAAAGACAAACATCAGTTTTGACGTTTGTCTACGAGTTGAAAGAGTCTGGATGGCTCTTTTACTTATTCTGAAGTTAATTCTTTCTGGGCTTCCTTGCCTTGGTCCAACAGGGCTTGGATAATCTTTTGATCACGCAGTTTGACAGAGTTGTTGATGGTCTCTGCAGATTGAATGACAGTGGCTTCTAGCAGAGCGCGTTTTTCCCGTCCTTTATCAATGGCTTCGATAATGCCTTGGTTTTGTGCGACGAGGCTTTCTGCAAGCTTAGTGACAGACTCAACAGCGATAGTAGGGCTTTGGGAAATCCGTTCCAGCTGAGGAATGACTTCCTTGCTCGTTTCGGCGAGCATTTGCAGGGCAGCGTTATTCGCATTAGAGATAGCGTCAGCTACCTGACCAGACTTCATGGATTGCTGGAGGATCCCTAACTGGGCGATAGACAGTTTCATAGTTGGAATGGTATTACGACGGAGCATTCCAAGTTTTTGGCGCATATCAGAGGAAACCTTGACCAGATTACGCATTTGAGGAGTCGTCGCCCAAGCTACATAGAGACGGCTGACATATTCAGTATGTTGCTGCTCTAAGGTATTGACCACCTCTGTTATTCGGGCTAATTCTTGCGATTTTACTTGGTAGTCAACGGTTGTCATATCTAACTGAGCGACTTCAGCCTGCAGTTTGAGCGCTCGATTGCCAGATTCTTGCTGAGCAGCTTCGATAAAGGAAATAACTCCAACTAGGTTTTCAATCGATTTGGTATTGTCCTCAATCAGCATTTCAGCAGAAACAATATTGCGAGCCAGAACGTCTTCTTGCTTGACGACGGTTGCAGCCATGCCGTCCATTTTCTGCTCAATATTTTGTGAATCAAAATAGAATTCTTGAAGAGTGTTTTTGCTCTGTTTGAAGAGTTTTTCCAGGAAATTAGGCTTCTTGTCCAGTTCTGCTACTTGAGCATCCTTGTATTTTGCGACAAAGCCATTGAGTTCTTTGTTGGTATTTTTTAAAAGCTCATCTACCTGGGGAATTTGTAATTTTTTCTGTTCGGCTAAGATACGATTGACAGTACCGTTGACCTCTTCTACAGCAGATTGGCCAAAGTCCAGCAAGGCATTTTGGTCTGATACGAAATTATCCACCAGCTGCGGAGCTTTAGCCGTAATCGCACTCTGTTGCTCAGGAGTCAGCTTTTCCAGAAAAGTTAGCTGACCATTTTCTTGAGTCGTGTTGGCTTCGATGATTTCTGTTGTTTTGTCGCTTTTGCTGATAGCATTATTGGCAATTTTATCAATATCAAAATTAAATTCTTGGCTCATAGTTTCTCCTTTGGTTTATCTAGCTTAAAAGCCGGTTTCTGTGTGCTTTTCCTTGTCTAAGATACGCAGGCTAATGTCAAAGTCCCTCAAATCAGCTTCATTTAACTGGCGCAGCGCTTCGTCTAGGTCCAAGTCAAACTGCTCGATGGCTGCTTTGGCCTTGGCTAGCCGCTCCTCTGCATTGTAAAAATCTTTGGGAGAAGCTTTGATTTTGAGGTAGCCTTCTAAAATATCTTCGTAGTGCTCCATCTGGGACTGATGAATGGCAGTCAGCTCTTCCTTATTGTTGCTTTCGGATTGAGAGATTTTTTGAAGAATGGCCTCATGGTCAATCTGAATATTGCGAACCGTAGCGACCAATTCTGGGGCTAGCTCTTCTAGACTAGTTTTCTTAGGCTGCGCTTCTTTTCGTTTTTTCTCTCGTTCAATCTTTCTCAGTTGTTCATCAATTTCATCGGTTACAGTACGAATTTTGGTCTGGATTCGCTGGTAGACTGAAGCAGGAATTTCTCCCCGTAGGTCGTTAGCAGCATTTTTGATATAGGTTAGCTGGGGAAGAATTTCTAGAGCTAAATTCTGATAGCTTTCTTGGTCCCCATCTTCTTGGTAGCCTTCCAATTTTTTTATGCGGCGGTCAGCCTGACCAATTTCTGATTTTAAATCTTCGATACGGCCAATGCTGACTTGCTTTGCTTCAATCCGAACTTTTTTCTGGCTTTGGTAGCGATAGATTCCGTAACCAATAGCCCCCAGAATAGCTATGGGAATTAGATAGCTGGCTACAGCTCCAGAACCAAATACAAATACAAGTATCCAAATCCAGCTAAACCATTCTGGTTGCTGGTTAGAATCATCCTTTTTTCTCGACATGGACTTTGCTCTTTCTTCTCAATGTGATATCTCTATTTTAACATAAAAGCTGGTTTTTGAAGGATAAAGATTGAAATGATTTTATATATTGAGACCATTTTTTATATTTGCTTAATTCAAAAAGACATTTGATTCCTATCAATAAAGCAAGCGTCATTTCTAAAACGAAAGTTTCTTCGTTTCTCTCAAATATTCAAACAAAAATCGCAGGGCATTCCTTGCGATTCGTCTTTTATCAGTCCATTTCTGGGAAAAGTTTGGCTAGTATTTTAGGGGTGATGCTTTGTCCCGGCCCCTCAGCACAATAGGTGTGCATATACATAGAGGGGTTGAAGTTTAGCTCGATGCAGGTACAGTTGGGATTTTCCTTGGTAGAAATAGCAGAGCTGTCAGGGATGATCAGGTCAACGCCACAAGCCCAAGCTCCCATAGCCTTTGCCATGTCCGCAGCGAGTTCCTTATAAGATGGGTGCATGCTGTCTGTGACATCAATCGAGTCTCCACCGGTAGAAATATTGGAATTGCGCCGCAAGTCAACCTTGACTCCAGCAGGCAGGATATCATCTGGTCCATAACCTTGCTGGTCCAGCATGAGCAGTTCAATTTCGCCCAGTTCAATGATTTCGAGTGGTGAACGATGGTCTCGCCCGCGCAGAGGATTGTCATTTTTGATGGCAACCAATTCTCTCACGGTATGCTGACCGTCTCCGACGACATTGGCTGCTACTCGCAAGAGGACTGCCTCACACTGACCGTCTAAGACAAAGAAGCGGTACTCCGTTCCAGCGATGAATTCTTCCACTAGGACAGCAAGGTCTTCTGAAAAAGCAATCTCCAAAGCCTTGCGATAAGCTTCCAGACTAGCTGGTTCTTGGAAGATAGAGATGCCTAGTCCGAAGTTGGTTGACTTAGGTTTGACAACAATTTGTCGGTCTTTAATCAAAGGGTAATAGGCTAGTCCATCCTCTAGGGAAGAAAATTCTGCTCCAGCTGGAACGGGAAAATCAGCTGCTGCCAAAATCTTTTTGGTGACGGTTTTATTGGCCATGGCTAGAGGGATGACATAGTTATCCTTGGAAGTCATATTGCCGTTTTTGACATATTCCACATGGTGATCATGCCAGAGCTTGAGAAATTGGTCATTTTCATCTAGGATTTCGAGATGGAGGCCTTTCTGGAGAGCGTCAAACATGAGCATTTGAGTGGAAAGTTCCATACTTTCATACCCCTTGAGAGCGTAGGGCGCGGTCCAGGCGTAATCTCTATATTCCCGTGCTTTTGCCAGTCCAAATGCTGATAGGGAATTCTTCTCAATATGAGGCAATAATTGCCCTGCCAGAGTCAGTTTGGGTTCAGCCAGCGTAGCTCTGACTTGTGCTAGCAATTGACGGTAGGCGTCAGGGAGATTGAAATGCTGAATGACATTTTCCATAGCTTGGAGAATAGCAGAGCTGTCAGCCTCTGCAGGTAGAGGCGTCAAGGGGTGAGCCAGAGCAACGGCATCGTTGAGAGCATGAGCCGCTTGTAGTTGTGTATCGCTATCTGTCACATTATCCAGCCACAATAGAGCCAAGAGAAAGAGATGGACTGTGTCCAAGCTTTCCTGACTGATGCCCAAAGCGTCGAAAGGATTGAGGTCAAAGCAGCGGAATTCCAGATAAGTGATACCTTGCTCCAGATAGTCTCGATTTCGTTTTTGACCGCGAAAGCGCACAGGCGAGTAAAATTCCTTTTCTGCACTGAGGTCGCCAGACCCGACATAGGCCTCGATGTCCGAGACATAGCTTTCCAGCGAGCGAAATGATACATGGATATGCTCGTCATTGACGTAGCCGTGATGGCTATTGCGGAGTGAGCGAACAGGAGCCTCAACTGACTCATCGTAAAAGCCAGCTTCTGCCAGTGGAGCCGCACCATAAAGATAGGTCAAGAACCAGCGGAAACGGAGGAAATTACGAGCCAATTTGAGATAGAGAGCATTTTTAAAATCTTTGAGGGAAGAAAAGTCACTGGCTTCAAAGAGAGCCGTCATCAAATCTTTTCCTAGCTCGATATTGTAATGAATACCGGAAATGGTCTGGAGCCGTTTGCCGTATTTTTCCGCTAAACCTTGACGATAACGGAGCTCGTAGGTATTGTCGAGGTGGGCAATCTCAATCTCCTCATCTCGTAGTTGGGGCGGCATGGACAAGGGCCACATGAGTTCTTCTCGCGAGATGGAGCGTCCAGTCACATCAGTAATGGCACCTAGTAGGCGACGGGCCTCCTGAGTTGAAGAGGCAATGGGCGTAATCAATTCGAGCTGTTGCTCGCTAAAATCTGTCTGGATATAGGGATGAAAACTCCGAGAGCCCAAAGAGCTGGGATGGGGAGTTGATGCCAGTGTACCTGCCTCTGTCACGCGCAGGGATTCTCTTTCCAGTCCAAAAGTAGCCTGTAAGATCGGGCTGGCAGGGTCTAGCTTTTCGAGTAAACGATCAATAGTCATCATGTTTTTCCGTCCTTAGTATAGTACTTTCAGTCTATTATAAAAAAGGCCAGAAAACAACTATTCACTACGTTTTTGGTAAATTTCCGAACTTTTATTTCCATTTATTGGATATATTTCGGGAAAATAGATAATTTTAAAAAGAATCATTCGTTTTCAAAAGTGAAAATCCAAATTTAAAAGACACCTAATCTTGAAAAAAATTCAAAATTTTCTTATAATAAAGTGTAAGATACGTTTGCAGGTGAAACTCCTGCCTTGTAGATTAAGAAAGGAAGAGCTCTCGTAGCTCAGACGAAATTATGACATCAGTTGTTGTTGTAGGAACCCAATGGGGAGATGAAGGAAAAGGGAAAATTACGGATTTCCTTTCGGCCAATGCTGAAGTGATTGCCCGCTACCAAGGTGGTGACAATGCTGGACATACGATTGTGATTGACGGCAAGAAGTACAAGCTGCACCTGATTCCATCAGGGATTTTCTTCCCAGAAAAGATCTCAGTGATCGGAAATGGGATGGTGGTCAATCCTAAATCTCTGGTCAAGGAGTTGGCTTATCTGCACCAAGAAGGTGTTACCACAGATAATTTACGCATTTCAGATCGTGCCCATGTCATCCTGCCTTACCATATCGAGCTGGATCGCCTGCAAGAGGAAGCTAAAGGCGACAATAAGATTGGTACCACGATCAAGGGAATCGGTCCTGCCTACATGGACAAGGCTGCGCGTGTTGGTATCCGTATCGCTGACCTCTTGGATAAAGACATTTTCAGAGAGCGCTTGGAGCGTAATCTAGCTGAGAAAAACCGCCTCTTTGAGAAATTGTACGATAGCCAGGCGATGAGCGTTGACGATATTTTTGAAGAATATTATGAATATGGTCAGCAAATCAAGCAGTATGTGACTGACACATCTGTCATCCTCAATGACGCTCTGGATCAAGGCAAACGTGTCCTCTTTGAAGGAGCTCAAGGTGTCATGCTGGATATTGACCAAGGTACCTATCCATTTGTAACTTCGTCTAACCCAGTTGCTGGTGGGGTGACGATCGGTTCAGGTGTTGGTCCGAGCAAGATTGACAAGGTTGTTGGTGTCTGCAAAGCCTATACGAGCCGTGTTGGTGATGGACCATTCCCAACAGAGCTTTTTGATGAAGTGGGTGACCGCATCCGCGAAGTGGGTCATGAATACGGTACAACGACTGGTCGTCCGCGTCGGGTGGGCTGGTTTGACTCCGTTGTTATGCGCCACAGCCGCCGCGTATCAGGCATTACCAACCTTTCCCTCAACTCCATTGACGTTTTGAGTGGTCTGGATACAGTCAAAATCTGTGTGGCTTACGATTTGGACGGTCAAAGAATCGACCATTACCCAGCAAGTTTGGAGCAGCTCAAGCGCTGCAAGCCAATTTATGAAGAATTGCCAGGTTGGTCCGAAGACATCACTGGTGTCCGCAGCCTAGAAGACCTGCCAGAAAATGCCCGCAATTATGTTCGCCGTGTCAGCGAACTGGTTGGAGTCCGCATTTCGACCTTCTCAGTCGGACCAGGTCGCGAGCAAACCAATATCTTGGAAAGTGTTTGGTCAAGTTTATAAGCAAATGAAGACAAGAGAGTGGGACAGAAATCGGTAATTCGTTAGAATTCGATTTCGTCGTCCCACCTCCGCACAGTTGAGTAGGGCTGTAAAAGCTGATGAAATCAGCCTAGTAGAGCCCACTCAACCACTGCGTCTTGCTCGACAATCCAAAGACAATTGAGAGGCTAGGACTTTTGTCCCAGCCTCTTTTTGAAAGCAGAAAGAGGAAAAAATGTATCAAACGATTTTATTTGATCTAGACGGTACCTTGACCAACTCAGAACTAGGGATTACCAACTCGGTGGCCTATGCCTTAGGAAAATATGGGATTGAAGTGCCAGACAAGAAAGCATTGAGGGTCTTCATCGGTCCGCCCTTGCAGGATTCTTTTGAGCGCTTTTATGGATTTTCTAAGGAAGAATGCTTAGAGGCCATTGACTACTATCATGAGTACTTTTCTGAAAAAGGTCTTTATGAAAATGAGGTCTATCTAGGTATTCCTGACTTGCTGGCTTCTTTGAAGCAGGCTGATAAACAGTTGATTGTCGCTACGTCGAAACCTGAAGAATTTTCCATTCAGATTCTCAAACATTTTGGTTTGTATGACTATTTTGACTTTGTCGCTGGCGCGACCATGGACAGAAAACGTAGTAAAAAAAGCGATGTTATCCAGTATGCCTTAGAGCAAAATGGGATTACAGATTTGGCGCATACCATCATGATTGGAGACAGGGAGCACGATGTGCTTGGCGCTCAAGCGCAAAAGCTTGATTCTATCGGCGTCCTTTATGGCTTTGGTAGCAGGGAAGAATTGGAAGAAGCCGGAGCCACTTATATTGCCCAAGAAGTTAGCGATATTGCTAAAATTATCAATATTCAAAAAGCTTAAGTTTTATTTAAGATAGGCCAGCTATACTAGAAACATAAACAAAGACCTCCTAACTTTGTTTAAACCTCCTAAACTTTTTCATAATAATCTCCCATAAGAGTCGCCCAATCGGCGGCTTTTTTGTGAGTCATAAGTTGCCTGTGGTATAATGAACAAAGAAACTAAAAGGAAGAGGGAAGAGATGGACTACACGATAGAGGAAAAAGAGATATTTATGCGGGAAGCTTTGAAGGAGGCAGAGATTGCCCTCGCCAATGATGAAATACCGATTGGCTGTGTTTTGGTCAAGGATGGTCAGATTATCGGACGCGGGCATAATGCACGTGAGGAGCTGCAGCGGGCGGTCATGCATGCGGAAATCATGGCGATTGAAGAGGCCAATCAGCGTGAAAATAGCTGGCGCCTGCTGGATACGACGCTTTTTGTCACCATTGAGCCCTGTGTCATGTGTAGCGGGGCTATCGGTCTGGCTCGGATTCCAAAGGTGATCTATGGAGCGAAAAACCAGAAATTCGGGGCTGGGGGCAGTCTCTACGATATCCTGACGGATGAGCGCTTGAATCACCGCGTAGAGGTTGAAAGCGGCCTTTTAGAAGAAGAATGTGCGGCGATTATGCAGAACTTTTTCAGAAATCGCAGGAAAAAGTAGAGAAAATTAGCCAAAAAAGAAAGTTTGTGTTATACTAATTAGTGGAGCAACAGTTCTGCGTGAAGCGGGTCAGGGGAGGAATCCAGCAGCCCTAAGCGATTTGAACTGTGTGCTCTTTTTCTATGCCTCTTAACAAATCAACTCCGAAGGAGGAAGATGAGTTTAGAGACATTGACGCAGTTTGAGCAAAGTGAGAACTAGGTTCCGATATTTAAGAATCAAGCCTGTGTAAGGCGCAGATGAATATTGGAGCAGTGAATCTAGTTTGAACGGACCTGAAATGAATTCAGCTGACATCCAATCTTAAGAAGCATATTGGTTTTCTTGTCAATCAAAACTGTTCTTCTCAATAGGCCTAAGATTTGTTGACTTGCGCAAACGATTGCTCTCAGTTATGTCCTAGGGTTAGCTTATTTAGAAAAATAGTATAGAATAAAAATGTAAACGTTTTAAAATAGTAAAAGTACTTGCTTATTTTTTCTTAAAGCGTTATCATAAAAGAAAAGAACAATTGGAGGATAAACATGACACATATTAAATTTGACTATTCAAAGGTACTGGATAAGTTTGTAGCACCACATGAATTAGATTATATGCAGCCTCAAGTGACTGCAGCAGATAATGCTCTACGAAACGGAACAGGTCCTGGAGCAGAAATGACAGGCTGGTTGAATTTGCCTGAAGAATATGATAAAGATGAATTTGCTCGTATTCAAAAGGCGGCTGCTAAAATCCAATCTGATAGTGAAGTGTTAATCGTCATCGGTATTGGAGGATCTTATTTAGGGGCACGTGCAGCGATTGATTTCTTGAATAATTCTTTTGTAAATCTACAAAGCAAGGAAGAACGTAAGGCACCTCAAATCCTCTATGCTGGTAATTCTATCTCTTCAAGCTATTTGGCTGATTTGGTAGATTATGTATCAGACAAAGATTTCTCTGTCAACGTTATTTCTAAGTCAGGAACAACTACAGAGCCTGCTATTGCTTTCCGTGTCTTCAAAGAACTCTTGGTTAAGAAGTATGGTCAGGAAGAAGCAAATAAACGGATTTATGCAACTACAGACCGCGCTAAAGGTGCAGTTAAGGTTGAAGCAGATGCTAATGGCTGGGATACTTTTGTAGTGCCTGATAGTGTTGGTGGTCGTTTTACAGTATTGACAGCAGTGGGACTCTTGCCAATCGCAGCTGCAGGGGCTGATATCAGCAAGTTAATGGAAGGAGCAAATGCTGCTCGCAAGGCTTATGCTTCTGATAAGTTGGCTGAAAATGAAGCATATCAATATGCAGTTGTACGCAATATCTTGTACCGTAAAGGTTATCTGACAGAAGTTCTAGCTAACTACGAACCATCTTTGCAATACTTCTCAGAATGGTGGAAGCAACTGGCTGGTGAGTCAGAAGGTAAAGACCAAAAAGGTATCTACCCAACTTCAGCCAACTTCTCAACAGACCTGCACTCTTTGGGGCAATTTATTCAAGAAGGAACTCGTATCCTCTTTGAAACAGTTATTCGTGTAGATAAGCCTCGCAAAAATGTGTTGATTCCTGAATTAGCAGAAGACTTGGATGGCCTTGGTTATCTGCAAGGAAAAGATGTTGACTTTGTCAATAAGAAAGCAACAGATGGAGTGCTGTTAGCTCACACAGACGGCGGAGTGCCAAATATGTTTGTGACCCTGCCTGAGCAAGATGAGTTCACTTTGGGCTATACTATTTACTTCTTTGAGTTAGCTATTGCTCTTTCTGGCTACCTGAATGGTATCAATCCATTTGATCAGCCTGGAGTTGAGGCTTATAAGAAAAACATGTTTGCTCTTCTTGGGAAACCAGGCTTTGAAGAGCTGGGTGCTGAGTTGAATGCACGCCTTTGATTCTCATATGCTTTGAGTTCATTCAGGATATAAAAAGATCCACAGGTTCATTTCTTGTGGATTTTTTAGTACAAGCCTCTTAATTAGTTTATTATTTTTTTGAACAGTGTAAAAAAGAGTGTCTTAATTCTTTTATGAAAGCGCTGTATAATTGCCTTGTAAATAAAATTTGAGAGGTATCAAAATGAATGATTGGTTAGACATTAAAGGCAAAACAGTTCTTGTGACGGGTGCGTCATCTGGGATTGGTAAGGCAATCGTCGAAGAATTGTTGGAATTAGGAGTCAATGTAGCGAATTTTGATCTTAGCGACAACGATTTACGTCACCCGAATCTATTATTTGTAAAAGTTGATGTAACTTCTCGCTCTGAAGTAG